>CBDUKG010000003.1:0-83794 GCA_965367745.1 uncultured Flavobacteriaceae bacterium | reverse complement strand
ATGCAGAAAGCATTGAAATAGGTATTCCTAAAAAAGAAGATAGAGAAGAAGAAGCTCCTGTTGATAGACAAGGAAAAGTTTCATTTTTTGATACTTCAAAAGGTTTTGGTTTTATTATTGATACCACTTCTCAAGAAAAGTTTTTTGTACACATTAGCGGTGTTTTAGAAGAAATTGTTGAAAATGATAAAGTTACTTTTGAACTAGAAAAAGGTTTGAAAGGAATGAATGCTGTACGAGTTAAAAAAATATAATATTTAAAATATATACTCTTTTAAAAGCTACTTTTTTTAAGTAGCTTTTTTATTGATTAAGAAATAGGATAAACTCCTATTTAATAAAAGTATATTTGCAACCAAATAAAAAATCATGGCAACATTTTTAGAATTAGGAGTTCATAAAGAGTTTATTCAAGGGTTAAAAGAACTTGGTATAAAGACACCTACAGAAGTTCAGAAAGCAACAATCCCCGTTTTGTTAAAATCTAAGACAGATTTAATTGGTTTGGCGCAAACAGGTACTGGGAAAACAGCAGCTTTCGGATTGCCAATTTTACAAGCTATAGATTCTAATTCATCAAATATACAGTCGTTAATTTTAGCGCCTACAAGAGAATTGGCACAACAAATAAAAAAACAACTTTTTAAATACACTAAATATTTAGATTCGAAAATTTTTATTGAGGCAGTATATGGTGGTGAAAAAATTGAACGTCAGATTAGCAACTTAAAAAGAACAACACATGTAGTAGTTGCTACACCAGGAAGATTGATAGATTTAATTGAAAAAGGTGAAATAGATTTAAGTAAGGTTACAACGTTGGTGCTAGATGAGGCTGATGAAATGTTAAGCATGGGTTTTAAGCAAGACTTAAATAGAATTTTAAAATATACTGGGAAAAAGAAGAATACTTGGTTGTTTTCGGCTACAATGCCTGAAGAAATTCAACAAATTATTAAAACATATATGTCTTCAGATGCCATAAAAATTTCTGTTAATAAAAATACTTTAGTAAATGCAAATATTACGCACCACTATATAAAAACAACTATTAAAGATAAACCTGAATTATTAATTAAAATTTTGGAACGTAGAGCTAATGATAGGGGAATTATATTTTGTAGAACCAAAGCAGGTACTCAAAATTTAATGAATTTTTTAAAAGATGAAGGTTTTTCTGTGGATGCTCTAGAAGGAGATATGCAGCAAAAAGAGCGTGAAAAAGTAATGCGTGCTTTTAAAAATGGAAGTTTACAAGTTTTAATTTCTACTGATGTTTCAGCTCGTGGAATTGATGTTCATAACTTAGGTTTTGTAATTCACCACCAATTACCAGAACAATTAGAATATTATACGCATAGAAGTGGTAGAACAGCCAGAGCAGGAAAAGCAGGTTTTTCCATTGCCCTTATTCTGCCTAATGAGTTACAAAAAATTCAAGATCTTCAAAAAGCTTTAGGAATTAAATTTGTTGAAATTTCAATATAGTTTAATAATATCTATAGGTTTTAAAGAACTAATAATCAATTTAGTCCTGATGCTCTTCAAAAGGCAAGGATTAATTTTGCCAAATTTCATTTCCAAAAGCAATACCTTTTAAATAAATAGGATTCTGACTTGAATCAACTATTTGATTTCATTTAATTGTAATAATAAGTTAGGTATTTCTATAGGGGTTTCCGGTTCTTCTTCAATAATACTAATACTATTATCACAAGAAATAAATAATAGCATAATTATAAAATGAAGAAAAGTACTTAAAAATTTCATTGAAAATAAATTTCATCATATTTAAAGATTCTTTTAGAAAAATAGTACTTTTAAAATTCTAAATAATTTTTCTTTTATGAAACATAGTATTTTACTATTAACTTTATTTACTTTCCTAGTTGGATTTACTCAAAATTCTAATGAAAATGTTATTAAAAAACAATCTGAAGTTATAACACAAGGCCCCGAAAACGGAACTTTATTAATTGTTGGCGGAGCTGCATCTAACTATTTTTATGAAGAATTCATGAATCTTGTTGGAGGCGCAAATGAACCAATTGTTGTTATTCCTACTGCCGGAACAAGTAAAGTAATTTCACAAGAAGATTTAGATAATTTTAAAAACAGCTTTCTTAAAAAAGGATTTAAAAATGTAATAGTTTTACATACTCATAATCGAGAAGAAGCAAACACAGATGAATTTACACTGCCTTTAAAAAATGCAAAAGGAGTTTGGTTTAGCGGTGGTAGACAATGGAGATTAGCTGATTCGTATTTAAACACAAAAACACACGAAGCATTTAAAGCGCTTTTAGATAGAGGCGGAGTAATTGCTGGAAGTTCGGCTGGCGCAACCATTCAAGGTTCTTATTTGGCCCGTGGAGACACAAAAACCAATACAATTATGATGGGTGACCACGAAGAAGGCTTGAATTTTTTAACCAATGTGGCAATTGACCAGCATTTATTAGCAAGAAACCGACAATTTGATATGTTTGATATTTTAGATAATCGCCCAGAGTTATTGGGAATTGGTTTAGATGAGGATACAGGTATTATTGTTACAAATAATATTTTTGAAGTTATTGGAAGCAGTTATGTTGCTATTTATGATGGTACCAGGTGGTTAAATGATAAAAACGAGATTATAACGTTACCATTAGGTAGCAGAGATTTTTATTTTCTTAAAAAGGGAGATAAATACAATTTAAATAAACGTAGAATTATTAGAGATTAAAAATATAAATAGCGGAACAATTATGAAAAAAATACTAATTATTGGTTTACTTATAGGAACTATAACAACTTCTTTTTCTCAAAAAAAGGTGTTAGATCATAAAGATTTTGATAGTTGGAATGCCATAAAAAATCAAAAAATTTCAACTGATGGAAATACTATTTTGTACTTAGTTGAAAAAGGTGAAAAGGATAGTCACCTTAAAATAAAGAACAATAAAGGGCAACTTATTTATGAACACGAAAGAGCTGAAAGACCAAATTTTACAAATAATTCAAAATATGCGTTATTTACAGTAAAACCTTGGAAAGACAGTATTAAAGAATTAAAACGAAAAAAAGTAAAAAAAGATAAACAACCTAAAGATACTTTGGCAATTTATAGTATTGAACAAAAAATGCTTTCAAAAATTGGAAATGTAAAATCCTATAAAACTCCTGAAAAATGGGACGGCTATATAGCGTATTTACTTGAAGAAATTAAGGTAGCAAAAAAGGAAAAAGATACTACCCAAAACGATACAATAAAAAAAGAGCCTAAAGACAAGAAAAAGAAGAAAACCAAAAAAGTAGGAAAGGACAATGGCTATCATTTAGTTTTAAGAGATTTAAATACCACTAAACAAGATACTTTTAAATTTGTTACAGATTATATTTTTGCCAAAGAAGGAAAACAATTGGCTTTTACTTCAACAGGAATAGATTCTACTGTAAAGGCTGGAGTTTATGTATTTAATCTAGAGAATAAACAATTAAGTCCTGTTTTTGAAGCTAGTGATAAAACTAAATATTACCAGTTAAATTTTAGTAATTCCGGTAAAAACTTAGGATTTGTTGTTGATGCAGATACTACAAAAGTTCAAGTAAGACCAAATGAATTGTTCCTTTGGACTGAAGGTGAATCTAAAGCACAGAAATTACTAGATCCTGCATCTGCACCCAAAGGGTATAGAGTTTCTTCAGACGGAGATATCTATTTTTCTAAAGATGAAACGAAGCTTTATTTTGGTTTAGCGAAACCACCAATAGTGAAAGATACCACCTTATTAGATGAAGAAATTGTAAACGTAGAAGTTTGGACCTATGATGAACCCAGGTTATATACAGTTCAGGAATTACAAGTTAAAAACGATGCTAAAAAATCGTATGCAACAGCAATTCATTTGGTAAATAATAAATTAGTTCAATTAGGTTCTGAGGAATATCCTTCAACTGAAGTTGGAAATGAAGGAAATGCTGAATTTGCATTGCTAAGTAACCCTGAACCATATCTTTTAGAAAGTCAGTGGACAGGGAATTCTGCGAGAGATTATGCAATTGTAAACACTAATACTGGAAATACTACTAAAATATTGACTAAAATTAGTGGACGTGTGCGTTTGAGTCCTAATGCTAAATATGCTTATGGCTACAATACTGTTGATAGTACTTGGTTTACGGTTAATTTAGCTTCAAAAAAACTAACGAATCTAACAAAAGGAAAGGTCTTTTATAATGAATTAAATGATTCACCAGTTAATCCGAGATCATACGGATTAGCCGGATGGACAGAAGATGATACTTCAATTCTATTGTATGATAGATTTGATATTTGGAAGTTTAATCCAGAAAATGGTGAAAACACAAAGTTAACAAATGGTAGGAACTCTAAAACTCGTTATAGATATGTTGAACTTGACAAAGAGGAACGATTTTTAAATAAAAATGAAAAATGGTTGTTTTATACATTTAACGAAATAAACAAAAATTCAGGTTATTTTGAATTCAATTCAAAAAACAATAAAGGAAAACAATTACTTTCAGATCCATATCGCTTTTCAACACCAATTAAGGCAAAAGACACTAAAAATGTAATTTTTACAAAACAAAGTTTTGAGGTTTATCCAGATATCGTTTCTTCTGACCTAAGTTTTAAGAAACAGATTAAAATTAGTAATGCTAATCCGCAACAGAGTGAATATAATTGGGGAACTGCAGAATTGGTACATTGGACATCTTTAGACGGTGAAGCATTAACAGGAATGTTAATAAAACCAGAAAATTTTGATCCTTCAAAAAAATACCCAATGATTGTTAACTTTTATGAAAAAAGCTCCGATGGACTTTTTAACCATAAAGTTCCATCACCAGGAAGATCTACTATAAGTTACAGTTTTTATACAAGTAGAGGCTATTTAATTTTTAACCCAGATGTTAATTACAAAATTGGTTATCCTGGAGAAAGCGCCTATAGTTGTGTTATTCCGGGTATTACTTCACTTATTGAAAAAGGTTTTGTAGATAAAGATAATATTGGAGTACAAGGACATAGTTGGGGAGGTTATCAAATAGCTTATTTGGTTACAAAAACCGATATTTTTAAAGCTGCAGAATCTGGTGCACCGGTTGCAAATATGATTAGTGCTTATGGCGGAATTAGATGGTGGACAGGTTTAAGCAGACAGTTTCAATACGAACACACGCAAAGTAGAATAGGAGGTACACCGTGGGAATATCCAGCGCGTTATGTAGAAAATTCTCCAATTTTTAATATTGATAAAATTAACACACCATTGTTAATTATGCATAATGACGCTGATGGTCACGTACCTTGGTATCAAGGAATAGAGTTTTTTGTTTCATTAAGAAGATTAGGAAAACCTTCATGGTTTTTAAATTATAATGAAGAACCACATTGGCCATTAAAAATGCAAAACAGAAAAGATTTTAATATTCGTATGCAACAGTTTTTTGATTATTATTTAAAAGGAGCTCCAATGCCAGTTTGGATGAAGAGGGGAGTTCCTGCTATTGAAAAAGGAATAAATCAAGGGTATGAATTAGTTCCTGAAACTGATTAATTTTCAAAATATTTTAATGAAAACAGCTTCAGTAAAGGAATTAAAAACCGAATTAAGTGATTGCTCAAACTCAGAATTAATTGAGCTTATTTTAAGGCTATCAAGATTTAAAAAAGAAAATAAAGAACTGTTGACTTACTTGTTATATAAGGCATCTGATGAGGATGCCTATATTTCAGGTATTAAAATTGAAGTTGATCAATTATTTAAAGAAATAAATACATCTAGTTATTATTTTATGAGGAAGAGTATTCGTAAAATTTTACGCATTGTTAAAACTTATATTCGGTATTCTAAAAAGAAAGAAACAGAGGTTGAACTTATACTTCATTTTTGTAAACAATTAGAAGGTTTAAAACCTTCAATTATGCGGAATACAACACTTAAGAATCTATTTGAAAGACAGGTTCTATCAATTGAAAAATCAGTAACAACATTGCACGAAGATTTACAATATGATTATACCGTTGAGCTGAAAAAATTGAAGAATTAATCATAAAAATACATCCTAAAAAAAATATTTTCCATAAAAAAGTTGCATTCGCACTAATAAAGGCTGTATTTTTGTGAGTTTTTAAATTACAAATGTGACGTTAACTACTACAGACTTAGAAGAAAAAAAAACTGGTAAAGAATTATATAACTATCAGAAAGAGGCAATTACAAAGATTTTCAAAAGATTTGAAGAAGCTCCTGATGATTACCATTTGCTTTTTCAATTACCTACTGGAGGTGGAAAAACTGTAATTTTTTCTGAACTAGTACGTCAATATTTAAAACATCACAATAAAAAAGTATTAATTCTTACCCATAGAGTAGAGCTTTGCAAACAAACATGTGCTATGCTTTCAGACTTTGGTGTTATAAATAAAGTTATAGATAGTAAAGCTAATTTAGATGATCATAGAGATTATTCTTGTTATGTTGCTATGGTAGAAACCTTAAATAACAGGCTTAATGATAATAAATTAGATATTTCGGATATAGGGCTGGTTATTATTGATGAGGCCCATTACAATTCTTTTACAAAACTGTTTAAATTCTTTGAAAAATCTTTTATTTTAGGAGTAACAGCAACACCGCTAAGTTCTAATATTCAGTTACCGATGACTGATAATTATGAAGAATTAATTATAGGTGAATCGATTGAAACGCTTATTAAAAACAATTTTTTAGCCAAGGCAAAAACATATTCTTACAATGTTGGGTTAACTTCTTTAGTAGTTGGGATTAATGGAGATTATACAGTAAAGTCTTCCGATGATTTATACACAAATAGTGAAATGTTAGGAAAATTAGTCCAAGCCTACGAAGAACGTTCTTTAGGTAAAAAAACATTAATTTTTAACAATGGTATTAATACTTCCATTAATGTGTTTGAAGCATTTAAAATGGCTGGTTATCCTATAATGCACTTAGATAATACAGCTACAAGAAGAGAACGTGAATTTATATTAAGATGGTTTAAAAAAACACCAAATGCAATTTTAACCTCAGTAAGTATTTTAACTACAGGTTTTGATGAACCAACAGTTGATACCATTATTTTAAATAGAGCTACAAGATCTTTAACATTATATTATCAAATGATTGGTAGAGGATCTAGAATATTAAAAGATAAAACAACTTTTAACGTTTTAGATTTAGGAAATAACATCCACCGATTTGGAATGTGGGGAGCACAGGTAAATTGGCAAAAAATATTTAAATACCCTAGTTATTATTTAGATAATTTATTAACAGATGAAGATTTAGAAGATAATTTCAGGTATGAAATGCCTGATGAATTACGAGCTAAATTTTCTAAAACTGAGGATGTATTTTTTAATGTTAAAAAAGTATATACTGCTGCTATTAAAATAGGCGAATCTTCTAAAGTTGTATTGTCTCGTTCTATAGAGCAACACGCAAGAATATGTATTGAAAATAGTGAAGATGTTTACGATGCTTTAATATTAGCTAAGGAATTAGGAGATGATATAGATTACAGAATTCAACAGTATTTAAAGTGTATTTGTAAAAGCACGAATAGTTTTACCGATTGGCTAAAAGAAGATTATAGACAAAAGTTAAGGACTTATTTACTTGCCAACTTTGATAGTGTGTTTGAAGATATTCATGGTTATCCTCCAGAAGAATAAACGTTTTTGTTTAAAAAACAAGATACTTCTTACAGCATTATTAAAAAAAAAATAATTTAAATATAGCGTTTAAATTTCAATTTATTAAGGGTTTTTTTAGTAATATTGGCTTCACAAAAAAGCATAGGCTTTACATATTTTTTAATACATGAATCGAGCAGGTTAAAAAGTTTTTCAGGCACGAAATGACTAATAGCGAATAGCATGTGAACGTTTTAAAAATACTAATATAAACACATGAAATCAAATAGCAAAGTACTAATAATTCTCGCTTTTTTTTCAATTTACATAATTTGGGGATCAACCTATTTATTAAATAAAATTGCTGTAACTGAATTGCCACCGTTTATGTTGGCTTCAATCCGTTTTTTATCTGCTGCTATATTAATTTTTATAATTGCTAAGATTTCTGGGATTAAAACTACCATTACTCGAAAGCAACTTTTTAATTGCACAATTGCTGGATTTTTATTTTTAACCTTTGGAAATGGAGTAGTGGTTTGGGCTTTAAAATATGTTGATAGTGGTTTTGCAGCTCTCGAGATATCTGCCCAGCCATTGGTTGTTTTAATTTTAATGTTAGTACTGCAAGGGAAAAAAATTCAGCCAATGTCTATTATTGGAGTTATTTTAGGAAGTATTGGAGTTTATTTATTGGTGAGTCAAAAACAATTAATACATCAAGAAGGTTCTATTAGAGGAATGTTGATGATATTTGCTGGTATGGTAAGTTGGAGTTATGGAAGTATTTTTGTTGCAAAGGCAGATCTTCCCACTAATTTTTTTGTAAATACAGGCTATCAAATGTTAATGGGTGGTTTAATGTTATTTATTGCTAGTTTGAGTTTTGGAGAAGAATGGATAGCAATAAATAATTGGAGTGCATCCGTTCAATTATCAATGGTTGGTTTAATAATTTTTGGAAGTATTGTAGCATTTACATCTTTCAATTATTTATTAAGAGCAGTTTCTCCAGAAAAAGTAGCTACTTCTACATATGTAAATCCAGTAATTGCTTTGCTGCTTGGTTGGTTCTTTTTAAACGAACAAATTACCCAACAATCAATAATCGCAGCTGCAATTCTTTTAACAGGAGTTTTCTTTATTAATACTAAGAAAAAGTTGGTATTATTCTCAAGGTTTAAAAAGCAATAAACGTATAAACTATTCATTATAACTTTTTTTTAGTATATTTAACATATCGTAATTAACTAATATTCAATTATTTAATACTAAATACTCTTTTTTGAATTTTGAATATATTACATATTTATGAATACTAACTAATTAAACTTTACATTATGAAAAAACTAATTTTATTAAGTCTTGTAATCGTATTATTCACATCTTGTCAAGAGAAAGTAGCAAAGCGTTACACACAAAATTCGCCTGAAATTGAGGTTTTAAAATCTGTAATTAAAGATTACAATACTAAAAATTGGGAATCTTTGGTAAGTCACTATGCAGATACTTCAAAAACTTTTTTTAATACTGTTGACAAATCATTTGCTTCTAAAAATATTGCAGAATATCATAATCAAAATGATGTAAACTATTCAAAAAGAGCATTTATTGATGAAGGTCAAGAATATGAAATGGTTTTAACAGATGATGGTAAAACTTGGGTAAATTTTTGGGGAACTTGGAAAGGGACTTTAGCTGGAAACAATAAGGAAATAACATTAGCAGTTCATTTAACAGCCCAATTTATTGATAAAAAAATTGTTCAAGATCACGGATATTGGGATGCTTCTGAAGTTGTATTAAACCTTCAAGAAATTGAAGCAGCTAAAAAAATACTTGAAGAAGTTGAGGAAGAATAAAATTTCAGCAAATAGTACTACTAACTATAAAATTGAAATAAAACCTATTTTTTGTAATACTTACCTGCAAAAAAATAGGTTTTATTATCTTTTAAAAGACTTACATTTGCGTTTTTTAAACTATTAAATGCAACATCCAAATAAATTTTCTTTTGTCAATCCAAAAAAATCTCCTGTTTTTTATGGTTATGTTGTTCTTTTTGTTGGAAGCATAGGTGTTTTAGCAAGTATTCCAGGGCAAACAGTAGGAGTTTCTGTATTTACAGATCCTGTAAAAGATGCTTTAGGACTTTCAAGAAATCAATTTAGCAATGCTTATATGATTGGAACGTTATTAAGTTCTTTTTTAGTTACAAAGGCAGGATTTTTGTTTGATAAATATGGCGCAAGGTATGTGGCGTTTTTTGCAACTATTTTTTTAGGAATCTCATTGTTATTATTTTCAATTTCAGTAAAAATAAGTGAAACTTTTAAATCATTTTTAAATAGTGATTCTTGGTTAGTACCATTTGCAATAATTACAGTTTTATTCTTTTTTATAAGATTTAGTGGACAAGGAGTTTTAACAATGACTTCTAGAAATATGATTATGATTTGGTTTAATAAAAACCGAGGTAAAATTAACGCAATAAGTAGCATAACGGTTTCATTAGGGTTTTCTGCATCACCAATTTTAATAAATCGTTTAATTGATGATCACGGTTGGGAATTTAGTTGGCAAATTTTAGCAGTTAGTTTGTTTATTTTTAGCTTTATTATCATACAATTTTATAGAAATAAGCCAGAAGATTTCGATTTAAAGCCAGATGGGTTAAATACTATTAAAAATACAGAAACTATTGAAGTTGAAGTAATTGAAAATAATTTCACCCTAGTTGAGGCTAAAAAAACAAGAGCTTTCTGGATGTATGGTTTAATTTTAGCTTTTAATAGCTTTTTTATTACAGGATTTACATTTCATGTTGTATCTATTTTTGCCAGTCAAGATTATACAAAATCTCAAGCTATAGCGGTGTTTGTCCCAATTTCTATAATTGCTATTTCTGTAGCTACATTGTGTAATATATTAAGTGATTATATTCAACATAAAATCTATTTATATATTATGATTGCCAGTGGAATTTTAGCCTCATTGGGATTGTTATTTTTATCTTCAACATTCGGAGTTTATATGTTAATAACAGGTTTAGGATTATTAGGAGGTTTATTTTCAGTAGTAAACGCTGTTACTTGGCCTAAATATTATGGAAGAAAATATTTAGGTTCCATTACCGGAAAGGTTATGAGTTTTTTAGTAATTGCTAGTGCAATTGCACCAAGTTTATTTAGTTATTGTTTCTCTAATTTCGGTTCTTATAGTAATATTAGCTATATCACATTAGCTTTTTTATTATTTCTAATAATAGGATCTTTTAAAGTTGAAAATCCACAAAAAGAGTGATAATACTTTTATAAGATCTTTCTTAAATATATTTTTTTTAAAGATTGTAAGGTTACAAAATTCAGAGAATAAGTAAGTCTTAAATCTACATAATAACAATAGTGTTAAAAGATTTCAAACTATATTTTAATAAATTCTCACTACTATTTATTACGTTAAGAATAAGGACATTCCTTAAATTATAAAAACTATATTTGCGCCCTTAATAATTTGACTATAATTAGTTTAAGTTTCATACTATGGAAAATAATAAAACAACGGATATGCAACCAATTTCAGCAGATGAAATTGAAAAATGTATTTCTATATTGGAACAGTTAGTTACTGATACAGATCAAATTTTTGATATTCCTAAAGAACGAAGAACAGCATTAATAAAAGTTGCTGGAATGTTTTCTAGACCAAGTAGAGAAGAGTTTTCAAGAAGAAAAAAGGATGGTAAAAAATCAGTAAAGCGTAAAATGGCGGCTAGAGATAAACATGCACGAAAAGAAACAGGGATTAGAAGCGCTCGTGAATCTGTTGTTTTTGTAGCACCCAAATTGTTAAATGCTGCAGATTTATCTAACAAAAAAGAGTTAGAATTAGAATCACCTAGAAATTGTTATGTATGCAAGGATTTGTTTACAAAATTACATCACTTCTATGACACAATGTGTTCAGAATGTGGTGATTTTAATTATGCAAAACGCTTTCAAACGGCAGATGTTAAAGGACAAATAGCTGTAATAACTGGTTCTCGTTTAAAAATCGGATATCATATAACCTTAATGTTGTTGCGTGGTGGAGCAACAGTAATTGCAACAACCCGCTTTCCAGTTGATTCCGCATTGCGCTTTTCTAAAGAAGCAGATTTTATGGAATGGGGACATCGCTTAAAAATTCACGGTCTAGATTTACGTCATATTCCAAGTGTAGAAATTTTTTGCAATTTTATTGAGCAGAAATATGATAAATTAGATATTCTTATCAATAATGCGGCCCAAACAGTTAGACGTCCATCTGGATTTTATCAACATTTAATGCAAAATGAGGAGCGTCCATTAGAAACATTACCTCAATTTGCAAAAGAATTGTTGCTAGACCATACTAATTGTTTACAAGAATTAAAAGTGCTCACTTCAACAGTATCTTCCAATCAGAATATGCCCGTAACTTGGCACGGTCCAGAACCTGGTATTGGATTAAGAGCATCTGCCAAATTATCACAGATTCCTTATAGTTTTGATAATACACTTGTGACAAAAGAGGTCTTTCCTGAAGGTGAATTAGATGCAGATTTACAACAAGTTGATTTAAGGAAAACAAATAGTTGGCGTTTAAAACTTGGGGAAATTGAAACTACAGAAATGATAGAAGTTCAACTAGTTAATTCAATTGCTCCCTTTGTATTATGCAACCGGCTTTCTGAATTAATGAAAAAAGATAACACGGGTAAAAAACATATTATCAACGTATCTGCAATGGAAGGGAAGTTTCACACTTTTTTCAAAGAGGCTAGACATCCACATACAAATATGGCAAAAGCAGCTTTAAATATGTTAACACACACTTCTTCTGGTGCATTAGCAAAAGACGGAATTTATATGAATGCCGTGGATACAGGATGGGTTACTGATGAAGACCCTGCAGATTTAGCTAAGAAAAAACAAGAATTACACGATTTTCAACCACCATTAGATATTGTGGATGGTGCTGCTCGTGTAATGGATCCATTATTTGAGGGTATAAATACAGGAAAACATTGGTGTGGTAAATTTTTAAAAGACTATAGACCAATTAGTTGGTAAAAAAGCACTAATTCTATTAATTTAGTTTATAATTTTATTACTTTCGAATCGCTTTTTTAGGTTTTAAAATACCTATAAATTTAAATTCATAAAATATTAAACGTTAACTAAAATATTTATAGATACAATACAATGGCCGTTAGAAAAGCTATAAAATATATGCTTATAAGTACTTTAGCATTTGCTTGTATGAATGTTATTGTAAAATATTTAGAACATGTTAGTGCATATCAAATTGTGTTTTTTAGGTCGGCAAGTTCTTTATTTTTTACGTTTGGCTTCCTTTTAAAAAACAAGATCCCAATACTTGGAAATAATAAAAAATTATTAATAACCAGAGGGGTTGTTGGAGTAACATCAATGACACTTTTTTTTATGTCTACTAAATATTTATCAATTGGTACAGCAGTATCTTTAAGATATTTAGCACCGATTTTTGCCGGAATATTTGCGGTTATTTTTATGAAAGAAAAAATATGGCCACTACAATGGCTGTTTTTTATAATGGCTTTTTTAGGGGTGATTATTTTAAAAGGATTAGACACCGAACTAAATACATATGGCCTTTTACTTGTGCTGTTAGCTTCTGTTACAAGTGGTTTGGTGTATATAATTATTAGTAAAATTGGAAAAGGAGATCATCCTGTTGTAGTGGTTAATTATTTTATGGTTATTGCAACATTAACAGGTGGAATTTTATCTATCAATAATTGGATAAACCCTAAAGGGATTGAATGGCTTTTACTAGTTAGTTTAGGTGTATTTGGTTATTATGGCCAGGTTTATATGACCAAGGCGTTTCAAACTGGTAAAACAAACCAAGTGGCTCCAGTTAAATATGTTGAAGTGATTTTTACAGTAATATTAGGTTTATTATTATTTAATGAAATTTATTCCTTTTGGAGTTTACTAGGTATCGCTTTAATTATCGGGTCTTTGATATTAAATGTATTGTATAAAACTCACAAAAACGCTTAACCAATCCTTGTATAAAGTTATTTAATTTCAATAAAATCCAGATCCAATACATTAAAATTATTTGCGGCTTTTACCAATAGGGTAGAACCTATGCTTTCAAAGAGTTGGTTTGTTTTTAACACAAATTCAGCTTGCTTTTCAATTTTATAATTTGGGATTCCAACTACAGTTAAATCAGTTTTTTTAGAATATTCCTCAATAATATTATAAAAAGGTTTTTGTTCAACGGCATTATTAATAATTTCAATGTCAACCAATACTCTTAAGTCTTCAACCAATTCACGAATTTTGGAGTTTATTATTTCTTTATTAATGTTATTATTATTTACAAAAAGCACTCTAATTTTTGTATTGTTCCAAAGAGGGGAAGCAATTATAAAACGAGCAATATTTAGCATCATTTCGGCGTTTTTACTATCAGTTTCTCGCCACCAAAAATCAACTGTTTTATACTTTCCAAATTTCTTTTTTCTGTCAAAATCCAAATACAGTAAATTATAATCTAAATGAAGCAACGTCTCCGTCATTTTAGAATATTCTATTGAATTTTCTAGTCCTTTTGGCCAACCCATCATAATTGTATTTGGTTCAACACCAGAAAAACCATAGGTTGTAGCAATATTTGTAATTCCATTATAAATATTGTCAACTTTAACTTGTCTAGCAAAAATTCCTAATTCAGCAAAAGTATCATCTCTCACAATTTGATCTACTTTCTTTAAGGGTTTTTCATTTTTTTTATCAAGAATCAGTTTAAAATTTGTAACAATACCGGTTCTACCAGAAACAGTTTTTCCTAATTGCAATAAATACGATTGATGTTTACTTTCTCCACTAAATAAGATTATATTTGGATTCCAATTTGAATTTTCATCAATATTAGCATCAATTTTTTTCAAGCCTTTGTTTACAACATTTTCCCATACACTTTGCCAAACATCATTAGATTGCAGTTTAACTTCTTTTCGCTGCAACCAAAAATACAAGCCTCCAATAATGGCAAAAGCACCAAACATTGCTAACATATCTAACTTAAACATAACCGTAAAACAAGCCACAAAACCTAGTAAACCAATCCAACTTTTAATTTTAAAGGATGGCTGAAAATCGGGGTTAGCCCAACTTTCTAAAAAATAGGAAATATTGATAAATCCGTAAGCTGTTAAATAAAACATTGAAACAACCCGTGCAATTACATCTAATTCACCAACTAAAACACCAGCTTCAGCTATTATAAACACCAAAAATAAAGCATTAACAGGTTCGTTATTTTTCCCTCTTCCTTTTCTAAAAATTTTAGGAGTTACATTATCAACGGACATTGCTTGTAAAATTCTAGGTCCGCCAAGAATTCCTCCTAAGGCAGAAGAAAGTGTTGCTCCCCATATACCTGCAACCACAGCAGGAGCAAAAAGTGCAATTTTCATTAAAATATTATAATCACTTTTTAACAATTCAGAATGAACATTAAATGCTAAGAAAATAGCAACTACTATATAAATAATAAGTCCAGTTCCTATTGCTAATAAAGTACCCTTAGGAATTGATTCTTTGGGATCTTTTAAATCTCCGCTCATTGCAATTCCAGCAGTAAATCCAGTTACAGCAGGGAAAAATATAGCAAATACAACTTCCAAAGGAACCGCATCTGGAGATGAGAACATTTTAATAGTATCAGGTTGAAATTCAGAATCTCCAAAAAAGATTGCCACTAATGACACACTTATGGCTGCTAAAATAAAAAATTGTGCTTTTATGGCTACAGATGTGCTGATTAAAGCCAAACAAGTAAGTGCTAATAGTGCTATTGTCCCTGTTAATCTTAAGTCGTTAATAGTTAATCCAAATCCAAAATAACCATTAAAACTTTCAGCAAAACCAATTAAATACAACGCTATAGATAATGCTGTACCTATATATAAAGCAATACCTATTGAACCACCAATAGGAATTCCCATACTTCTAGAAAGTATATAATAAACCCCACCAGCCCCAATTTTTTTATCAGTTGCAATAGAAGATACACTTAAACCTGTTGAAACTGCAATTACATGCGCTAAAACAATAATCATTATAGCACCAATAAGTCCTGCATTTCCAACTACCCAGCCTAAACGCATGTACATTATAACACCTAAAATAGTTAAGATTGATGGTGTAAAAACACCTGCAAATGTTCCAAACTTTTTTCCTTGCATTCAGTTGAGTTGAAATTTATTTAAAGAATAATTTAAATTTTAAATAAATATAATTAAACTTATTTTAAAAAAGGAGTAAACGCAAAATCAATATTAATAAAAAACAATTAGTACAAAGACATTTTATTTAATGAAAGAGTAAAGCGGAGCAAAAATTAAAATAATACTAAAATAATAGTGGAGAAATAAATATTTCAAGAATTTCAAAAAGATTAAATGTATGCACTAATTGTATTTTGCTTTTAGTATTAATTATAGTAACTAATTATTTAATCTGAAATCTATATAGTAATTCTATTTTAAAAATAGCTCCTGTTTCAATGTTTTGATTCAATTGAGTTCTATTATCACCTAAGTAAATTGAGCTCACCGCCAAGTCAATTTTATCGTTAGAATCAAAAACTTTATTGGATCTACTAATAGCATATCCTGCTTTGGTATTTAGTAATAAAGATTTCCCTAATTGGAATTGTAAATACGTGAACAATTCATTTGAATTAACAACAACGTATTCATTATTAGCAGTATATGTTGACTTATTTAAATTAAAAGATTTAGTTAATCCGCTAAAACTTATACCCAAAGCAGTTTCCTTAAATAGCTTATAATTCAAGTCAAATGAAATAGGTAAAGTTGCATTTGCTTCAAACTTATTATTTGGACTTAAATAATACAAACCTAATAAAGGAACAATCATTGGTCCAAATTTTTCAGTATTGGCGTAGATTCCAACTTTATATTTTAAGTTTTCTTTTTTTGTAAATGTAAATAGTGTGAACAAGCCCAATTGAAAATCTTCTTTAGAAAAACTATTAAATTCTGAGGAAATTTTAGGAAGTAACATATAAGTTCCTGACCATTTTTCTGAATATACCTTTTTAAGCCCAAGTTTTAATCCAATGGAATTAAGAGATATACTGGGAACATTGAAATCTAACTTTAATTTAGCCGTATTGGCGGATAAACCTGTTAATAAGGTTGTGTTGGAATCCAAAACAATAGGATACAACAATTGTAAATTGAATTCTTCAATGCTGGTTTCATTCAAATTGTTTTCAAAATTATTTAAAGGTGTGTTTGCATAAGAAAAACGTGCTAAATCAACATAATTTTGCGCGCTGATTGTAAAGCATACAAATACAAGTAAAATACTAAAGGTTTTCTTCATAATTTAAAATATGAAAATGAATGTACTTAATAAAATGTAATGAATTACATAGTAGTACATTTTTTAACAAAAATAGTATTAAAATAAAAAAACAAGATAAAATAGTATTACTTATACCTTTAAATATTTATTTTCTTAATTTAAGCCATGGTTTTCCTGTTTTAAAAACTTGGCTTCCGGCAACGTCATTAATAATAATTGAACCCATCATATACCAAGCTCCAAGCGCACAAATTATTAAATCGTATGCTGCAAATTTAGTAAGTTGAGGAAAACCAAAATGAGCTAAATCAAGCAGGATAAAGCCAATTAAAAGGGTTGTAAAAGTAAACGCCATTGCACTATGGATAAATAGCGAAGCAATCCAAAAAATAAAAGTTAATAAAGTCCAGGCAATTAAATAAATACCAACATCAGTTCCAGAAGAATGGTAAATGCCTAAATGATTAAAAATCCAGATAATTCCTAAACCAATCCAGAATGAGCCGTAACTGGTAAATGCTGCAAAACCAAAGTTGTTTCCCATTTTTTGTTCTAAAAAACCTGCAATTAATTGTGCCAAACCTCCAAACACAAATCCCATTGCAGCAACTGGACCTAAGCCAGTTAACCCTAAATTATGTAATTGTAATAATAATGTTGTTAATCCAAATCCTGCCAACCCAACAACAGCTGGGTTTCCTAATTTTCTAGTACTCATTTTCTTATATTTATAATCCAGCAAAATACCTACATTATCTTTGATTTGTTACTGACTTTTATCAGCTAATTTTACGAATTACGATAGCGTTTTCGTACTGTTTATATATAATTTGAGCTCTTTAGAGTTGTTTTAATTGATGTAAATTAATTTGTAATAGTTAGATATTGCGCAATTCTTTTTGTTAGATTTTATAATAACACTAAATAATCAAAAAATTAAAAAAACTACAACTATTGTTAAAAAGATAAGAATTTAAATCCCGAATAACTTTTATATATTTGATAGAAATTTATTAACCATACACTCAAGTATATAAAAGTCTCTTTTTAAATGAAAAAATCTATCCTTATTGTTATTGCAGTAGTGTTTTTAAGTCTGCAATTTATACATGCCCAAAAATCAAAAAAAGAAGTAAAACAACCACTGGAAAGTATTAAAATTGACGGTTTAAAATTTCGCAGTATTGGGCCATCTTTAACTTCTGGAAGAATTTCAGATGTTGCTGTAAATCCGAATAATCCATTTGAATACTATGTAGCTTCTTCAGCAGGAGGTGTCTGGAAAACTATAAACTCTGGAGTGGAATTCACATCAATATTTGACGGAGAAGGTTCCTATTCAATTGGTTGTATTACAATGGATCCAAACAATTCCAATGTTATTTGGGTTGGTACAGGAGAAAACAACAACCAACGTTCTGTGAATTATGGAGATGGTGTTTATAAATCCTTGGATGGTGGAGCAAGCTGGAAAAATATGGGCTTGAAAACTTCAGAACATATTGGAAAAATTATAGTACATCCAGAAAATTCTAATATTGTGTTTGTAGCTGCAATTGGCCCTTTATGGAGCAAAGGTGGAGAAAGAGGTTTGTATAAAACAACCAACGGAGGAGAAACTTGGGAAGCTGTGCTTACAATTGATGAACATACAGGTGTAAATGATGTGGTTATGGATCCTAGAAATCCAGATGTGTTATATGCTTCAACATTTCAACGTAGAAGACATGTTTATACGTATGTTGGTGGCGGACCAGGTTCTGGAATGCATAAAAGTACCGATGGTGGAAAAACTTGGAACGAAATAAATAAAGGATTACCAACAACAGAATTGGGTAGAATTGGTTTGGCCATTTCACCTGCAAATCCTGAAATAATATATGCTATTGTAGAGGCTGCTGAAGGAAAAGGTGGTTTTTACGCTTCTACAAATCGTGGTGCAAGCTGGGAAAAAAGAGGCAGTCATGTAACAAGTGGTAATTATTATCAGGAAATTATTGCCGATCCTGTAGATGAAA
Organism: uncultured Flavobacteriaceae bacterium; assembly: GCA_965367745.1. GTDB lineage: Bacteria > Bacteroidota > Bacteroidia > Flavobacteriales > Flavobacteriaceae > Lutibacter. Next base: position 64,688 of record CBDUKG010000003.1, on the reverse strand, counting down.
ACACCGTGTATTCAATGGATACTTGGATGTCTGTGAGTCACGATGGTGGAAAAACATTTTCCATGGTGGGAGAGGTTTTTAAACATGTAGACAATCACTGTATGTGGATCAATCCTAACAACAACAAACATTGGTTAGTTGGGTGTGATGGTGGAATGTATGAAACTTTTGATGCTGCAAAAACTTGGGATTTTAAAGAGAATATTCCTGTAACACAATTTTATAAAGTAGCTGTTGATAATGATTATCCTTTTTATAATGTTTATGGAGGTACTCAAGATAATTTTAGTATTGGTGGACCTTCAAGAGTACTTACAAACCACGGAATTACAAATTTTGACTGGTTTATAACCAATGGTGGTGATGGTTTCGAATCTCAAATTGATCCAAATAACCCAGATATCGTCTATGCACAATCTCAAAATGGTTTTTTAGTACGTTACGATAAAAAAAGTGGTGAAATTGTTGGAATTCAACCAAAAGAAAAAGTAAATGAAAATGCGTATCGTTTTAATTGGGATTCACCATTAGCAGTGAGCAAACATGCAACAGGACGTTTGTATTTTGCCGGAAATAAAGTATTCCGTTCAAATGATTACGGAAATAGTTGGGAAGTGATTAGTGACGATTTATCTGCACAAATTGACAGAAATCAGCTAAAAGTATATGACAGAGTAGTAAGTATTGATGCCGTTGCTAAAAATGGTTCAACGTCTCTTTACGGAAGCGTTGTTGCATTGTCTGAATCTCCAATCGATGAAAACCTACTTGCTGTTGGAACCGATGACGGATTAATTCATATTTCTGAAAATGGAGGAACTTCTTGGAGAAAAATTACAAATATTTCAGGAGCTCCAAAACAATCGTATGTAAATAGTGTTTTCTTATCAAAACATGATGTAAATGTTATGTATGTTGCTTTTAATCATCATAAATATGGTGATTTTAAACCTTATATTTTTAAATCTGCTGACAAAGGAAAAAGTTGGACAAGCATAAGTAGTAATTTGCCAGAAAGAGGAAGTGTGTATGCAATTGAAGAAGATCATAAAAACAGTAATTTAATTTTTTGCGGTACAGAATTTGGCGTTTTCTTTTCCCCAAACAAAGGAGCTAACTGGAAACAGTTAAAAACAGGTTTACCAACAATTTTAGTAAGAGATATTGCAATCCAAGAACGTGAAAATGATTTGGTTTTGGGGACGTTTGGAAGAGGATTTTATGTGCTAGATGATTATTCTGCATTGCGAACTGTTAAAAATGCGGAGCCTACTGCAACTGGTATAATCTATCCAATTAGAGAAGCTTTAACGTGGGAACAAAGTTTACCATTGGGTTTACCAGGAAAAGCATTTCAGGGAGATAACTTTTTTACGGCTCCAAATTTAGGTCCAGAAGCAATGATTACCTATTATTATAATGACGATTATAAATCTTTAAAAGAAAAACGTTCTAAAACTGAAAAGGAACTTATAAAAGATAAAAAAGATGTTTCTTATCCAAATTACAACCAATACAAAGCTGAAAAAGACGAAAAAGCTGCTGAATTAATATTTACAATTAAAGATGCATCAGGAAACGTTGTGAAGAAGGAGTATAAAAAACCAGCAAAAGGAATGCAACGTTTTAACTGGGATTTAAGATATACGCTTCAAAATCCTATAGATTTAAGCAAATCATCGTTTTACAACCCTTGGGAAACTATAGATGAAGGTACGTTGGCTCAACCTGGAGTGTATACCGTAGAAATGCAATTGTACGCTAATGGTACAGTAACTAATTTGGCAAACCCAGTTAGTTTTAATGTAAAAGCGTTGGATAATACGGTATTGCCAGCTAAAGATAGAGCAGCTAAAGTAGCGTTCCAAAAGGAAGTTGCACAATTAGAAGCTGCTTTTGGAAATACACAAAATATGCTATCTGAAATGAACCAGAAACTAACCTATATAAAAGCTGCAATTGTTAGATCTGAACAAGCTTTTGAAGCCTATGCAAACTCTGTTTTAGCCATAGAAAATAAATTGAAAGCTATTAGTATTGCCTTATATGGAGATCCTATAAAATCTAAATTAGATTTAGACCAACCACAATCACCAGCAAACAGAATAGGAATTATTAGTTACGAGCAAAAGTATACCACATCTACACCAACAAAAACACACCAAGATAGTTATGCAATTGCCAAAACTGAAATTGAAGCTATTAAAAAACAAGTAGAAACTATTTATAATACTGATATTAAACAATTAGAAGATAAATTGGTAAAATCTGGAATGCCATATACACCAGGACGCGGATATGAGTTTAAGAACTAAAAAAATGGGAGTAGCATTAAAATCTGCAATTACATGACCGGTTTGTGCGCATAAAAAAGGAAGAAGAAATGTCAACTACCGCTTGTAATTTCTTTTATGAATGTAAAAATTGCAAAACAATATTAAAACCAAAAAAAGGAGATTGTTGTGTTTTTTGTTCTTATGGAACCGCTTCTTGTCCGCCAATTCAAGATAATAAAAACTGTTGTTGAAAGAAAATATTATTAATTATTTTTCTTCTAAAAGCCTTTTCACTAAAGTTGTTATAACTTAAGTAAAAAGGCTTTTTTACTTTTGTAAATGTCACTTTTTTGCAAATAAAACCATCGATACTTAATTGATAATAGTATGTCAATACATAATAAACTGCACACTCTTTATTTATTGAAAAAAAGTATGAATTTTAATTAAGTTTAATTAATTACCTAAACACATTCCAATTCCACGTGCGGTTTTAACCAATGATGAATCTGGTTTTATAATATTATATTTACTAATTGCTTCTAAAAAAGGAACAGCTACAATACTAGGATGTTGATATGCTACCATTTTGCCAAAATCGCTCTCAAGTGCTAATTCCATTGCTTTAACACCAAATTGAGTTGCTAAAATACGGTCAAATGCAATTGGAACTCCTCCTCGTTGTAAATGTCCAAGTACTGTTTCTCTCATATCTGCATCGCAACCGGCAGCTTTTAAATCTTTCAATAATTTATTTGCAACTCCACCTAATTTTAAATTAGCTCTACCAACTTCATCGCTTTCTGTAGCTAAAACATCACCTTCCATTGGTTTTGCACCTTCTGCAATAACAATAATTACGTGCCCTTTTCCGTCTTTAAAGCGTTTGTTTATTACTCCCAATACTTTATTTAAATCGTATGGGATTTCAGGTATTAAACAAACTTCTGCGCCTCCGGCTAGCGCTGAACTTAAAGCTATCCAACCTGCATCTCGTCCCATAACTTCAAGAATAATTACACGATTATGTGATGCAGCAGTAGTTACTAATTTATCAACTGCTTCAGTAGCAATTTGAACCGCAGTTTGGTATCCAAAAGTATAATCCGTTGCAGATAAATCGTTATCAATTGTTTTTGGAACTCCTATTATATTTAGGCCTTTTTCAAAAAGCACTTGTGAAATACGTTGTGATCCATCTCCACCAATACTTATCACAGCTTCAACGCCCATATGCTTTAACTTTCGTATCATTTCATCAGAACGATCAATAAATGACCAGGTTCCATCATTTTCTTTTACAGGCCAAGCCAAAGGGCCTCCTTTATTTGTAGTTCCTAATATAGTACCACCTTGATAATGAATACCAGAAACTCGTTTTTCAGTTAAGTCCATTATTTCTGTAGGTTCCCGTAAAACACCATCGAATGATTGTATACTTCCAATAACTTCCCAATCTTCAGTTTGTGCAGCGCGTTTAACAATTCCTCTAATAACTGCATTTAATCCTGGGCAATCGCCTCCTCCAGTTAATACTAATACTTTTTTCTTCATTACTAACTATATGTTTTTTTAATATTGTCTTGTCTATTTAACTAATTTCTAATCTCCAAAACTAATTCCTACTCCTTTTGCTGTATGAATTAAATTATGTGATAAATTCACCTTATTGTATTTGTCTATAACTTCCGTTAATTTTATATGTGTCAATTCAGAATTTTTATGAATAGCCATAGTTCCGAATTTCTTTTCTTTCACTAATTCAAAAGCCTTAACACCAAGTTCTGTAGCTAAAATTCTATCAAATGCATTTGGTGTCCCTCCACGTTGCAAGTGACCTAAAATAGTTTCTCTAATATCAGCTTCAAAATTTATTTCTTTTAAAGCTACGGTAATTTTACTCGCTATATTTCCAGCAACAAATGCTCCTTTTTCATCTTTAAAATGAGCTCCTTCTGCAACAACTATGTTTGCAAATCCGCGACCATCAGCTGAATATCTGGATTTTAATTTTTTTATAACCTTATCCATGCTAAATGGAATTTCAGGAATTAAACAAACATCTGCACCGCCAGCAACGGCAGCGTGCAAGGCTATCCAACCTGCATCACGTCCCATAACTTCCAAAATTAATACTCTATTATGTGAACTTGCAGTGGTTACTAATTTATCTACAGCTTCAGTTGCTACTTGAGCAGCGGTTTGAAAACCGAAAGAATAATCTGTTGAAGCTAAATCGTTATTAATGGTTTTTGGAATTCCAATAATATTTACACCTTTTTGAGCTAGTTTAAGGGAAATCTTATGAGATTCATTTCCTCCTATATGGATGATAGCTTTAAAACCAAATACTTTAAGGTTGTATATCAGTTTGTCAGAAACATCTTCATTTAATATAGTTCCATCCTCTTGTTTTACAGGATAACAAAAAGGATTCCGTTTATTATTTGTTGTTAAAATTGTTCCTCCATAAATATGAATCCCTTCAACAATATCTTCGGTTAATGGCATTATTTCAAGTGGTTCTGCTAAAAAACCGTCAAAACCATTTATACTTCCTATAATTTCCCAGTCTAATTCTCGAGAAGCACGTTTAACAATAGCTCGGATTACAGCATTCATTCCAGGACAATCTCCGCCACTATTTACAATTAAAATTCTTTGTTTCATCTTATTTCCTTTATCTAAAGGATTATTAATTTAAGTAATAAATTGATTTTAAACTAAAGTAATGGAATACTCCGTAAAAGATTGCGAATTTATAAAATCAAGATGTAATAATTAATGATTAAAATCATACGAGTTAAAGTTTATTTAAATTCATTTTAATGAACATTGGGAAAAGAAGGAATTACTGGATTGGGTTTTAAAATTATTATAACAGAATTGGCCAGATAGCGCATAACGGCTGCGCTAAATGCTATTGGTGGAGTACATATGTAAGCAAATTAAAAAGGCGATAGAATTTATGCAGGAACCAATGAAATTATGAAAGTATTGATTGCTTGTGGTTTATTTAAAGAATTGTTTCAGGAAATGAGAGCGCAGCAAAAAAATAATAGTAATAATAGCACCAATTTCTTATAAAAGTGTCGTTATCTTTGCAAAAAATATTTTATGTCAAAAAAGTTTTCTGATTTAGGAATCAATAAAGAATTACAACAAAGTTTAGCCGATTTAAATATAGTTGTTCCAACACTTGTTCAAGAAAAAACAATTCCACTTGTTTTAAATGAAACTAAAGATATTGTAGTTCTAGCGAAAACAGGAACTGGTAAAACTGCAGCTTTTGGCTTGCCTTTATTGCAATTAATTGACATAAAAAATCCAACAATTCAGGCAGTAATATTAGCTCCAACAAGAGAATTAGGACAACAAATCTATACTAATTTAGTTTCTATTGCAGCGTGCAGTCCATCTATTGTAATTGTACCAATTTTTGGTGGAATTCCTATCAAACCTCAAATTGAAAGTTTAAAAAGCAATCCAAATATTCTTGTGGCAACTCCGGGGCGTTTGGTTGATTTATTAAAAAGAGAAGAAATCGACATTAAAAACTTAAAATATTTAGTGTTAGATGAAGCAGATGAAATGGTAAGTGCTTTAAAAGAAGACTTAGATACTATTATTACTGAAATTCCAAAAACCAGAAGAACTTTATTATTTACTGCAACTATGCCTGGTGCCATAAAGCAAATGGTCCAAAATTATATGTCTAAACATGTAATTCAGGTAGAGGCAGATATGGAAACTGTCGGTCACCAAGGAATTGAACATAAATACGTAGTTGTTGAACCGATAGAAAAGTTAGAAGTTTTACTTCATTTTTTAAATTCAAAAGAAGGAGAACGTGGAATTATTTTTTGTAAAACAAAAGCTGCTGTTAATAAATTAGCAAAAAATTTAGCCATAAATAAATTTTCATCTGGAGCTATTCACGGTAGTTTGTCACAACCAATTCGTGACAGAATTATGGGTCAGTTTAGAGAAGGTTATATTGATATTTTAGTAGCTACCGATTTAGCAGCACGTGGAATTGATGTTCAAGAAATTTCTTATGTTATAAACTATCATTTACCAGATACCTTTGATACGTATGTACATAGAAGCGGGCGAACGGCTAGGGCAGGAGCCACAGGACTTTCGTTAACAGTTTTACAACAAGAAGAAGTTGAACATATTGCTGATTTTGAAAAAGAATTAGGAATTGTTTTTAACAAATATAAAAAAGCTGATGCACAAAGTATTGAAGAAAATAACACCTTATTATGGGCGAAAAAGATCTTTAAAACTAAACCCAATCGTGCAATTCCAGAACAGTTAAAACAAAAAGTGAGAACTGTATTTCATCATTTAACCAAGGAAGAGTTAATAGAAAAAGTACTTGCCAATCATGTTGCACAAACCAATAGTGCAACTGTTACTAAAGAAACTTCCAAAAAGAAAAAGAAGTAGTTATTTTTAGTACTCCATCTTTACTATTAATTGCAAATGGTTTTTCCTCTAAAGTAGGCTATAAATTGGAGATTGAGTAGGGTAAAATCCCTATTTTATTTTTATAAATTGTACCTAAATTTAAAATTGAAAAGATTTCTTTATATTCCATTTAATAGCAATACTTTTGCAAACAATTTTGAAAAAAATATACATGAAGCGTATTAATGAATATAAAAAACTTTTTAAGGTAGAAGGAACCATTAATTTGAAGGAATTAAAAACTACTTACAGAGGATTAGTAAAAGAATGGCATCCCGATAAATTTCTAGATGAAGAAAAAAAGAAAGAAGCAGGTGAAGTAAGTATTAAAATTATTGATGGGTATCATTTTCTAGTAAGTATTGCACCAGATACTAAAGAAGCTAATCTAGATGAATATGTTAGTACAACTATTCATTCTCAAGTTGCAGATTATCATCATAAAAGTATGCTATTAGAGGTTACTTTTGCAGATGGTAATACGTATGAATATTTTGGTGTAAATCGTAAACTTTTTATCAAATTTGTAAATAGTAAATCGTTAAATAATTTTGGAAAAAGAAATATTTTCAATTCTTTTACTTACAGGAAAACAAAGAAGGCTTCAGTAGTTGCTTAACTAATTAGTTCATAAGCAAAAGTTATTATTTAGAATTTTACTTTTTTTAAGTAAAATGTGGCAATCTGCCCTTCTATAAGCAGATTGCCACAGTAGTATTTCCTTGGCAATTTCGTATATACCGTTCTTGCTTAAACACGTTGTGTTTTTTGGTTATTTAGACATTTGCAACGTCAGTTCGAGTGATTTTTAATAAAAAATTGTATCGAGAACTATTATTTTTAATGAAATACCTATTCTCGATACTAGATATATTAACACTTAGGAGATGTAATTTTTAGAACTCCATTTTTAGAAGTAATACCAAATGGTATTTCCTCTAATGTACAACGTGGTTCAATTGTAAAACGTACTCTTCCAAACACTTCAAAATCACCTTTAGATTTAAATTTTAAAGCTTGTTTGTACGTTGTATTTTCACGAACCCAATTTACTGTACCGTTTACAAAAGGATGTGAATCTACTTCTTCAACAGAAAGGGGAGTTTCTATAATTGCTCCATCAAAATCAATATCTGTGTAGCTTCCTAAATCCATATAGAACTTGCCTTTAAAATCTCTTTTAGCATTAGGCGAAACAAAAAAACTGTCGTTGTTCAATTCCATAGAAATGACTAAAAACGAATTGTTATCTGTCGTTTCAATATTAAACATAATATTATAAGGTGCTTCATTTAGCCGAGGGAAATCTGCTTTTAAAGAGTTTTCAATGTTAAGCGTTGCAACTATTTCATTCGATTGTTGACTGTAAGAAGTCAAACTAATACTTACAAGTATTAAAAAAAGTGTTTTAAAAGTGTTCATTTTTTGAGTGATTTATTTATTAGTAGTTATGAATCTAGTTTTAAGATTCGCTCTGATTGTAAATCTAGGAAGACATTCGAATAAATATGTCAAAAAAGTGTAAAAGAAGTGTTAACTCTTATAAAATGTCGTAAAAATGTGTGTTATTTACAATTAATTATGAAAATAAGTACCAATAATATTTTGAAAACCTTTGCCTATTTTGCTTTCGTTCTATGTTTAATATCTTGTGTTAACAAACAGAATGATGCCTTTTCTGAAGTTGTTAAAGTTTCTTTTAGAGATGTTGGACATCATTTGTTATTATCCAATCAAGATACTACATCGTTGGTAAAACCTGTTTTAGCAATTACTGATAAAAAATTTAAATTAGCATTTGAAAATGAATTCGAAATTCATCCAGATAGTTTGGTAATTTATATCAAGAATAGTTTTCAAAAGTCAGAATTACCTGAATATTATCTTGTTGAAGTTATTCAATGTAGCGATTATGAAGTGGCATATAGCTATGAAGTTAAACAGCAAGTAGAAAAAGGAATTATTCCGTGCGCTGGAAGAATACTAAAAAAAGGTTGTTATTTTATTACCGTACGTTTTACAAAAACACCCAAAACAGCGGACACCAATCTGCACCTTTTATACTTGTTTGTTTTTGGAGTCTTATCCATTTTTGGGGTTGTTATTTTTAAAAAGAAATCAAAGAAAAATTCATCTAAAAAAGAGAGTGATTTCGCTTTAATTGGACGGTTTAAATTTTATCCAGAACAAAATAAACTAGTAAAAGAAGCTATAGAAATTAGCCTTTCTAAAAAAGAATGTGAGCTGTTAGCCATTTTTATAGCGAAACCCAACCAAATAATTAAACGAGACGAATTAACTAAAAAGGTATGGGAAGATAATGGTGTATTTGTAGGAAGAAGCTTGGATACTTATATTTCTAAACTTCGCAAAAAATTAAAAGATGATACTTCTATAAAACTAACGAATGTGCATGGTATTGGATATAAGTTAGAAATTGAATAATTGAAAGTTATGTTTAATACTAGCAAATTATGAGATTAATGCGAAAAACTACTAATAAAGTGATTGCTCAATTAAGTTTTACTTAGTTAACCAATCACTTATAATAATTATTAATCTTTCATTTTACTTTTTTTCTTAGTCTTTTTATTGAGTTTTACTTTAGTTTCATCAATATAGTAACCTTCTCTAGATAATAAATGGTCTAAATTAGCAACTTCGTGCAACATAATTGCGGTAGCAATAGATGCATGATTTTGATATTCTGGAATACTTTTAGTGTACAAATCTCTTTCTGTATGCCAAATTTCACCATAACTAAAATTGTATCCTTTAGGATCACGAAGACTAAAATTAACGGTTGGTACTCCTTGAACAGCAAAAGAACCCGCATCGGTACCACTAGCTTTCGTTGGTTTTGTGGATGGTTTTCTAATATTTAATTCAAATGGGAAATCAGGGTTTATCGTATTTATGAGTGCGGCAATTGGTTCAAAATCTACTTTCATGGCCTCAGTTACACTTATACCTAACGGTACTGTTGGTCCACCATCTCTATTAAACATATTTGATATGTTGGTCAATTTAACAGGATTACGTTTTACCCAACTTAATGAACCTAACAACCCAAATTCTTCTCCAGAAAATAGTGCAAAAATTATAGTGCGTTTTGGGGTTGCTCCAGATTTCATTAATAATCTGGCCGATTCCATTACAACGGAAACCCCAGATCCATCATCTACTCCTCCAGTTGCAACATCAAAAGCATCAAGGTGAGCTCCCATAACTACATATTCATCTGGAAATTCGCTTCCAACTATTTTTGCAATAACATTGTGGTGTTTTACGGGTCCAATTTTAAAATGATTTCGAATATCAAATTCTAATTGAAAATACCTTCTTTCTTTAGCCATTTGTTCAATTATTTTATACTGATGTTCATCAAGTTTAATATCTGGAACAGTTGGCAATGTTTCAAATGTCATATTGTCGATATTTTTTCTGTCGTATAGAACCCTTATAGGAACTTTAGAAGATTGAATGATACCTAATATTCCTGCTTCACACATTTCTTTATAAAACAGTCCTGGTTCTTCAACAAAACTTAATAAATTTTTTGGGTAATTTGGCTTACCGCGATTATACCAGTTCTCACTTGAAATTTTATTATTTTTTTGAGCGATTACATCGTTTAGCTTTTTAATAGAATCTCTATTCTTATTTGCATCTTCAGAAAAGTCTATTGGCCAACCGACATTAGATCCTGATATCAGAACCCAAGCACCTTTAAGCCTTTTTTTCATGCTGTTAAATTCAGCCTGGCTTTTTGGTTCAATTAAAACATGACCTCTTTGAATACCTTGTGTACCAGAAGTGTAAGAAGGAGTTGCAAAGTGCAGTTGCATTGAGTTATCACCAAGAAGTCTCCCAAACCATGGTCCTCTATTAAATCCAACAGGAACTGCTCCAGCTTCGTCTAATTCAACTTCTAAACCCCATTCTTCAAATTTTAATTTTGCCCATTCAGCAGCATTATCATATCCGGCAGAACCAATAAGTCTACCCCCAAAACGATTGCACAAAACATCTAAATGATTCATTGTTTGATTGTCATTTTTCCCAATATGAATAATCTTATTATTAACAAGATTATTCTGCGCATTTATGAAAATAGTTGAACTAAATATTGTGAGAATTAGGAGTATAAATTTTATATTTCTAAGCATAATTACGTTGTTTGATTAACACATTAAATTTAGGAAGTTCTTTATAAATAGCCTACAAAATTCTAGGTTAAAGTTGTATTATTTTAAAAAGATTTATGAAGCTATTCTTTTAGGAATTCTGATAAGTATAACCCTCAGAAAATAAAAGTGGTATATGTTTTTCAAAAAAAACCTATAAATTGCACTGAATTAATTGAAAAGAATTCAAAAAATGTATTGTATGTTTAAAAAATGGCATCATCTTTGCATCTTGATTAAATATAATAAATTAAATTACAATACATTATGAGTAAAGGAACAGTAAAATTTTTCAATGAGTCTAAAGGATTTGGATTTATCACTGAAGAAGGAGTTGAAAAAGATCACTTTGTACACATTTCAGGATTAATTGACGAAGTTCGTGAAGGCGACGAAGTTGAATTCGATCTAGAAGAAGGTAAAAAAGGATTAAACGCAGTAAACGTAAAAGTTATTTAAATATATACTTCAAGTTTTACAAAAGCCCATCAATATTGATGGGCTTTTTTTATGATCAATTTTAAATAAAATTTCAACTTAAAACTATCAAAATGGTGTCTTAGCGGTTTTTTTATTTTATTGATTTAGAAGTTAAAGTATTTACAAAAAGGATATTTCCAATTTTATCGTAACCTTCAAATAATTCAATATTATTTTCAGTTTTTAACATCCCTTCATGAAAACCAATTAAAGTTAAGTCTGCATCTGCTGAATTTTCATTAATTAAATCTAATCTGCTTTTATTCTCATCTATAGGTAATACTCTAATATTATTTGCAGAAATAGGCAAACGACCAGAAGAAGTTAATTCAATTAAATTTTGTTCTTCCTGTGCTATATTTTCTTTAGCAAAAGTTGCAAATATCTTAATTTGTCCTTTTTTCCAATCTGGATGTCCTAAAATAATATAGGATAACAGAATCATTAAATTCGCATTTTCATAATCTACTTTACGTATCCAAATATGGATGTCTTTTTTATAACCAAACCCTTTATCTGAAGATGCTAAAATGCATAAATCATATTGTGCACTTTTTAAAACGCTAAAATTATCAATAATGGTTTTTAACCAATCTGTTTCACCTTTTTTATATTCAAAAAGCATCATATTATTTGGTTGCCCAGAAATACCTGGTTGCTGAATTGCTTGAATAATTGCCGCTGTATTAGAGGGTGAAATTAATGTTTCAATAAAAACATTATTATTATTTGTGGCTGCGGATTTAATTAATTTCTCAAGTTTTAATTGAGCATCTTTTTTAGTTTCTTTAGAAAAATAGTCTTTTTCAAAATGAATATAGGTTCCAAAACCATATCTATATGAGATCCATTTCATCATTTCCATAGCTCCAAAACGCTCAAAACTATCTTTTGATAGACATAAAACCGCGGGTCTCCAAGCTTCTACAGTTTTTTCTTTTTCAGTTTTTTGAAGAAATACTTGAATGGTTCTACTAATTTGGTAAATAACACCTTGAAAAATTGTAGCCATTCCTTTTTTATTATCGCTTTTTATAGTAATATAAAAATATAAAATAACCATTAATGCAATTGCAGAAAGGGCATAAGGAGTATTAATCTTAAACATTAAATAAATACTCATAACAGCTCCTAAAAGAGATAGATACCATTTAGATTTAAAGGAAGGACGGTAAGAAGGATCTGCCGCAAAATGTTGCATAAATGAAATTAAACAGAGTGAACCATAGGTTACCATAAAAAACATAGAAATAATTTCAGCAACTGCGTTCACATCACCCATTAAAACAAATACTAAAGCAATTCCACTAGTTAAAATAGTTGCATTTCTAGGCTCGTTATTTTTAGCGGTTCCTTTTGCAACCCATATATTTAAAAACTTGTTTGGAAAAACATTATCGCCTCCAATAGCTTGTAAGGTTCGAGGAGCAACCATAAAAGAACCTAATGCAGATGAAATAGTTGCAGCAGCTAAACCAATAGGTATAATTGGTCCCCAAAGTGCAATTTTACTCATTATTAATTGATCATTTATTAAGTCGTCTGGACTTGCAGAAGACGTTAATTTTAAAGCAATAAAGACATATAGAATCATTCCAACAAAGGTTGCTGCAAGTGTTCCTAAAGGAATAGATTTTTTAGGTTCGCGTAAATCTCCTGATAAACCAACACCGGCAGTTATTCCTGTAAATGCAGGAAATATAATAGCGAAAACAAAAAAGAAACCTTTTTCTGATGTTACATTTTTGAATAAAAGTGATCCATCAAAAACTTCACCAAAAGGTGTTGAGCCCGAAAAGAAAAGTATTAATGAAATTGCCAGAATTGTTACAACTACATACAACGCTTTCATTCCTAGATCTGCCCCTTTAGTAACCATTAACCAAATTAAAAGCAACAATGCGGGAATACTAAATAATCGATTGTCATACAGTTCATATCCAAATTCAGATGCAACCCAAGGTTTTATCGCTTCAAAAGCTTCGGCAAATGCTATCACATAAAAAGCAACACTTATAGCTTGTGAGAGAAATAAGGTTATACCAATTGCAGCACCAATATTTAAACCAAAAGATCTAGAAATAATAAAATATTCACCACCACCTTCAACTTTCTGATTTGTAGCAATTTCAGCCAATGCCATTGCAGTTGGAATAGTAACCATATGTCCAATTAAAATAATAAATAGCGCACCGATAAAACCTACAGAACCAACAGCGAACCCAAAACGTAAAAACATTACCGCTCCAAGAATTGTTGAAATTGCAGTTAAAAATACAGGCAGTGTGCCAAAATTAGCTTTCGAAGAAATTAACGTTTTATTCATAATAAAAATGGATACGCATTAAAACTTATTAGTTAGTAGGTTAGCAAAAAAAGCTACTTATTATATATTAAAAGTAATCAATTAATCTTCTCAATATTAAAAAAATAAAACAAACTTTATGGCAACTAGAATATTTTAATTTAAAAGTTAATTATCTTTAAATTAAAATATATGGCACTATATTTGAAATCGAGTGTAACATCCTAAAAATTAAATTGATAATGAAAATAAAATACTTTTTTAGTTTTATTGTATTTCTGTTTACATCAAGTATATTTTCTCAAAATATAAGTAATCAGTATGTTAAAGAGCAAATAGCTATTTTCAAAAGCGAATTTAGAGGTCCTTATAAAGACATTCGATGGTTTTGTAAAGATGGAAGTGTTCGGCAACCAAAAGATCCTTGTCCACAAGAAATAGGTCCAGGAGTGCAACACGCAAGGTATAGAGATGTTGTAGAAACCATTGGTAAAAAAAACCATGTGTTTTTAGGGCAAATTTTAGCATATACTACACATCAAGAATTTTGGGATTCTCAAAATCACAATTCACGCTTAAAACAATATCAATTAGATAAGTATTTAAGAAGTATAGATGATGGTTGGATTTTACAAAAAGCACAATATTATAGAGGTGCTGTTCAAGTTGAAGATGAAGAAGCTTGGGGAGTAGATTTTTATAAATGGTTGCTAACAGGTGATACTAGCATTACTAAGAATTTCTTTTTAATTCGCCAATCATTAAAAGATATTCCGCATAAAGGAGATGATAATGTTGCGCAATTAATGCGCAGTCAATCGAAAGTTTTATCAGATTTATTTCCGCAATTTATGGATTTACGTGTTAAAATTCACGGACAACCAGAATTTGTTGATATTGAAAAAGTAAAACAATTCAGAAGTAAGAATTCCGAAAAATTGAACAATTCACTAAATTTAAAATTTGATGAGTTGCTTGTAACAATGACTAATTTTTACAAACCAATAGATATTTTAGCATTACCTAATAAAACAGGTTTGGTTAAAAACACTGCTATTGGAGGTCTCATTAAAGATTATTCAGTAAAAAATGGAACAGAGACAAAACCAATAAATTTGGTTACTGAGTCAGCTAAACTATTACTAGAGATTAGAAAAGCAGTTTTAGTTGAAAAAAGAGCGCAAGCAAGAGTTCAATTGTTAGATGCTTCGTTAAAACTAGAAGAAGTTGTTTTTAAAAACGCATCGCTTTGGCAACCAACAACAATAAAAGAACTGTTAAATAAAACGTATTATTTAGCCATGGCAACTACCGGAGCTGGTTATATTGAGCTATGGGAATGGAATGAAATTGAATCATTTTTAAAACCAAAAAACACAAACTCACTTACTTTAAATGAATTAACAACTGTTTTACAATCGGCTAGAAGTGTGGTTGAATGGAGTTCATCAATGGTAAAGGCAAATTATGAAGATATTGTTGATATTTATAATGGATTTGAACCAAAATCATATGGATTTATTGATGATAAGATTAGAAGTTCTGTAACCTTACATTTAGGTAAAACTGTAGGGGATTTGGGGGATTTTTTGGCAACGGAATCTTCATTAACGAACAAAGTGTTTAATATTTCGAATCAAAGCTCGGTTCGTGGTTTAAATCCAGGCTATGCTTTTGGAGAATTGGTTGTTATTGACGGTTCACCAGAAGGAGTAGAAGTTTCATCAAACAAAATTTACATTTTTCAAAAACCACCATCCGATTTAAAACCTGTTGGAGGAATAGCGACTGTTGCTGAAGGAAATTTGGTTTCTCACGTTCAATTATTGGCGCGTAATTTAGGAATTCCAAATGCAGCATTGTCGGATGATAATCTTCAAAATTTGAAAAAATTTAATGGAGAAAAAATATTTTATGCAGTTTCAAATAAAGGAAATGTTATTTTGAAATTAGAAAAAGATATGTCTGCTGAAGAAAAAGGGTTATTTTCAAAAAAAGAGCGCAATGAGGCTAAAATAGCGGTTCCTGTTGAACAAATTCGTTTGGATGTGAATAGTATTTTAAATATGAGAAATGTTGACGCAAAAGATTCGGGTAAATTATGTGGGCCAAAAGCTGCCAATTTAGGACAATTGAAAAAAGTGTTTCCGGATAAAGTTGTTGAAGGAGTTGTAATCCCATTCGGAATTTTTAAATCACATATGGATCAGCCAATGCCTGGACAAAATGTATCCTATTGGAAATTTTTAACGAATATGTTTTTGGAAGCCGATAAACAACGTTCTAATAATATTTCAGAAGCTGAAGTAGAAAAATTTCAATTGAAACAGTTAGAAATTTTACGTGAAGCAATTAAAAAAATGCCGATTCAAGCAAGTTTTATTTCACAGCTAGAAACTGAATTCCAAACCGTTTTAGGAAAAAAATTAGGTGAAATTCCTGTGTTTTTAAGAAGTGATACCAATATGGAAGATTTAAAAGATTTTTCGGGAGCTGGTTTAAACTTAACCTTGTTTAATGTTGTTGCAAAAGATAAAATTATACAAGGAATTAAAGATGTTTGGGCATCACCTTATACCGAAAGAAGTTTTAAATGGCGTCAAAAATATTTATCGAATCCCGAAAATGTGTTTCCTTCAATTTTAGTAATTCCTAGTGTAGATGTTGATTATTCTGGCGTTATGATTACAACCGGAATTAATTCTGGAAATTCCAAAGATTTAACTATTGCTTTTAGTAGAGGTGCAGGCGGTGCGGTAGATGGACAATCGGCAGAAGCTTATGAATTGGGTGGTGACGGAACAATTAAATTAATTGCTCCAGCACGAGAGTCACATTTTAATAGTTTACCAACAACTGGAGGAACTGCTAAAAAATCTGCAACATTTGAAAGTTCAATTTTAAATGAACAAAATATAAAAGAGATTATAGAATTAGCAGAAAATGTTCGTGTAAAAATGGCAAAAGAAGTAAATGCCGAATACAAAGGTGCTTATGATGTAGAGCTCGGATTTAAAAATAATAAATTATGGTTGTTTCAAATTAGACCTTTTGTAGAGAATAAAAAAGCTTTAAGTTCTGGGTACCTAGAATCCATAACCCCTAAAATTGATAAAAACAAAGTAGTATTACTAGCTAAAAAATTATAACATGAAACGAGCTTTACAAATTTTGATTCAAAAAGGAATGATTAATGGTGAACAGCAGCTGTTACCAATAAAAAATAAAATTTAAACAGATGAAAAATTATTTAAAAATTACAACTGTTTTAGTACTGTCTTGGACTTTTGTTGGGTTAAACCCGTATCCAATTGATGGTTATTCTAGAACTGGAATAAAACGTTTATTACGATTAGAACGTATAAAAAGTGGCGAAATAAAAGAAACTTTAACACTACCTGCAGGAGCTTTAAAATCTTATAATGACATTAAATTATCTCTTACTTCAAAAAAGAAAGATAGTACGGCGCAGTTTTTAGTTAAAGATGAAAGTTTCAATAAAGAAATAAATGGATTATTTTATGGATTGGATAAAAGCTATTCATTATCAGTTATAGATATTTCAGATGTAAACAATATTCGTTATGCAGCTAGAAACGAAACGGCTGGTTATCAGCCAGGAAGTGTTGGTAAAATTGCTGTTTTAAATGGGTTGTTTACACAGTTGGCTAAGATTTATCCAGATTCTTTTGAAAAAAGAATTGAGTTATTAAGAACAAAATCTGTAAAAGCAGGTCAATGGGGAATGACGGATTCACACACTATACCAATTTTTGATATAGAAACCAATAAACTAGTAAAGCGAACAGTAATTCCTAGCGATGTTTTTTCATTGTTTGAATGGGCAGATCATATGATGTCTGTTAGCAATAACGGTGCGGCAAGTATTGTTTGGAGAGAAACCCTGTTAATGGCTGCTTTTGGTAAAGATTATCCTGCATTAACGCAAGAAGGAGCTGATGCATACTTTAAAAATACACCTAAAAAAGAATTGACAGATTTAGGAAATGATGTGGTTAATTTACCGTTACGTAAACTTGGAATTACTTTTGAAGAATGGCGATTAGGAACTTTTTTTACGAGAGGCTCAAACAATTTTATTGGAAGTAAAGATGGAAGCATTGGAAGCCCAGTTGGCATGATGAAGTTTTTAATTCAATTAGAACAAGGTAATGTTGTAGATGAAAAATCTAGCTTGGAAATGAAACGCCTAATGTATATGACTGACAGAAGAATTCGCTATGCACAGGCACCAGCATTAAAAGATGCAGCCGTTTATTTTAAATCTGGAAGTTTATACAAGTGCGATCGAAGTAAAGGGGAAGCTTGTGGAAAATATATGGGAAATGTTCAAAATTTTATGAATTCCGTTGCTATTGTTGAACACCCAAATGGTAAAAAATATATGGTAGCATTAATGACCAATGTGTTACGCAAAAATTCTGCCAGTGATCATATGTATTTGGCAGGAAGTATAGATAAATTAATTAATAAGTAGATTTAAGATTCTTGGGAAAGTATTTCTGAAGCTTTATTTCTAACATTTTTATTAGTATCATCTAGAACTAATTCAACCAACGGTTTATATTTTAAATCGTTGGTTTTTTCAATTAAATACAATACAGCAAGTTTTAATTTACTGTCTTTTCTTTCTAATAAAGTTCTATAACACTCGGTTTCGCTATAAACCTGTAAGTTGAGTTTTTTTATTTTTTCTGCTGAAATAGCTTCAACTAAAACAGATTCTGCAATCGGAATTAATTCTTTTTTTAGTTGATTGTCTAATAAATTATCTAAAAATTCAATGGCGTGAATGCGTTGTTCTTCTTTACCAGTTAAAATTATATTCAATATTGGTTCTACATCATTTGGAGGATATTTAATGCCTAAAAACCTAAACATTCGTTGCAATTGTCTATCTAAACGCTGCTCCAATAATTGCATTAAGCCTTTTCTAGCTTCAATAATTTCAGTATTTTCTTTTGAGATATCTTTCTTTTTATATTGAATAACAATTTGAGAGTGGATTACAGAAAGTGTATTTTGGTATAAATGACACTCATCCAGTATTTTATCAACAATAAATCTATCTTTTATATGAAGGTTTGGATATTTCCATTTCAATCTTTTTAAAGCTTCTATAGCTTCTATTTTAACTGGATGCTCTGTTCTATCAGTTAACTTTTTAAGTCCACTTATCGCTTTTTGAGATGCAAATTTTTCAATCACAGCTATTACATAAATAGCATCTTCCTGTTTAATAGTTTCTTTATGTACTTTTTTTACTAAAATATCTATAATTGGTTCACCATAACTAAAAAGCGCCTCAATAGCTGTTTTTCTAGTTTCTTTGCCAGATAAATGGTCAATAATTAAATCGATAAACTGTTGATCTAATGTTTTAGCGGCACTTAGAATAGCTGTATTTTGTAATTTTAAATTTTTAGAAGCTAATTGCTCTTTCAGTGTATCATAAAAAGTTTCTGATTTTGCATTTCCAATCGCTTCTATAATAGCGAGCATTTTATTTGATTTTTCTTCTTCAGAATTCATAAAATTCCATTGCACTAAAGCTTGTCTTAATCTATTCTCTAAACTAAACCGTTCTTGTGATACGTGGTTGTTTCTTAATTCTAAAGACAAGCCAATTAAAGCGGCATTTGCTATTGTTATATCATTAATATTTAGGTATTTATTAAAGAGTTCAATAGAATCTTTATCGTAGTGTTTTAATAAATACCTAAATGAATTAGTTGTTACCTGCTGGTCTTTATCATAAATCATAGATTCTATTTGAAGACATAGATTTTCAGTTTTCAAAAAGTATAGATTTTCTATGGCTAAAGCTCTTACCTTTGAAGACTCGTGACTTAATAATGATTTAATTGCGTAAAAAAAACGTTCATCTTTTACTTCCAAAGTTTTTTCAAGCATATGTATTATTTGCCCTTCAGAACCTTTTTCAAAAACTCTTTTAACAGTATCGATTATTGAAGTAATTGAGATTTCTTTTTTTACTATTTTTTCTTTTTTGGTATGTGACGTGTCCAGTAAGTCTTTAAATGAAATAATATATTGTTTTCTAAGGTTATATATAAAATAAATCCAAATTGAGATAAGTGTAATAATTATTAAACTTATTGAAGTAGAAGAGATGTTTAAACCATTAATAAAGAAGATTAAAATAAAACCTGCCAAACCTGTTGCGATACTGTCAACAACAACATCTGTGAATGTTTTGGTTTTCTTTTTAATATCGATTGGTATAGGAATTGAAAGTAATTCGGTTGCTGCTTTATTTACAGATTGTTTTAAACTTCCATCAACAACTTTAATAGCAATTATTACCCATAATTGAGGTATGAAAAGTAATATGAACGATCCAATTAAAATTCCGGAAGGAAGCCATAATAGTGATTTTCCAACACCATATGTTCCAACAATTTTTTGTGTTAAAAACAATTGAATTAACAATGAAATAACACTTAAAGTTGAAAACCAAAATCCGAAAAATGCAGTTAATTCTTCCGGGTCATCAATAAGTCTTGAAGCATAATCACTGTATTGATAATCTACTAATTTTGCAACTAAAACGCTTAAACCTATTACAATAGCAATTAAACTGAGTAATTTAGATTGCTTTATAAGTTTAAAAGGTGATTCAACCTTTGGATCTGTACGAAGTGAAACTTGAAATGTGTTTAATTTTACAACTTCAGTTTTCCAAATATATCGGGTAATTGGTAAACAAAAGAAGACAATAAACGCGGCTACAAAAAATAAGATTTCTGTTCTTAAAAATGTGGTAAGAATAGAAGTTAAATATCCTCCAAATATTCCACCTGCAATAGCACCAGCTCCAATAAAGCCAAAAACCCGTTTTGCTTCTCTAACATTATATACGAGATTTGCTAAAATCCAAAATTGAGAAGCGGTTAATAAACCAAAAATGGCAACCCAAATGTATGGAATGTATAAAAGTAATCCACCCGCAATATTAAAGTTAAACGCAATTCCAAACACAATTAATGAAATTACAGATCCAATTATCGTTCCTTCAATAACCTTATTTAATGGTTTTTTTTCTAAAATTTTATCGTAGAAAAAGGAGCCTATAATAGCCATTATTGCAGTTAAAACGTATCCTAAAGGTAAAGCTGAGGATGTAAGTTCTGATAAAAAAAGAGAATTTATTGTAGGTTTAACAATAAGTAATGTAGTTATAAGTAAAAAAATATTTAATTGTAATAATAACGTCTTTTTTAGCTCATCTTCTTTTAGATCAAAAGCTGTAAGAATATATTTTTTTAGCGAAATAACGTTAAACATTATTGTAGTTTATTACTTTTTTTATTGCTTACTAAGTTAACAGGGTAAATATCAATGATAAATAAGTCTAAGCTAAATTTAACACTTATTTGATAAAGATATTGAATCTATTTAGAAAATAGCCATCCTAATTTTATAAAAATAAGGATGGCTATCTATAATATACTTTTAAACTCTAGTAGCTCTTTTTAGTACTTTTTCAATAGGTTTTACTAAACTTCTTATAATTTGTTCTCCACTTTCATCTTCTATTAAAGCAACAAGAATGTACCTTCTTTTAGGATCTTTTCCCCAAACCAATATAGAATCGGAATGGAAATTCTTCCAGGATCCTGATTTTCTAAATAATCTTGCATTTGGAGCAATTTGGTCTAGCGTATTCACAAACTTATGATGAAGGTCAGGATTCTCCATAATATCTAACATTTGTTTTGAGCGCTCACGATTTACTAACTTTCCATTAGCTAATAAGTAATAATAGCGGCAAACTTGGTCAACACTTGCAGCATGACTTAAATTTAAAATCGGTTCTCTATTGGTGTCTCCACCGCCGCCATAGCGTTTTCCAACCCATAGACCACCTCCTTCTTCTTCATCATATAATTCATATTTTTCACTGGTCATTACACTTGCTATTTTGTCGTAACCTAATCTATCAATCATTCTAGTGGCCGCTTGGTTACTAGATTTACTAATCATTATTTTCATATCATTAGTAACTTCTTCAGTTTCTATAAGTTCTCCTTTTTCAATAGCATCCATTGCAGCTAATAAAATAGAGATTTTAGGTAAACTTGCAGCGTACATCATGTGGTTACCGTTTATACTTGCATATTTTGTAATTTTTGGATTGCTTAAATCAATCACACCAACAGCCATTCTGTTTTGTGACATTAGTGATTTCCATTTTGGATTCATATTTAATTCCTTTTCCAAGTTTGTTTGGAGTGAAGAATGGGTTAAACTTCTTAAAGGTTTTAAGTTTAAATTATTTTGACGTATTGGCAATTCATTTTGTGCCAAAAGTGAAAAAGTAAAAAAGTATAGTAAAACTATAAGCAATTGATTTGTTTTCATTTAAATTCTTAAAGGTTTAAAATTTGAAATCAAATATATTTCTTTTTTTGACACACAAAATGTTAAATTTTTAGTTGAGAATAAAATTATTTTTCCTTTAAAATAGGGGCTTTAAACCATATTCTGAGTTTTTAAAACGTTAATTTTTACATAAGTTTTATAAAAAAAATTCTAATTTAGCATTTAACAATAAAAAAGTAGAAAAAAATAACTTGTTTTTACATTAAATAAGACTTATTAAAATATATAAGAATCTAATTATAATGGGTTTATAGCTTCTTTAAATTTATGCTAAAATACTTTCATGTCCAGAATCTTTAACAAATAAACAAGTGCTTTTGGTTTTTTCAGACATTTCTTTTACAAACCCAAACTCAAGATCTTCATGCATCCCAAATATATTTAAATCAGCAGCAGGCGCCTTGGTTATAATTGAATTAAAATCTCCTATATAAACTTCGGTCAAAGTTTCTGGTAATCGTGCTAAATTTATTAAAGAACTCAAAAATTCCCTAGCGTTGCTTTCTTCATTAGAATCGGTAATAACAGTAATTAATCTAATGCGAGCTCCCCAATTCATTTTAAGTTTGTAAGCCACTAGCATTGAAAGATCTAGATTTCCAATATCCCAGCCCAAATCCCAATTATTTTGCCTGTCGCTTATCCATACGTTAATTGTATTTCGTTGTCCTAACAACGCAGTTGAATGTGACAAATACAATAAAACACCAATTTGAAGTCTAATTGATTCTTTCATCACAGGTCTTAATTCATTTTCATAATCATCATGATCTTGCATATTCAAGAATACAATATTAGGCTTAAAAAAAGCGCCTTGAAGTGCTTGACTTCCATAATTTATCCCTTTTGCAAATTCATTTGTATGAATAACGGAAGATGATGAAAACACTTCCTTTTGCCTGAACGATGCTGAAATTGCTTCTAATTCTTCAGCTAAAGTACTTGTTTCAGAAAATGGTTCAATTCCGAGTAGCTTTATAGAACCTTTTGGTTTCGCAATATTTCGTAAAAATTGAAAAGTTCCTCTTAAACCATTAACATCTCTCACAGGAACCATTAAATTAGCTTTCCAGGCACGTTGTTGCATTTTTTTCATACCCCAAGTATGTTTGGCGGCCCATTCTGCAAACGAAACAAATAACCCCGATCGCACATCTTCAAAAGGAGTTTCTAAATTTTGTCTTGATAAATACCAGTAAACTGCTAATACAATTGTTATTGAAAGTAAGCTAATTGTTGGGTTTATGATAAACATTGTAAAAACAGATGAAATAAGTCCAAACCAAGGCACCCATCTATGTATTTTAAATACTGGACGGTAACTGATTAAACCTAGATTTTGTTCAATAATTACGACAATATTAATCATAGCATAAGTAATTAAAAAGAACAACGTTACCAAAGGAGCAACAGCATTTAAATTTCTTAATAAGAGTGTTAAAAAAATCAATATACCAGTTACTAACATGGCATTTCTCGGTTGTCCATTGTTGCTTTGTCCAGCTAAGAATTTTGAATACGGTAAAACTTTATGTTCACCCATAGCAAATAATATTCGAGATGAACCTATGATAGATGCCAATGCTGAAGAAAATGTTGCTCCAAGAATACCGGCGATAATTATAGGTCCTACATATGCCTTCTCTACCATAATATAGTAGTTATTAAGTAATTCTGCTTCAGTAGCGCTTCTTGAAATCCAAAAAGCTAGGAGAATATAAATAATAAAACTAACGCCAATAGCCCAAAGTGTTCCAGTAGGAATACTTTGTTTAGGGTTCTTTAATTCTCCAGACATATTTGCACCCGCCATAATTCCGGTAGCGGCGGGAAAGAATACTGCAAAAACAATCCAAAAATTACTCCCACTAAATCCATTTTCGACAGAACCTTTAAATGAGCCCCAACTTAAAGCTTCACTAGTAGGAATTGTCATTGAGCCATCATATGCTGCTATAATTATTGAAATTATTGATAATGCAATTATTCCTAAAATAATAAACTGCGTTTTAATAGCCAGATTAGCACTAATGTAAGCAATTGTAAAAAGCACTACAAAAACTATGACATCTACCAAAAACGCATTGTGCTCAGGAAAAACACCTAACCATCCTTCTCTAAAACCAAAAATATACATGGTAACCGCCAACCCCTGTGAAATGTAACGTGGAATTCCCAAACTACCACCAACTTCTAAGCCCAATGCTTGCGAAACTAAGGCATAGGCGCCACCAGCACCTATTCTAATGTTTGTGGTAATTGCAGACATAGATAGGGCAGTGCAAAGGGTTATTAAAAAAGAAATAATTATGATTAACCAAGCACCTAAAAGTCCGGCGTTACCAACAACCCAACCCATACGTAAGTACATGATAACACCCAATATGGTAAGTAAGGTAGGTGTAAAAACACCTCCAAAAGTTCCAAATTTTTTAATTGTTTTAGTTTGATTATCCATAAAGAGTAACCTCGTTAATTTTGAGTATTAAAGTACAAATTATTTGGTAATCATTTTAAAGAAAGTTTATAACCTTAATTTTCTTTTATCATTTTTAACAATTACGTATGCTAATAAATGAAAAAAGGAAGAGAAGTAAAAATGAATTCTTTAGAAATGAATACTATTTAACAGCCAAAACTCATGAATTTTATCATTTTTATTATTTTTTTCAATAATTTTTAAAACTTTTGATAAAAGATTTTTGTATTCATCAGTCTTATAATTATTCACTATTTGCGAAAGTATTGGAACTAAATATGATAAATCAATTGGGTTTATAGTGTTATGACTCCATTTTTCACCTTCAATAACAGGTGTTAAATAATTTAAGGCTAAAGATAAACTCTTTTTATTATCAGATTCGAAATGCCACATATGCATACCAATTCTATTACCTATTTCTGCAATATTGGTTAATGCTTGCAAGTTAAAGCAACTATAGGAAAATGATTTTGTTCTAGTAAGCTCATGAATTTGTCCACCTTCATTATTTAGCATTTCTTCCAAACTATTTTGAGCCAATTCAACCATTTCTTTTACCAGTGGTTTTTTATCTAAATAAAGAGCTAAGGCGGCTACTTGAAACCTATACCAAGAAACATGATTGTTTTTTTGCTTACTTCCTTTAATACCAAGTTTACTTTCAGTTAACCAATTTAAATAATCAGTAAACCATATTGTTATATTTGTCTGATGATTTTCACTCCAATAGTTAGATTTTGAAAGCAAGTTAATGGCATCTGGGACATACATAACTATAGATCGACCATCTAAAATACCTGTTGCTCTTTTATTCGGATTTCCGGGAACACTTTGCGCAAACTCTAAGTGTGGGCTCATAAGTGTTTCTGGATTTAAAAACCAAGTTTCAATCATGCTAACTGCTTTTTGAGCATATTTTTCATTATTTGTAAAATAGTATGCTAAACTAAGCTTCCAAACACTAGCTCCCATAAAACCCAATCTTTTTCTATCAATAGCATCTGTTTGTGTTTCTGGATTGGTATTTCCATCTCGTCGCACCCATGGTAAACCATCTGCTGTTTTCGGGTTTGGCCACCAATACCTGCTAAGACTCAAATAATCGTGTTTGTTTCCAGTTGGAGGAAGTATGGTTTTATCAATTACTGTTGGATTTTTAATTTTAAGTAATTTATCAGCGTTTTGAATTAGTTTTTTATAGGCTACAAGTGTTTGTTCTGAAGCTGTTCCATTCTTAATTAGTTCTTTTGATTTAGCTAAACTATTGGAATCTAAAAGTATAAAAGGATTTGTAGTTGCTTTTGTATTAAAAACACACACTAATAGAATAATGTATAAGATTTTTTTTCTCTTTATCATAAATAATTTATTTTAATAATTAGTTTACCAAGCCTCTATAATTAAGGCAGGACTATCAATAGTGTACGATTCTTGTTTGAAATTTCCATAGAAATTACAATTGTTGAAACCAGCTTCATTTAATAAAAGTGCTATTTCTTTTTTTAATAGAGGTAACAATTCAATACTATTTTCAATTATTTGTTGCGTTGATTTAACCTTTAAACGTGTATTAAAATCAATCTTATTTTCTAATTTGCGGTAATAATAATTCCGTTCAAATACAATTTCATCATTTTCTAAAAGGGGTAATTGTTTTATGTCTTTTGTAAGAATTTTATCATAATTTACTATTTGAACTAACAGTTTTTTATTTGGTTTAAGTGCTGTTTTTGATTGTTGTAAAAAATCAGCAATTTCATCTAACGAATTCAAATGCACTAAAGTATTACCAAAACAAACGATGCCATCAACAGAATTTATATCAATAGAAGCATCTAATTTTAGCATACTCAATTGTAGAAATTGAATGGCTTCTGTATTAGTTCCCTTTTTTATTGAAGCAGCTCGTATCATTTCAGCATCCATATCAATTCCTAGTAAGTTCTTGTAATATTGAGTCAGCTCAAAAGAAAGCGTTCCGATGCCACATCCAATATCTAAAATACTACTATCACTTTCTGGAATTTTTGACTTAATAAAATTAACTTGATTTACATTGATTTTAAAAATATGATGGTAATAAGGTGCAATTTGCTCATAAAAACTCATATAAATTATTTTGTCATCAAAGATAGTTGTTACAAACTATTATAAATAATCTTTAAAAAAGTTTGTGAATATTCTTAAAAATGTATACCGAAGAATAATTGTAAAATGTCAAATAAGTATTAATCCTAGTAAAATATATTAGCTTGTTTTTTTCATTAAAGCGTTAACTCTAAACTTCGTTAAAAAATATCTCAAAATATAGAAATGCAATTGTTGTATGCATCTTGTATAGTTTTTTATTTCAAGTTTATTCAATTAAGAACTCAAAAAAAGGTAGTTAATTTATTCTAAATACATATTTAAACCGTTCTTATTCTGCTAATTAACTATGTATCATTAGCCTTTTATTTTTAAAATAAAGCTTTTAACAGTAATTTTTCGTATTGTTTTTATATAGGTCGATATGCGGTTAAATTAAAATAATATAGTTAAATTGACATACAACATTTTGATTGTAAATTATTTTACGGAATGTAATTTATTTATGGGTCAAAATTATAACATATTTTAACTTTATGAAAAATAACTACACAACTTTACTAGGCCTTTTTATAACGCTCTTATTTTTTATTGTTTCTCCTAATTCTTATGCTCAAGTTGTAGTTGGAAATGGTAGTTATACAACTAATTTTCCAGGAACTGATTCAGCAGGAAGAAATGGGTTTCCTTCAGGGACTCCACAATTAAGTGGCGCTGCTATTGGTAAACCTGTACCAACAAACGATTGGTGGTCTAAATTGGTAAAAGAAAACCATGCGGATAATCTTTTTAATTATCCAATGACCTTAAAAACAACTAATAAAGGTTTAATTGTAACTTATATTCCTAATGGAGTTATTGGCGATTCTGCGCCGATAGAAGTAAGTTTAAATGGCTTAAACACCACCAAAACAACTGTGTCAGATTATTCAGATTGGACTGTAACTATGAATTGGAATGATGGTTCTCATGATTTAAGTGCAACATCAGGAATTGGAATGCCTTTTATTTATTTTCAAAAAGAAAATGATGACACTTTAGAGATTAAAGTGAATAGCGGAACTGCAACAATTTCAGGAGAACTTTTAATTATTGAAAATGCAAGTTACGAAGCAGATTTTGTGTTTTACGCCCCTGTGGGAAGCACTTGGGTTCAAAATGGATCTTTATATACATCAAATTTAAATAATAGAACCTATTGGTCAATGGCTATGCTTCCTCAACAAACCACTAATGTTGTTACTGTAGCTCAGGAATATAAAAAATATGCTTATGTTTTTCCAATGAATACAACTACAAGTTGGTCTTATGATGCTGATAACGCAGTTGTTAAAACAGATTTTGTTGTAACAACCGAAACCAAAGAAGGGTCCGAAACAAATATGTTATTAGGTTTACTTCCACACCAATGGGATAATTTATCTTCAGGTTCTGCAACGCCTAATAAATATAGCTATGGATCTATAAGAGGAGAAATTAAAACTATGGAAGGTAATACCTTTAGTGTTGAAAATACCTATAAAGGAATATTACCAACAATGCCTTATTTGGCAAATTACAGTGAAAGTTTTAGCCCTTCTGAATTGGATGCTAAAATAGCACAAATTGAAAATGATGGTTTGTCTGATTGGACAGATTCTTACAATGAAGGTCAGGTTATGAACAGATTAATTCAGACCGCAAGAATTGCAGATCAAATGGGCAATACAACTGCTAGAGATAAAATAATTGCAACTATAAAAGAACGATTAGAAGACTGGTTAACATATCAATCTGGCGAAAAAGCATTTTTGTTTTATTATAATAATGATTGGTCAGCAATGCTTGGTTATCCAGCTGGTCACGGACAAGATAGTAATATTAATGATCATCACTTTCATTGGGGATATTTTATTCACGCGGCTTCTTTTATGGAACAATTTGAACCAGGTTGGGCGAATCAATGGGGAGAGATGATTAATTTATTGGTGCGTGATGCCGCTTCTTCTGATAGAAACGATGCTAAATTTCCTTTTTTAAGAAATTTTAGTCCGTATGCAGGGCATTGTTGGGCAAATGGTTTTGCAACTTTTCCTCAAGGAAATGACCAAGAATCAACTTCAGAAAGTATGCAATTTAATTCTTCATTAATACATTGGGGAACCATAACAGGTAATAATGAAATTCGTGATTTAGGAATATATTTATATACTACAGAACAAACTGCTGTTGAAGAATACTGGTTTGATATGAATGAACGCAATTTTCCGGCAAGCCAACAATATGGTTTGGTTTCGAGAGTATGGGGAAATTCTATAGATAACGGTACATTTTGGACAGCCGATATCACTGCATCTTATGGTATTGAGCTATATCCAATACATGGTGGTTCACTTTATTTAGGACAAAATACCACATATGTTCAAAAAATATGGGATGAATTAAAAGCAAATACAGAAATATTAAGTGCTACAAGCACAAATCCTAACTTATGGCATGATACTATTTGGAAATACCTTTCGTTTTTAGATCCAGAAAAAGCAATTGAATTGTATAATTCATACCCAAATCGTATAATGAAATTTGGGGTTTCAGATGCGCAAACCTACCACTGGATTCATGCAATGAGTGCTATGGGTAAATTAAAAGCAACATTAACCGCTGATTATCCAATTTCAGCTGCATTTGAAAAAAATGGAGAAACTACGTATGTGGCTCATAACTATTCAAACAATCCAATAACAGTTACGTTTTCTGATGGATACCAATTAGAGGTGCCTGCTAATAAAATGGCAACAAGTAAAGATGCGAGTGTATCTGGTGTAATTTCTTCTGATTTTAATCAGGCATTTGCAGATGGAAGTGTAAATCTTTCCGTAGCAACGCAAGGAAATGGAGTAACTAAAGTCGAATTTTATGATGGAACTGTTCTTTTAGGAGAAGATACAACTGTACCTTATGAAATAAAAGCTTCAAACTTAAAATTGGGAATTCATGGAATGTATGCGAAAGTATATGCTGCTGCAAATTTTAATGTTACCAATATAGTAAAGGTTCAAGTAGGTGAACAAGTACCTTATTCTGGAACTGCTATTGCAATTCCTGGAATATTTGAAGCAGGGCATTATGATAAATTTGAAGGTGGCGCTGGACAAGGTGTTTCCTATATTGATGTATCCCAAAATAATGAAGGAGATTTTAGGGATGATGAATATGTAGATGCAATCACGGTTGCCAATGAAGGAGCAACAATTGGTTGGGTTTCAGCAGGTGAGTGGGTAGAATATACTATTAATGTTCAAACTGCAGGAAACTACAATGTAACATTTAGATATGCCTCAGGAAATTCAAATGGAGGAGGACCTTTTCATTTTGAAATTGATGGAACTAAAATAAGTCCAGATATTACTGTAAATGCTACAAGTACTTCAAATTGGACTACTTGGGCATCTAAAACCGTAAACAACATACCGTTAAATAAAGGAACTCAAGTGTTGAGAATTGCTTTTGATAATGGAGAACTGAATGTAGGAAAAATGACCTTTGAGTATGCCAGTACATTAAGTTATAATCCACCTTTTGCAGATGCAGGTGAAAATGTAGTAGTTGTATTACCAAATGCAACAGCTGAATTAGACGGAACTTTAAGTACCGATGAAGATTCTCCTGTTTTAACATACAATTGGGAGCAAATATATGGACCTTCAACAATTACATTTTCAGATAATACGATTGTTTCACCCGCTATTTCAAATTTAGAAGAAGGAATTTATAAATTTAAATTAACAGTAAGTGATGACAATCACGCGTCAACTAGTACCGTTTTGGTTATTGTATCCGCAACTGGAAATTCCAATCCAACGGTTTCTATAACTGCACCTGATAATAATACTTCATTTAAACAAAATCAGCCTATTACAATAACTGCTGCAGCTAGTGATTTAGATGGAACAATAACATTAGTTGAATTTTTTGATGGTACAACAAAAATAGGTGAAGACCCAACAGCACCGTATAGTTTTGAATGGGTAGATGCTGGATTAGGAGCACACGCTATAACAGCCAAAGCAACTGATAATGCCTCGGCTTCAGGAACTTCCCAGGTAGTTAATTTAACTGTTAATGCTGTATTTAATTGTACAGAAACTGGCACTGAAGCCCAACAAGGAGCGTTCTCTGTTGGTTATAAAAGTACGTTTGAAACTGTAGGTACAGATGTTACAATTACTTTTGAATTGTTAGATAATGATAAAACGGGAATTAATGCCTATTTATGGAAAGAATCTCCTTTTTCTGAATCGCAAATGAATCGAGATTCTAATAAAATATTTTCAAAAACCTTGAGTGGACAAACTCCGGGTGCTACCATAAGTTATGCGTGTAAATTTGAGTTTTCAGGCGGTTTAGCAGTCACAAAATATATAAGTTATGTTGTAGGCGCTGATTGCGGTGGAAGTGGTGGAACTAACGATGAGGAATCACCAACCAATTTTACGGCTAAATTAGGTTCCGTTGCATCCACATCTGTTGAATTGATTTTAAATGCAACAGATAATTCAGAGACAGTTGTTTATGATGTAGTTTATGGTTCAAAGACAGCTTCTGTATCGGCGAATTCAGGTGTGGAGAAATCAATATCTATTGCCGCATTAACACCAGGAACTGAATACAATTTTAGTGTTACAGCAAAAGATTTAGCAGGAAATGAAGCAGATAACAATCCAATTGTTCTTTCAGCAACTACTTTAGCAGATACGAATACTGAATGTAAGGGCTCAACTTCTATAGCTCAACAAGGTTCTTTTAATATTGGGTATAATTATGAATTTCAAACAAATGGAACAGACGTTACCTTTATATTTGAATTGCTCGATACTAAAAATGGTGTAATAGCCTATTTATGGAAGGAAAATCCATTTACTGAAACGGCTATGACAAATGTTTCAGGGAATAAATTTACAAAAACAATAACTGGACAAACAGTAGGTGCGACTATTAGCTATGCTTGTAAATTTGCCTTTGAAGGCGGATTAGCAGTAACTAAATATTTTTCATATGTTGTTGGTAATAATTGTAGTACCCAATCTAACGAAGATGATGATGGAGATGGGGTAAATAATACAATTGATGACTGTCCAAATACACCACTAGGAACAGCTGTAGATACTAATGGTTGCCCACTATTTAGTTTGCCATCCTCTAATTTCACAGTTACAACAATTAGCGAAACCTGTCCAGGTAAAAAGAATGGTCAAATTTTAATTTCAGCGGAAGCTTCTCATACCTATGTTGCAACAATTAACGGCACTAATTATAACTTTACAAATAACAATTTAACTGTTAGTGATTTACAACCAGGAACGTATGATGTTTGCATTTCAGTTACAGGAGAAACTTTTAAACAATGTTATGTAGTTGTTATAGACCCAGGAACAACAATTTCTGCAAAAGCTAGTGTTAGTTCAGCAAAAGTAGAAGTTATCATGGAACAAGGAACTGCTCCTTTTAATGTGTTGGTTAATAATGAAGCAATGTATCAAACAAATGCTCCAGTTTTTTCTATTGATGTGAAACACGGAGATGTTGTTCAAGTTAAAACAGCCATAGATTGTGAGGGTATATTTTCAAAATCTATTGATTTGTTTGAAGATTTTATAGCATACCCAAATCCAACGAATGGTAATTTTGAAATTACTATGCCAATTTCAGAAAAAGAAATAGCTATTGAATTGTTTACAATGCAATCTCAATTAATTTCAAAAAGAATCTATCAAGTAATTGCTGGTAAAGTACAATTGAATATTGATGCGTATGCATCTGGAATATATTATGCCAAAGTGAATGTAGACAAACCAATCATTTTAAAAATTATAAAACAATAATTCTAAAACTATTTTAATTTAAAAATAGAGGAGAAGCTGCCTCAAAATTACTGGGTAGTAAACCTACATTTTATTCAAAAGTATAGCGTTGTTCTTCTGTTGAAGATGCTTTTAGTAATTGGTTAAATGTACTGATAGTATTAAAATTGCGGGTAATTTCTTCGGATACAGCAATTCCAGAAATACCCGTTTCTAATATGGCTGCAACATCTTTTGTGGTGATGCCTCCAAAACCAATTATTGGTGTTTCAGTTTTTATAATATCTGTAATGGCAGTATAACCTTTTAAACCTAATTCCGGACTTAAATTAGAGTTGTTTGTTGCTGATTTAAAAGGACCTAAACTAATATAATCAACATCTTTAGTAATTAATGTTTCGCAATCTTGTAGGGTATTTGCTGTGCCTCCAATAAGTTGCCAAGTGTATAAATGGGCTCTCACAATAGTGGGGCAACTAGCTATTTTTTCTAAATGTACGCCATCGGCTTTAATGGTTTTAGCTATTTTATAATAATCGTTAATAATTAACCTAGTTTGAAAATGAGCTGTAATTTCTCTGGCTTCTTCGGCTAACTTTAATAATTTCTTTTCTGAGATATTCTTTAAACGTAATTGCACAAGTTCTGCTCCAGATGTACATGCTTTTTGTATGTTTTCCAGATGTTCTTTTGGAGAACTTCCCTGAGATCTATAATGTAGTTTAGGTATTATCATTTCTTAGTTTCTTGTTATTGAAATTAGATGTTGCATTTTTAGCAAGCGACAAAAATACAAATGTTTAAGTATCTAAATACTTAAATATTGAGTTACTTTATTTAAAGAAATTATAAATGCTTTGTGTATCCTCATTAAACCAAAAGCGCTTAATTTTCTTCAATAGATTTTAACGTTTCTAATAATTAGAATTTCAAAAACATATAAATCAAATAGGTTCACTAAATTGCCAAATTCTATTTTAATTAACTACATTATTTGGTCGTTTTTTCACTTCCCAATAATAAGGATAGTGTTTTTAAGCCTTCGGTTCTATCAGCAATTAGTTTTACAATACTTATAAATGGAATAAATAAAATCATTCCAGCAGCTCCCCATAAAATGCCTCCAATTATAATTATAATAATAATTGCAAATGTGTTTATTTTTAATCGATTACCAACTGCAAAAGGAAATATAATATTTGCTTCCAAAATTTGGACAATTGTAAAAACAAGAATAATTCCTATTGGGTACCAAATAGAATCAAATGTAATCCAAGATATTGTAATTGGGATTAACGAGGAAATTAATATTCCAACATAAGGGATAAATGTTAATATTGAAGCAATAAAACCAAATAAAATTGGGTGAGGAATACCTAAAAGAGCCAACCCAATACTGTTTAAAATCCCCACAATTAAATAAACCAATAGCATCCCTTTTATAAAATTGTAATATGCATTTATAGTTTCAACTAAAATTTCACGAATAGTGTCCTTTTTTTCCAAAGGAAAAAGCGTGTAGAGAACTTTAGTTAACATTTGGCGGTAATATAGAATTAAAGCTGAAAAAACAGGAATTATTATAATAAAAAATGTTGAAATTGAAATTGAATACAATGTATCTGCTAAAATTTCTAAAAGTTGAGTTCCAGAACTGTTAATTAGCTTATTTGGCACATCAGATAAAGTTATATTTTGTATCCCAAACTGTTCATATAAATAACTAGTTAATTGTATTAAAGCTTCAGAAAATTTGATTTTAAATGTATGCCATTCATTTAAAAACCCAGCAACTTGTAAAAATAGGAGATATGCTATAATTCCAAGGATTAAAAGAATAATTAGTAGTGCTAAAAAAATGCTAATTATTTTGTTAACACCAATTTTTTCTAACCATTTACATATTGGATATAAAATAAAACTAATTAAAATTGCAAAACTTAATGGTATAAAAAGTGTTTTTCCAAAATAAAGAATAATTGAAATTAGTACAATTAATTCAAGAGTTTTTAGCAAAGAAAATCTGTTGTTTGGAGGAAGCTTAACCAATTTTTTTATTAGCTGTACCATAACTCATGTAATTTTCAATGATTCTTTTTTTTATGTACTCTAAGATACTAATTTTTTTGGTAAAATCTTTTAAATAAGGAGCTATAAAATTAAAGTAATCATCTAATTTATAATACTTTCTAAATCTTAATAGTAAATATCGTCTGGAAATAAAAGGCTTTTGGGAAATTTAGCATTATGTAGAATTATTACTTACAAATGTTAACTTGGAGCCTGTGCCGTGCTCGACAAGGTATTACTTTGATATGGCTAAAAGAAAAGTTTAACATTGAGTTTACTAATAATATTATAAATTTGAAGTTAGTTTCTAATTTTGATAAAAACAGAAGAAGAATACTCATCCTAAAATTTATGCACATATGATATTTCAAATTAGAATTTTAAGATTCATAAAACAGTTGAAAATTAAGCAATTCATAAAGCCAAGAACACTAATGTTAATCACTTGTGTACTATCATTTAATCAAATAGTGGCTCAAAAAATAATATTTGAAGAACATTTTGAAGAGGCTACATTAAGATTTGATTATCACCATGCTGGGACAGACACTTCTGAAGTTATATATCCTGAAGAATATATTAAGGAAAAATATTGGTCTGGCAGTAAAATGCATTTAATTTCTCCATTTGATTTTGGTAAGTATAAAGTTGTTGTTAAAGATGCAGAGACTAAAGCCACTATATATTCAAATGGTTACTCTACTTTATTTATGGAATGGCAAACAACACCAGAGGCAAAGAAAAAAAGGAGATCATACTATGAAAGTGTAAATGTTCCATTTCCTAAGAATAAGGTAATTTTAGAGATCAAAAGCATAGATAAAAGCCAAAAATGGACCACTATTTATTCAGAAGAAATAGATCCTACTGACTATTTTATAAAAAAGGAAAGAGAAAATAAATATAAGGTTGAAGAAATTCAAGTAAATAAATCTCCAAATAAAGCCCTTGATATATTATTTATACCCGAAGGATATACCGAAAATGAAATGGGTAAATTTATAGCAGACGTTACTAGATTGAAGTCTTCCTTATTTAAAGTTAGACCTTTTAATAAATTCAAAAAGAGTATTAATATTAGAGCTGTTCTTGCTCCATCTGAAGAAAGTGGTACTGATATTCCAGGACATGGAATTTGGAAAAAAACTACTTTAAATACTAATTTCTATACTTTTAATAGTGAACGGTATTTAACTACAAAAGACATAAAATCAATTAAAGATATAGCTGGAGTTAGTTATTACGACCAAATATACATTCTGGTAAATACCGAAAAATATGGTGGTGGAGCTATTTATAATTTCTATAATTTATGTACGTCTGATAATAAATTTACAGAAGAGGTTTTTAGCCATGAATTTGGCCATGGATTGGCTTGGCTAGCAGACGAATACTACTACGATGATGATATGAGCTCTTTTTATGATAAAACTTTAGAGCCTAGAGAAGAAAATATTACAACACTTGTTAATTTTGATAAAAAATGGAAGCATAAATTGCCCAAAAAATTAAAAATCCCAACAGAAATTTCACTTAAAAATAAAAATAATTTAGGTGTATACGAAGGAGCTGGCTATACATCGAAGGGAGTTTATAGGGCTTTCCAAGAATGTAAAATGAAATCTAACAGTACCAAAGAATTTTGTGAAGTATGTGAAGAAACGATAGTTAAGGTATTGAACTATTACAAAGAATAAGAATTATACTTAAATATCCTGAAATACGTCTATACAGCAATTACTGTATATTTGTATTATAATTTATATTATGTTAAATAGAATATTTAATTACAGGAATCTACTATTAGTAAGTCTACTCCTTTTGTATAACTAAAGTTGTCATACAGCGTTTTTTATAAACAATAGTTGTCTTTATGTTTTCTAATAAACTTGTATGCTTATGATTTAGTAACATATTTAAAATTTCTTGCGTTAGTAAAAACCGTGTTGATCCATCTGTTAATTCATAAATTCCATTAGAAATTAATATACCTTGGTTTTCCAATCCAAAATTTGAAGCCGTACGAATAAATAAACTTCCACCAGGTTTTAATATTCTCAATAATTCTTCAAACATTTTTAAAAAATGGCTTAAATCTTCAGCAAAATGCAATACTGCATTACATATGATATGATTAAAACAATTTGATTCATAAGGCATACTTTCAGCCCTTGAAAAAATAAAATGCTCTTTTTGTAATGGATATACTTCTTTACAATGTTGCAATCGCTCTTTGTTTATATCTGTTCCATGTATTTCAAAACCAGTATTGTAAAACCATTTTAAGTTTCTTCCATTGCCACAACCAACATCTAAAATTTTATCTTTTGATTGGTATCTATTTTTTAAGATTTGATCTAAAACATAAATATCAATTCCTTCAATGCTTTCTTTCAATAATTGCAAATTCATAAGGTACTTTTAGGATGTTTAAATTACAAAATCTTATGATTAGATTGTTATTTACTATTAAAAAAATGTAAATGGTTCTACAATTCAATTACATTTGCACAATGTTTAAAAATAAACCTTCCCAATTCGAATTTATTGCATTAATGGCAGCATTAATGTCGGTTGTGGCACTTGCAATTGATGCGCTGCTTCCAGCCTTAGATATTATTGGGCATTCTATTGGCACTGAGTCTAATAGCGAAAATCAGCTGTTAATTATTATGATTTTCTTAGGGCTTGGAATTGGTCCTTTATTATTTGGCCCAATTTCAGATTCATTAGGAAGAAAACCAATTGTTTACGTAGGTTTTTTAATTTTTATTATAGCCAGTTTTATATGTATACATGCCCAATCTATTGAAGTAATGATTGCAGGTAGAATTCTACAAGGTATTGGACTTTCTGCACCAAGAACAATTAGTATCGCAATTGTTAGAGATACATTTAGTGGCGATTATATGGCTAGAATTATGTCGTTTATAACCGTGGTATTTCTTTTAGTACCAATTGTAGCCCCTGCTTTAGGGAAATTTGTGTTAGAACTGTATAACTGGGAAGCTATCTTTTATTTTCAACTAATTATAGTGGTGATCGTTTCCATTTGGTTTTATTTCCGTCAACCAGAGACTTTACATCCAGAATATCGTGTAAAATTGACTAAAACTACTGCTATTGATGGTGCAAAAGAATTATTTAAACACAAACAAACTATTGGATATACTGTAATTTCTGGTTTTATTACAGGTTCTTTTATGGTATATTTAAGTACTTCTCAACAAGTATTTGAACATCAATATAATTTAGCAGATG
Organism: uncultured Flavobacteriaceae bacterium; assembly: GCA_965367745.1. GTDB lineage: Bacteria > Bacteroidota > Bacteroidia > Flavobacteriales > Flavobacteriaceae > Lutibacter. The sequence goes on along the minus strand of CBDUKG010000003.1, from coordinate 26,796 downwards.
AATTTCCTTTTATATTTGCCGGTTTGGCAATTTCTATGGGTGCAGCAAGTCTTTCTAACGGTTCTATAGTTGTAAAATTTGGAATGAAGCGTTTGGCTACATCAGCTTTATATACCTTCTTTGGAGTTTCGTTACTATATATTTTACTGTTTTTTAATAGTGAAAATCCGAGTATTGAAGTTTTATTACTATTTTTTGCGATTCAATTTTTTTCAATAGGATTTCTTTTTGGAAATTTAAGAGCTTTAGCAATGCAACCCATTGCACATATTGCAGGAATTGGAGCTGCAATTACAGGTTTTATTTCAACAATAATGGCTGTGCCAATTAGCGCTTTAATAGGTTTATATGTTGAAGATACCGTTTTACCGCTATTTATTGGCTTTTGTATTTGTAGCTTCTTGGCTATTTTAATCACACGTTATTTAAAACGAGTGAATAATTTAAATACAATTGATTAAATAACCACTACTCTATTTATTATTGATTTCGTAACTTTAAGTAACATTATAAAAATAGTATTATGAAGAAATCATTCAACGATATTATAGATCAAAAAGTCCCTGTGTTAGTTGATTTCACTGCGGATTGGTGTGGGCCGTGCAAAAGTATGGCACCCGTTTTAAAACAATTAAAATTGGAATTAAAGGATACTATAAGTATTATAAAAATAAATGTTGATAAAAATCAACCGTTAGCAGCTAAATATCAAGTTCAGGGAGTTCCAACTTTTATAGTATTTAAACAAGGAAAACAAGTTTGGAGACAATCTGGAATGCAATCAATTTCTCAATTAAAACAGGCACTTAAATAAAGTGAAAGTTTGCGTACAGCTTTAGATTCCTTATTTCGTAGGAATGGCATTTAGCTTTAGGTAAAGTCTGTAAATTATTGATAAACAAAGTCAAGCGTAGGTAAATTATTGCTAATTTTTAGGCTATTGCTCTATATTTGTAATATTCAAAGCAATTAATTCAGAATTACTAAATACGGGATTTATTTCTATTGGATTACAACAAATTTCGCAATCTTCAATATATGTTTGATTGTTTATAGAACTATCAAACAGCATAGAAATCTCTTCCCAACAATACGGACATTGAAAAAAATGTTCTTCCATTTTAAAATTACTTAAATAATAAGATTAATGCTCCAATAGCTGTAACAATAATTATAAATTTTCGGTACAATTCATTATTAATTAGTTTTACTACGTTTATTCCTAAGAAAAAGCCTAAAATTATGGCTGGCACTAATACTAGATTAATAGTTAAACTTTCAACAGAAATTGTTTTCCATACAAAAATATGAAATGGTAATTTAAAAATATTTATGATAAAGAATAACCAAGCTGCAGTTCCAATAAATTCATTTTTTGGTAACCGCATTGCTAAAAAATAAATATTTGAAAACGATCCTGCTAAATTTCCAATCATAGATGTAAACCCAGAAAGCAATCCCATTGAATTAGAAAATAGGCGGTTATGAGGAATCTCAGTTGATTTTCGTCTGTCCATTACAAACATAAAAATTACAATACCCAATATTAAAAAAGCCATTAAACGTTTAAATAACTCGTCGGAAATATCGTTACCTAACCACACTCCTATCAAAACTCCTATTACCATTGTTGGCATCAGCTTTTTTAAATATTTCCACTGTGTATATCTATGATAGTAAATTACTGCTAAAAGATCTGCAAAAAGCATCATTGGAATTAAAGTTCCTGTAGAAGATTTTCCTCCGAAAACTATTGCCATTAAGGTTACAATTACAACTCCAATTCCTTTTATCCCAGCTTTACTGGTTCCTAAGAAAAAAGCGGCTAAAAAAGCAAAAAACCAACTAACGGGTGTTAATTGGTAGCTATTAATAAGTTCTATAATGTTTTGCAAAATTGTTATTTATCAAAAATTAAAAAAAAGACTATCTAAGTTTTAGATAGTCTTTTTTAGTTTTAATTAGTTTCCAGCTTCATTTTTAGCGTCCTCTTTCATTTTTTCATTAGGAACAATTGCAATATTTACTCTTCTGTTTTTAGAGCGACCTTCTGCAGTTGTGTTATCTGCTATTGGTTGTTCTTCTCCAAACCATTTTGTTGTAAATCTTGTTGAAATCAATCCTTTACCAGTGAAAAAATTAGTAACAGCAAAAGCTCTATTTTGTGAAAGTGTCATATTATACGCATCTGCACCAGTACTATCTGTATGTCCCACAACAATAACATTCGTATCTGGGTATTCCAGTAAGATACCTGCCAATTTGTTTAACAGTGTTTCTGAAGCGCTATTAATATTGTATTTATTTGTATCAAAATACACACCACTATTTTCATCAAAAGTAACTACAATTCCATCATCTACACGTTCAACAACAGCTCCAGGAATTTCCTCTTCAATTTGTTGTGCTTGTTTATCCATTTTTTTACCTATAAGAATTCCAGCACCACCACCTACTACTCCGCCAATAACAGCTCCTAATTCTCCACCGCTACCTTTTTTACCTACATTATTTCCAATAATTGCACCTAAAATTGCACCACCAGCAGCACCAATTGCACCACCTTTTTGTGTATTACTAGCATTTTTAGTAGCCTCACAACTACTAATATTTAAAGCCAACATTATTGATAATATTCCGAATCCTATTTTTTTAATCATTGTTTTCATTATTCATTATTTTTTAAAAAATTCATATAAATTTTAAATGGTTTCCCCTCTAAAATTACTGTTTGTTCCCATTGCATGTTTGTATCTGATAATTGCGTTAAATTCAGTCTAAAACCTTTATTATCAGCAGATTTATATTTTTTATCTGTAGGCTTTAATAAAAAATTATACAAACCAGTTTCTGGATCAACTTCTTGTATTGTAAATACAAAATTACGGTCACCAATCACACATTCCTCATTGTTAATAGTGTAAATACCTGTATTGTTATTAGGTATAAATCTCCAAGTACTTGCTTCAAAACATACCGTTGGAGCGTCATTCAATAGTGTAACATTAAATGTCCCAACCTCACTGTAAGAAATTTCATTTAAAGTCCAATAGCCTTTAATTACTTTTTTTGATTGAATAACCGTTTTTGGTGTTCCACAAGAAAGTAATGTGCACGCCAATACAGTTAGCATTAGTAGTTTTTTCATTTTTTTTAGCTTTTAGTTGTTATAAAAAAAGTTAGTATTAAATATACTAAAAATTTTGCTCAAATGTATAAAAAAAGAACATTTGATTGTAACTATTTTTGGCTTTTAATTACTTTAATAATTTAATTCTAAGATTGAATATATTTTATGAAAACGTATCTTTACGCAATGGAAATTGAAGTTCTTTTTGAAGACAATTATTGTGTAATTGTTAATAAACCTAATAATGTTTTGATCCATAATTCTTATTATGCCCGAAATATTAAAGATGCTACTTTATTAAAATTACTGAAGGATCAATTAAATTTAGAGTTGTTTCCCGTTCATAGATTGGATAGAAAAACCTCTGGGGTGCTGGTGTTAACAAAGCAGAAAGAATATGTTGCTGTTTTTCAAGAATTATTTAATTCTAATACTATTAAAAAAAGCTATTTAGGCATCGTTCGTGGTTTTGTTGTAGATGAATTAAATATTACTACTCCAGTTAAAAACCCAGACACCAAAGTTTATAAAGATGCCGCTACTATTTGCGTGCCTTTGCAGAAAATTCAATTAAATATTGCTGTGCATCCTTATGAATTTTCCAGATATAGTTTGGTGAAATTACTTCCTGAAACTGGCAGAATGCACCAGCTTAGAATTCATATGAATAAAATAAGTCATCCAATTGTAGGAGATTACAAGTATGGCGACAGGTTTCATAATAGAATGTTTGAAAACGAATTTAATTGTAACAACTTATTTTTGCACGCCAATTCTATAGAGTTTTTACACCCTATTTCAAAAAATGAAATTAATGTAAATGCTCCGTTGCCTGCCGATTGGAATAAGGTTTTTAAAAATTTTAATTGGAAGGTATAATAAAACCGTTCTCAAACTTTCGGTTGACTTTTAAATCTGTATAAAAAAAACATTATATCTGTAAATTTTCACCCCAAAAAAATCGACATATTTAATGGTGTCTAACAATTTTAAAGAGTTTATATCACGTTAATAATTAGTCTTATAACAAATTGCTATCTACGAATTTAACTATACACATTTACAAAGAACTAAAACCTGAAAACGGCTAAATTTTAAATTAATAAAAGTTTTTTTTGTTTTTCATTTTTCATAATAAACAATACCAACTCATATACTTGTTCTTTAATATATTTAAAATTTTGTATGTAATTTTCTACTTCTACCTTTAAAAAGGTGTGATTATTTCTAAAATCAGTTTCTTTTTTTAAATAAATATGTTCCATAAGCAATGCCAAATTAACATTGTGATCCTTAATTAAAACAATTAATTCATCTCCTAAATTATGCTCGTGGTCTATTCCTTTAAGCAATAATTTTGCGGTATTAAAATTATCCGATTTACATAAACTAATAATGTGCTCAGAAATTAATTCCTTTAAAAATTTTTGTTCAACTTTTATAAATTCAATTTCTGAAATCCATTCTAACGTTTTTTTGTGTAAATACTCAATACTACTTTTATAAGTTTTTTTTGACTGACTAGGGATGCTGTTTTTCATATTAGTAATTTTTTTTATGATTACATATAAAATTAAATTTGACTTAATTTACTTTCTATATATGAAGCTAAAATATGGCACTATTAACATATTTAAACTGATTAGCATCAGTTTTGATTATGATTGTTGTCATTTTGCTTAGTTTTAAAATCTAATTTTGGTAATATTACCTTAAAAACAGTGCCTTTGTTTTCAGTACTTTCAAAAGAGATACTTCCGTTTAATTTTTCTAAATACCCTTTAACAATATTTAACCCGATACCCGTACCTGGATAATAAATGGCATTATTTGCTCTAAAAAAACGTTGAAAAATTAACTTTTGTGCATTTTCAGGAATTCCAATACCCTGATCTTCTATATTGAAATAAATACTTTTAGTGTCCGTATCAATTTTAATATGAATATCTTTTTTTGAATATTTTATAGCATTAAAGAGTAAATTTGTTAAAATTATTTTTACAATTTTAGGATCTTGATAAATAAAATCGTCTATGTTGTTTGAAAAGATAATTTGCTGATTCTTCTTTAAAAAAGGCGTTGTATTGTTTATAATATCTTTTACAAAATCGGTAAATTTAAATTTTGAATATGATGGAATAATGTTTCCTGACTCTATATTTTCAAGGGTTAGCAAGTTATTTATCATATTATTTAAAAAAATAATTTTAGATTTTACTTTTAAAAAGTGTTCATTCCTTTTATCAATTCTATTTAAATCGGCGTATTTTATGATAAGTTCTGTAGAAGTAATAATTGCACTTAAAGGAGTTTTAAACTCATGAGACGCCAATGAAATAAATTGAGTTTTAAGAATATTTAAATCCTTCTCTTTATTTAATGATATTTTTAATTTTTTTATTACTTCTTCTAATTCAATAGTTCTAAGTTTAACTTCCGCTTCTAATTGATAATTTAAAATATCCTTTTTTAATTCTTTTTCTTTTCTAACTGTTATATCGGAAATTAGTGCTTTATAATAGATTTCACCCTCAAAATCAATTTTACCAAAACTAACTTCAATTGGAATTTCAATACCTCCTTTTTTTATTCCAAAAGTTTCTATTAAGGATTTAAATTTTACGTCATTATGACCTTCAATAAATTCATTTATTAAATTATTTGTCTTAAAAAGTACTTCGATATGCTGTTTATAAATTTCTTTAGAAGTATAGTTGAAAATCTCCATTAAAGGAGTATTTGAAAGTACAATTTCTTTTTTTAAATTGAAGACAACAATACCAACTTGCATTGAGTCAAAACAAACTTTAAAAAATGCTTTATTGTCCTTTAACAACATAATAATAACAATTTAAGTTAAAGTTAAAACTTACATTATATTATATGTATGACTTTTATCACTTAATAATTTAATAGATCCGTTATTTCGTTAAAAAGTCTATTTTTCGGTAAGTAATTGTTTTCTAAAGAATTGGCAAAAGGAATTGGAGTTTCTATACTTCCTACTCTTTTTATTGGTGCATCTAAATACTTAAAGCAGTGTTCTGCTATTAATGCCGAAATATCAGATGCAATACCTCCAAACAAGGTGTCTTCTTGTAAAATAAGCACTTTCCCTGTTTTTTTTACTGAAGCATAAATAGCATCAATATCTAAGGGTTGTAAGGTTCTTAAATCTAGTATATCTGCAGAAATATTTTGTGTTTTTACTACTTCCAATGCCCAATGTACTCCTAATCCATAGGTGATAATACTTATACTAATACCATTGTTTAAAAGCGCTGCTTTTCCAAAAGGAATTGTATAATAAGCCGTTGGTACATCTTGATAAATTGTTCTATACAGCAACTTATGTTCGAAAAATAGTATTGGATTTTCATCTTCTAAAGCAGTTGCTAGCAATCCTTTTGCATCATAAGGAAAAGCTGGATACACAACTTTTAATCCAGGTGTTTTAGTAAACCAGGCTTCGTTTGTTTGACTATGAAATGGACCCGCATTCACACCAGCACCACAGGGCATTCTTAATACAACCGAAGCGCCTTGCCTCCATCTATAATATGATTTTGCTAATAAATTTATTACGGGGTTAAATCCCGAAGTAATAAAATCTGAAAATTGCAATTCAACAACAGCTTTTATGTTACCGTTAATAGAGAGTCCATAAGCAGCCTCAATAATAGTAGATTCGCAAATTGGTGTATTTCTTACTCTTTCTGCTCCAAATTCTTCTAAAAAACCATCTGTTATTTTAAAAACTCCTCCATATTCTGCAATATCTTGTCCCATTATTACAAGATTATTATGTTTACGCATACATTGCTTTAAACTTAAAGAAATTGCGTCTATTAAACGAATATTTTTGGTTCCTGTTGAAGGTTTTGTCTCTATATAATTTACATGTTTGTAAACATCAGATAATTCATTTTCAATAGAAGAAGTAATTTTTTCTTCATTAAAAGCAATTTTTAAATGCTCATTAATTTCAAGTACTATGTTTTCTTTAATTAAAACATCTAATTTTTCAGAAAGAATATTTTCTTTTTTTAAAAATTCGTGATAATTTTCTATAGGATCTTTCCTTGCCCATTTGTCCATTAAATCCTGAGGAACATATTTTGTTCCACTAGCCTCTTCGTGTCCGCGCATTCTAAAAGTTTTAAATTCTAATAAAATAGGGCGTGGTTTTTTTCTTACACTTTTTGCTAATTTAGTTAACGTAGTATGTACTTCTAATATATTATTTCCATCTATAATATGGCTTTCCATTCCATAGCCAATACCTTTATCTGCTATATCTTTACATTTAAATTGTTGGCTAGATGGCGTTGATAAGCCATAGCCATTATTTTCAATGCAAAATAATACAGGTAAGTTCCAAACAGCTGCAACATTTAATGCTTCGTGAAAATCTCCTTCACTAGTACCTCCTTCACCACAAAAAACAGCGGTTACTTTTGCTTCTTTTTTTAGTAAACTTGCTAAAGCAATCCCATTTGCAACACCTAATTGTGGTCCAAGATGAGAAATCATACCAACAATCTTAAACTCTTGTGTGCCAAAATGAAACGAACGATCTCTACCTTTTGTAAATCCACTTTTTTTACCTTGCCATTGCGAGAAAAGTCTGTGTAATGGTATTTTTCGAGATGTAAATACACCTAGATTTCGGTGCATTGGTAATATATACTCATCTGAAGTTAAAGCACTGGTAACTCCTACTGAAATTGCTTCTTGGCCAATGCCAGAAAACCATTTAGATATTCTACCTTGACGTAATAAAATCAACATTTTCTCCTCTATTAATCGAGGTTTTAATATTGATTTATACAGTTCAATTAATTGTTTATTTGAATAGTTTTTTCTATCGTAAACTATCTTTTTTATTGAGTTATCTATTGATCTCATTTAGTTGGTATCGTATTTCCAAATGTAACAATAATGTTACTAATTAAAAAGAGTCTTTTTAAAAGTATTTTAATGAATGTTGTTTTATTTCAACCATTAATTAAATTATTTAATAAGTGTTTACAGTTTATTAAAAATAACCTTTTTTATAAAATTAATTTTCATTCTAATTCTTATTAATACATTTGAATAATGAAAAAAGTATTAATTATTGGATTTGTTTGGCCAGAACCCACTACTACTGCTGCTGGAACTAGAATGTTACAACTCATATCTATTTTTAAAGAATATGGGTTAGAAATTCATTTTGTAAGTACCGCAGCAAAAACAACACAATCTTATAATTTTGATAAAGATGGAATTAAAACTTCAACTATTGAATTAAATAATACTAGCTTTAATGATTTTATTATTGATTTTAATCCAGATATTGTACTGTTCGACAGGTATTTAACGGAAGAGCAATTTGGGTGGAGAGTTTCTGAAAATTGTCCAAATGCACTGAAGATACTCGATACTGAAGATTTACATTTCTTAAGATCAGCCAGAGAAAAAAGCTTTAGAAAAAGTATTGAACTCAATAATTCTTTAATAAATAATGACATTGCGAAAAGAGAAATTGCTAGTATATACCGTTGTGATTTAACTTTAATTATTTCTATATACGAATTAGAATTATTGAATACTACCTTTAAAATTGATTCAAATTTACTTTGTTATATACCTTTTTTATTAGAAGAGATCCCAAAAGATAAGTTTGCCAAATATCCTTCTTTTAATGAAAGAATTGATTTTATGACGATTGGTAATTTTAAACATAAACCTAATTTAGAAGCTGTTAAAACACTCAAAAAAAATATCTGGCCAAAAATTAAATTAAAACTACCAAAAGCTAATATTCATATTTATGGTGCTTATGGAAATAGCGAAAGTATTGCGCAATTACATAATAAAAAAGAAGGTTTTTTAATTGAAGGATGGATTGACAGCAAAGAAATGGCATTTTTAAATGCCAGAATTTGTTTAGCTCCGCTACAATTTGGAGCTGGATTAAAAGGGAAACTTATTGATGCCATGCTTTTTGGAACGCCTTCTATAACAACTGCCATCGGAGCTGAAGGCATACAAGTAGGTTTGCCTTGGGCTGGATTTATTGAAAATGATTTTAATAATTTTATTGAAAAAGCTATTGAATTATATCAAAATGAAGAAATCTGGGTGCAAAAACAACAAAACGGTATCCATATTATAAATTCTAATTTTTCAAAAAAGAAATTTGGTACTGAATTAATATCAAAAGTAGAATCTATATTTAATGATTTGGAAAATCATAGAAATCAAAATTTTATTGGCTCAATGCTTTTGCATCATACCTTAAAAAGCACTAAATATATGTCTAAATGGATTGAAGAAAAGAATAAAAAAAAAGACTTGTAGAGGCCGAATTTATGTATTTTTTGTTTACAGAAAAGAATTATCCCATTAGATTTTCAACAATTTTATTCAAAAAACTTGAGTATTCAGTGATTATTTAATCCAATAAACTTTAAGTTTTTAAAATTTAATTAGGTAATTTTCCAAACCTAAAATTTTTTAAAATTTCTATTTTCAATTTTAAAAATGTTAAAATATAAGTGTTATAGTATTTTATTAGCATTAAGAAGTGATAATATTTCCGAAGGTATTCTAACAGGTTTCATTGTATCCTTATCCAATAAACACCAAATTGTTTTTACTGAACATGCTGTCTCCCCTCCTTTAACTACAGTTACAAATCTTTCAGACTTAACACCGTAAGAAGCTCCTATATAAGTATTTAAGGTAATTTCGTCATTTAAAAATACTGGTAATATATAATCTATTTCGTGTCTCTTTACAACCCAAACATAATTATTAGCTGTAAGTTTTTTACTTAATTGAGTCCAATGCATTTCAGCAATTTTTTGAGCCCAATCTAAATAAATTACATTATTCACATGGTCTAAATCATCTATAGAATTTTGGTCAACTTTAAAAGTATAAGTAAAATTATTTTTCACCTGAATTCGTTAAAATTAAATATCAAATATACAGCTCATTTTACTCGAAAAACAAAATTCTAAATAAAAGAAAAAAATATTGGAATTATTAATGTTAAATTATAAATTTACAAAACCTTAAAGTTTCAAGAATATTTAAGTTTTTAACTTTATATAAAATAGTGTTAAAAATTTACAGTCGTGATGCTTGTGCAAAAAAATTATCGTGGGGACGACAGTTTTTCAAGATTTCGCGGCTGTTTTAATTTAGATTTTAATAATAAAAACAGTTGTAATTTTTTATATCTTACTATACTACCGTTGTGGGGACGACAATTTAAGATTCTACAACTGTTTTTTATGGGACGACAATTCCACAATTTATAATTTTACACAACAATTATCTAAATTCACTTCTCTTCCATATTTATTCTTAAAATAAAAGTTAGGAGTTAGCGTATTTATGTAAATTCTATTTGTTGCTTTAAGCGCTTTAACTTCTCTTTTTTCTAAAACTAACATAATTATAATTTATTTATTAATAAAAATATGCGTGAAATAGTTTCTACCATTGGCATCTTTTTCCGTTGATATTCCAAAATGCGTAAATGTTTCATCTTCAATGATTTTTTTATGCCCAGGGCTATTTAACCATGCTTTAACAACACTTTCACTTGAACTATAGCCGTAAGCAACATTTTCTCCAACAGAAATTGCTTGAGCATTGTGAACTAGTTGTTCATGTCTTATAGGAAAATTATCATGGTTAACTTTTCCTACTTCAACCATATAGCTTGTATGTGTTTTGGCAACTGAAGAAATTAAATTTAATCTACTTAAAGTAGTTAATCCTTTTTCTTTTCTATATTCATTTATAAGATTTAAAATTTCATTTTCAATAGGTGAATATGTCATTTTAGATTCTGTAATTTCATTAAAATAAATACCATCTTCTTCAGGAGAGCATGAAATAAATATTGTAGATGCAAAAATTACTATTGCTAGTTTAGTAAAAATAGTTTTCATAAAAGAGGGGTTTTTATAGGGTTTATTTTATAATTTTTAAAGACAGCCGCAAAATAATATTACCAACTACCGTTGTGGGAACATTGATTAGGTGACAAATTGATTGCGGCTGCTTTTAAAAAGGTACACACGTTTTACAAAATTGTTTAAATTGGGATAAAACAATAATTTTAAAAAAATAGTACTTTGGATATTGAATTGGAAATATAATAGAATACTTCCTCTAAAAATTCTACTAAAGGGTTTGGTAGAATTACTTACTATAAAAGATTTTAAAAATGGGGTACTCATTATTTTGGGGTTTTGACTAATTGGGGTTTGGGGTTAATTTATTTTATCTGTACATATTTTTTTTATAAAATAAGAGGTAGAATCAAAGTTCTTACTAACCATCTAACCTTTTAAAAGCTTTTCGGATTGCTTCTTAAAGTATGTGACTACAGTGAGACTACCTCTATTTTAATTCATCTTATAATATTTTTTTAACTACTTCTAAAAAAGCATTTTGGGGTTTTAAATGCTTTTTTAGTTATAGTTTTTGATTTGGGGTCAATTTTTATTCCTAATCTTTATTAATAACTTATTTAAATTTAAAATTTCTTTTTCTGTTAAATTACCTACAACTGCTGTTTCAAATTGTTGTTTAATTTTTTGAATTTCTTCTAACAATTCTAATCCTTGATCGGTAATTCTAATTTCTACCTTCCTCCTATTTTCTTCATTTTGAAATCTGGTAATTAATCCTTTTAATCGTAATTTTTCAACTAATCTTGTTGTATTACTATTTTTGCTTACCATTTCAGCTTGTAAAGATTGTAAATCGGCTGGCTGACCATTTAACTTTTTTAAAGAACGTAATACTTGATATTGTTGAATAGATAAGGCAAATTGTTTTAAATGGTCTGAAAATGTTTCATTCATCCAGTTACCTGTTTGCAATATGTTTGCAATTGTTAAATCAGGTAAATTTAAATCTTCCTTTTTATCATTTTTATTCAACTTCGGGGGGACAACTTATTTCTATACCTTATTTGTATAGACAACAAATGTATATACAATAATAATATAAAACAAATAAATTGTTAAAAACTTATTGAATTGTACTTGAAAAATAAGCTTTTACAGCTTTTAAAGATCAAATTACAGTCGAAATTTAAAATAACCAATGCTGATAAAATTACACTTGAATACTTGTTAACCAGTATTTTAAGGCTTTTATATATTTATTTAGTTTAAATAATTAGCACGTTATTGCCATATTATAAAAAAAGTCGAAAAAAAATCGTAATTATTGTTTAATCATTTAAAATATTGTTAATAACTCCAATAATTTCTTAATAAATTTTACTTTAATAGTTTCTATTTTTAAGCTATATAAGGGAGTTCATTCGACTAATACCTTCACTTTTTAAACAAACAAAATCAAAAAAATCAGATACGAATAGCTTCGTATTATAATTTAAACTAGGTCTATTATAGTAACCTAAGTTGCAATCTTCTACCCTATTTAGTTTTAAATTTGAGTAAATTATTATAAAAAAATCATGAAAACTATAGTAGCTGTAACATTTCAAAATAAAACTAACATTTTTAATCATACAGGAAAATGCAGAAACTATCTAATCTATACTATTAATGATTCTGTTATTGAAAGTAAACGATTACTAGAACTATCTACGAATGAAACGTTGCATGCTTTCTTTCACAATGAAAATGATACAAAAAGGCACATTCTATTAGAATCTGATATTTTATTAACTAAGGGAATTGGCAATGGGGCAATAGAAAAATTAGCTAAATATGGAGTTGCATGTTATAAAATTAATGAATCGGATCCAGATGCTGCGATTAATAAATTAATAAATGGGACATTAGAAGCAATGTCTCCTATTTCGAATTCTGTATCTGGATGCAATTGTAATTGTGGGAAAAAAGAGCACTAAAAACCTATCTATTATTTAATTTCCCTCTCTAGAAGCAATCTATTCTCTTATTGTGTAAATAGCAAAAGTATTTAACAAGTAAATATTGTTATAGATTTTAGAATAAAACAAAAAGAATGCCCAAAATTTAAATTACATCTCAATAACGAAAGATGGTTAAAATTTTAGGCAGTCTTTAGATAATAAGCACTGTATCTTAAATTTCTCTAAAAATAGAGTGCATTAATCTAGTTTTATCATTGATGCTTTCTTCTAGCGAAATCATTGTTTCTGTTCTTGAAACACCATCTATGTCATCAATCTCAAAAATAATTTCTTTTGCGTGAGTAGTGTTTTTAGCTCTAATTTTACAGAATACATTATACTTTCCTGCTGTAATATATGCAATAGTAATATTAGGAATTTTCTTTAAATCGTTTATAACTTGTTTAGTTTTAGATGTTTTAGCTAAATATATACCTACGTGCGAAATAAATGAATAGCCCATTTTTTCGTAATCTAATGTTAATGTAGAACCTTTAATAATCCCTTCATCTTCCATCTTTTTAACTCTTACATGTATTGTACCTGCAGAAACAACCAATTTTTTTGCAATATCAGTAAATGGCGTTCTAGCATTTTCGATAAGAATATCTAATATTTGATGATCAATTTCGTCTAAAATAAATTTTTTCATGACTTGTTTTTAATAATAATATAGAAATATATGACAAATTTATTAAAAAAAACTGATATTTAACTAAAATATTTACGAATTTGATAATTTTAATTCTTCAAAGTTCATATTTTTTGCATTTATTTTGTTGTGGGTAAAATATTTAGATAAATCTCCTTGCTTTTCAATTGATTTATACATTACAAATTTATCCCCTTCTACTTTAAATTTATATTGTATTCCCACATCCTGAACAGTATCTAAACCATTATTGCTAATTTTTAAATTGGTATATATAATGTCCATAAACAGAGTGTCGTTATTAGGAATCTTAAAATACGGTCTGTAATTTAAAAAATCATCAGCCAACGCTATATAATATAACCCCTGTAGCATGGCATAAAAATTATACTTTCTTGTAATTTCACGATCATAATCATTTTTAAAATGACCAGCTTCAATTAAAATAGTATTATGTCCCAATTTTTGAAAATTATCACCAGTTGCAGTTGGGTAAAACTCATCTGTATACCTGCCAATATGATTAGGAATAAGCTTTTGAAGCAATGTATTCATAGCAACAATAATACTCATAGTTTCTTTACGACCTTTTGTTAAAGTGCGCTCAGTGTCTTCTGATGGAGCTAAAAATGATACTGTTGCAGGATTTATTGTGCCTTCTACATTAAATATGGACCGTTGATCATGCAGATTAAAACAGAACTGTGGGTTGAATTCATCTAGAACAGTTCGTAATAACTTACTTTCAACCGCTTTTATATCTACAGCATCTCTATTTAAATCAATATTACTAGCATTTTCACGTGTAAATTTTATAGCACCATCTGGATTCAGTAAAACTATAAATTGAAGCATGCAATTATTCAAAATTACTTCAGATATATCTTTTAAAGCAGTATCGCTTCTTTCAAAAAAGTTAAATAGGTCGAATAACGCCTTTGTTCCAGTACTTTCATTACCGTGCATTTGTGACCAGGATAGTATTTTTACGGCACCTGTTCCAATAGAAATTTTATAAATAGGAATGTTATTTTCAGAATAACCAATAATTTTTTTCTTAAATTTTGATGATAAATTTTCAATTAATGGCTCAATATCATCAAATAAAATTCTTCTTCCTTTCAGTTTTGATTCAAAATTAGCTGTATACCAATTTTCTAAAATAGCTGTATCTATTAATTTCATTTGACAAAAATAAGCATATATTTTTTTAATTCCACGAACATATTTTATTTTCAATTTTAAATCCAGTTACAATTGTAACTATCTTTATATTTACAATTGTAATCGGGTAATTTATGGTTCTGTTCTACAATTGTAATCCATTTCTACTTGAATCTAATACGTTATTCCGATTTCCAAATAGACACTATAGGTATTTTTTATTATATTTATATAATATGTTATATATAAGGACTTAATGTGTGTTTAACTAAAGTGATAATTTAGTTAAAATAACACTTACTATGAGATATTCTAATGTATTATTGCCTGCTAATCTTGAATTGATTACATTTGTAATACATTTTATAATTTACATTTGTAACTAATGGTGAACGTAGTAGAATTTGCAAAACGCTTAAATATAATTATGGATTTTTATCAATTATCGGCTGCATTGTTAGCAGATAAAATAGAGGTTCAACGCTCAAGTATATCTCACCTATTGTCTGGTCGAAATAAACCAAGCTTAGAGTTTGTGTTAAAAATTTTAAAAACTTTTCCTGAAGTTGAATTGTATTGGTTATTAAATGGAGTTGGAACTTTTCCTAAAACAACAACTACAAAAAGTAACCAGGATACCCCTACTCTTTTTTCAAATGAAAAAAAGAATACCATTGAAGAAAAATCTCCAATTAAAACTATAGAAGAAAATTCTAAGGAAATTGAACGAATCATTATTTTTTTTAAAGATGGTAGCTTTAAAAATTATAATTCTTAAAAATCAGCCGTAGGTTTTATAGTTTCAATTAGTACAATGCCATCTATGGTATGAATATTAAAAACTTTATAGCTTATAGAGTTTTGTATGAACTATTACTCAATAAGTTTAGACATTCCTGTTTTTAAAATTAAAATTAATTCCTGCTTATTTGTATTTGTTGATAAAAGCTGTAATTGTACCATTTGATTTAGCATATTAACAGCCATTTTATCAAAATTGTATTTTTTATATTGTTGTCCTAATTTTACAAAATTATTGGTTAAATTAGTAATAGCCTCTTTGTTATCGCTTTCTGCAATCCATTTAAATGCCTCACTATAAATTTGTTGTGTTCTGGCATTTTCAGTTAAAAACATCCCATTCAATACTTGGTTCGCTATAAATGGCAATTTTGATTTATCCTTTTCTGAAATGTAAATACTTGTTATGGCATCTGCTAGACTTTCTTTTATAGTTTCGTTAAGGGTATTAATTTTATTTAGAGTACTTTCTTTATCAATTTGATATAAGGATGTTAATGAACTTCCAATTATGGCATATGATTCGCTTTGGAAACCTCTTTCAAATAAAGGTTTGTAAATTGGCTCTATTAATTTTCCTAAAACACTTATTGCTGCTGCTCTAACTAATGTTTTTTCATCATTCTGTGCAATTCTTTCAACTTTAGCAATAATGTCTTTTTTATTATATTTCTGAAATAAATCTAAATTTTCTAATGCAAAAACTCTTATTTCATAATAAGGATCATTAAAAGCTTTAACAACAGTATTTAAAGCTGTTTTGTTATCTTTTTGATGCTTCACAATTTCTTCTAACGCCAATCTTCTATCTAAATAATGCGGTGCATTATTAAATTGAAATATATAACTATCCAGTGTTTTATTTTCTGTAAATTCGGCCAATAATACATGTTTAGCGTCAATGTTTATTAAATCTGGCGATTTTCTAAATGGAAAAGTAAATGAATTTTGTTGGCTGTTTACCCAAACATTATGCCTAGTTTTTAAAGTTCCTTCATAAATATCGATAGATAAAGGAAACGTGAATACCTTATCTTGTTGATTTATATTTACAGTGACCGTATTGTTTATGGTATTGTAGTCGTATGTTACAGTCGCTTTTATATGTCCGTTTCCATAATACCACTGATTAAAAAACCAATTTAAATCTTTACCACTAACTTTTTCTAATGCCAATCGCAACTCGTGCGCTTCTGCAGTTCCAAATTTATGATCATTTAAATACTTTCTCAATCCTTCAAAAAAAGCTTGATCACCTAACACGTCTCTTAACATGTGTAAAATAGCATTTCCTTTATGATAACTTACCGTATCAAACATATCTTCTTTATCGTGGTAGTGAAAACGCACTAAATTTTTATCCTCACTATCACTTTGCAAATAAATTTGCACCTCTTTAAACATATGGGCTGCAGCTTTATCCTTTCCATATTTATGTTCGAACCAAAGATAAACGCTATACGTTGCAAAAGATTCGTTTACTGTTAAATTTGCCCAACTTTCGGTTGTAACTAAATCTCCAAACCAATGGTGAAATAATTCATGTGCTATGGTACCTTCCCATTCATTCTCATCAACTAATTGCCCTTTTTTTTGTTGCGCAGCTTCTCCATGCACTACAGCTGTTGTGTTTTCCATAGCTCCACTAACATAATCTCTAACTACAATCTGACTGTATTTATCCCAAGGATATGGAATACCTGTTAAATTTGAGAAAAAAGTTAGCATTTCTGGAGTTGTTCCAAAAATATCTTTGGCAACATCTTTATATTCTGGTTCAACGTAATAATCAACTTTCTTTCCATTCCAAGTATCATTTACAACGCTAAATTCACCTGCACCCATAAAAAATAAATACGGTGCGTGTTTTTGATCCATTTTCCAATAATCTGTTCTAGTTCCGTTGTTATTCTCAATTTGAGATTGTAATGTTCCATTAGAAAGTGTTACAAATTTACTTGGAACTGTCATAAATATTTCTTGTGAAGTCTTTTGGTTTGGAGCATCTATAGTTGGAAACCAACAGCTACTTGCTTCTGTTTCACCTTGTGTCCAAATTTGAGTTGGTTTTTCAGGATCTTCTTCTAAAGGATCTATAAAATACAATCCTTTTGCTTCTTTAATGTTTTCACTTCCTTTCTGAGTTACTTCCTCTGGTCTTGCAATATAATTAACATAAACAATATACTCTTCATCTTTAGTATAGGTTTTATTGAGTTCAATGGTAAGTTCATTGTCAGAATAATTATATGCTGCACCTATATTGTTTACTTTTACTTC
Source organism: uncultured Flavobacteriaceae bacterium (assembly GCA_965367745.1). Lineage (GTDB taxonomy): Bacteria > Bacteroidota > Bacteroidia > Flavobacteriales > Flavobacteriaceae > Lutibacter. The sequence continues at coordinate 8,850 of CBDUKG010000003.1, read as the reverse complement.
ATTTATTTTAAATGCTTTAGCATCTAAAGTTACTTTGTTTGTTGGATAAAAGTGCGGTGTTAACGTAATCCAGGCTTCACCATTTAACTGACTTTTTTCAAAATTAAAATCGACTTTTAATTTAGTATGCACCAAATTGTTGATTTTATCTCTTTCTGGTTGGTATATTTTATCTTGAGCATTTGTAAAAAAAGTAATAAATAAAACAACTACAAGTACTATTTTTTTCATAATTTATATTATATCTTCAAGCCTCAAAAATACTATTTAAATTGTTTTTTCAGGTTAATAGAAAGTTAAAAAGCCATACTTTATACAAGTATGGCTTTTAAAATTATTTTCTTGGAAATTTATTTTAAACTACTAAACAATCCTCCTAATTGTTTTAATTGTTCTGAATCTCCATCCATTTTAATTTCTTGCGCTATTTTCATAATATCACTTGGATTCATATTTTCTCCAATAACTCTTACCACAGCAAATCCTTTAGAAGCATCTGAACCAAAAATAACAATCTCATCAATAGCATCTTCTTCACCCAAATAATTTACACTTACACTTCCTTTTCCCATATTCATTCGCATTAATTGCTTGTATTTAGGGTTTTTAAGAATTGCATTCACTTTTAATTTTTCTGAAGTATATAAAGCTTCGTTTGTTTCAGTTAATTGCAATGCTAAAAAATTCACTTTTTTAACTGTTTCCAACGTTTTTTTAACATCTTCTGAAACATTTTCATCTTTTAATTGCAAAATATTAGCAGGTAAATCAACAGAAATAAAGGCATTATTTTCTTTACTATCTACATAATATTTCTGTAAAGACGGGTTGCTATCACAAGAAACAAATGTAAGCGTTGCAATAAAAGCTATTCCTAAAAATTTTATAATTGATTTCATATAAGTACTTTTTTATTGTTTTTTTAAATGCTTGCTACTTCCTGGTACATGCGATTCAGTTAGTTCAGATATTTTATTTAAGTCAATCTCTCCAGTTAATGAAAGTATTACAGATTCTGCCTTTACAGGACTATCGGAATTTTTCGTGTACTTTCCTGCACCACTTACAAACATTAGTAATTCGCTAACATGATCTTCATCTTTTCCTTGACGAACATAAATTTTAACATTAGTATCTTCATCCTTTACTCTCATTAGTTCAATTAATTTAGAAGATTTTAAATACTTAGAAACTATCGCATTCATATCCTGCGCAATTGTTGGATTTTCTGTTGTAAATACTCTAAAAGAAGATAATCCTTGTACCATATCAAAATATTCTTGTCCTTCTTCTCCTCCACCTTTAAATTTTGCAAGCATTCTAAATGCTTCTTTATTTACAATTACAGATGAAACTTCATCCATTTCTTCAAATTTGTCAAATATCGAATTTTGGGCATACGTACCAAAAGATATTAAGGTTACTACAAATAATACTATTAATTTTTTCATTTTTTTACTTTTTAGGTTGTTTAAAAATTTTGTTTTTTGTGTCTTCAAAATGTTGCAGTTTTAAAATTGCTTCATTTCCTTTGTTTAAATTTGCTGCCAACATACCAAAAGCCATTTGGGTTTCTGTATATATTCTTTCAGCCTCTCTTTTTTGGTTATTTTGATAACCGGTGTAAACACTTACTAATAAAACTACTGAAGCTGCTACGGATAACCATTTCCAATTCATCTTTTGACTTTTTAATTGGATGGTTTTTGTAAACCGCTCATTTTTACTAGTTGAAAAATATCCGAACATCTCTTGATATTCTTGTAAATGCGGTGCTACATTGTCACTTGAGAAATAAGTTTTTAACTCTTTTTCTTCTGCAATAGTAGTTTCTGCATCTAGATACTTTTTTAACAACTCTTCTATGTTAGCTAATCCCATAATTATGTTGTTTTGTTAATTGTTCTCTAATTGTTTTTCTTGCTCTTGATAATGTTACTCGTACAGCTGTGGGTTGTAAATCCAACATTTTTGCTATTTCATCAAATTCATATTCTTCAACATCTCTAAGCTGTATTACTAATTTTTGTTGCTCTGGTAAGTTTTCAATTAATTTATGAACCAAACTTACACTGTCATTAAGTTCCATACGCCTTTGAAGTGGCGTGTCTTTTTCTTGATAATTGCTATGAATTAACTTTAAATTACTTGCTTGTTTCGATTTTAATCGATCAAAACAATAATTCTTTGTCATAGTCATTGCAAATGCTTCAACACTTTTATAGTCTTTTAATTTAGACTTGTTTCTCCATAACTTAAAATACAGCTCCTGTGTTGCATCTTCCGCTTCTTCAGTAGATACGAGTAGTCTTTTCGCTACTCGAAACACTTTATCTTTAAAGGGCATTACAGTTTTTAAAAACTCTGACTGATTCATTTTAAGTTTAGTTTAATAACTTTTTGTGTCGTTGTTACAATTATGACGAACATACTTCGTTATTGTTACACTTTGGTTTAATTTTTGTAATTAATTCGATAACTTTGCGACAATATATGCATATTATAATATAGACACATGAAAAAAATAAATCCCTTTTTAGTATTTTTCCTAGCCTTAGGCTTTACCTTTATTAGTTGTAATAAAGATGATGACCCACCAAAACGCATTCTTGATAAAACAAAAATTGACAATCCAATTAATCATTTTGTATGGCAAGCAATGAATTCTTGGTACAATTGGCAACCAAACGTTACTAATTTAGATGATTCTAAAGATCAAAATCTTGAGTCTTATTACGATTATTTAAATGGTTATTCAACTCCTGAAAGTTTATTTGAAACCTTATTATACGACAAAGGTAATACAGATAGATTCTCTTGGTTTGTTGAAGATTATGAAGAACAAGGTGCATCTTTTAGAGGTGTTAACGATGCTTACGGATTTGAGTTTGGTGTTGCAAGATTATGCGAAGGTTGTTCCGAAATTATTGGGTTTGTAACCTATGTTGTTCCAAATTCTCCGGCTGCAGATGCAGGGATAAAACGTGGTGATTTATTTTATAAGTTTGATGGAGTTGAATTAAATATTGATAATTACAGAATTGTAAACAATTTTTATGATGATGAAATTACATCCATTACAATGGAGTTTAACACATTAAATAATGGAGCTATTGTACCTAATAATGTAGAAAAAACATTAACTATTAGAGAGGTTGTAGAAAATCCGGTTCTTTATTCTGATATTATTACAAATAATGCTGGAACAAAAATCGGTTACTTAGTTTACAATGGTTTTAAATATACATTTCACGAAGAATTAAATAATGTTTTTGGAGATTTTAAAGCTGCAGGAATTACAGAATTAGTATTAGACTTACGTTATAATGGTGGTGGATCTGTGTTAACATCGGCCTATTTAGCTAGTATGATTTATGGTGGAGCTTCTGAAAATGAAACTTTTGCTAAATTAATTTACAATTCAAAACATGCAGATGAAGGTGGATTTTATCCATTTTTTAACAAAGCATTTATTTATGATAAAGATGGAGAGTATTCTGGAAATGAGGCTACAATTAATAGGTTAAATTCTCTTACCAAATTATATGTAATAACCTCTAGAAGTACAGCTTCTGCTAGCGAAATGATAATTAATGGATTAACACCTTACATGTCAGTAATAAAAGTAGGGACAACTACCTATGGTAAAAATGTAGGTTCTATTACATTATATGATTCTTCAAATTTCAAAAAGGAAGGTGTTAACACTTTACATACTAATGCTTTACAGCCAATTGTATTTCAAATTTATAATAAATTAGATGAAAGCGATTATACGCTAGGATTTAAACCAGATTATGAAGTTATTGAATTTGCTTCCCAAATAAAACCTTTTGGAGATATGGATGAGCCATTGCTAAAAACAGCATTAGATCATATTTCTGGAGCAATATCTAAGCCTAGTTTAGCAAAGAAAAGTAAGTTTGAAACAGGTCCTTCTTTATTTAACTCTTTAGATATAAAGAAGCACGCTAAAGAAATGTATATTATTCCTGAATAATTTATTAAAATTATATTTAAGAAAGTTGTAAAAGGCATTCTTATAGAATATTATTTAAAAAAAAAACCTAACAAATTTAAAATTTGTTAGGTTTTTTTAACACCGTCAGTTTCAATTAAAAATTTATAATTATTGTTTTAAAATAATTCATTTATTCCAAAATCTGACTAGTATGTTGCTTTGTTTTTACTTTTAAAATTACATCCTCAATAATTCCATTTTCATCAATAACAAATGTTGTTCTATGAATTCCTTCATATTCTCGTCCCATAAACTTCTTTGGTCCCCAAACTCCAAAAGCATTAATTACTGCTTTATCTTCATCAGCCAGCAAAGGAAAAGGAAGTTCGTTTTTATTAATAAAGTTTTGTTGACGTTTTGCAGAATCTGCACTTACTCCTAAGATAGCATAACCTTTTGCTAAAAAAGATTGATAATTGTCTCTTAAATTACACGCTTCCATTGTGCAACCTGGAGTACTTGCTTTTGGATAAAAGAATAATACTAACTTTTTTCCAGTATAATCAGCTAATTTTACTGTGTTTCCTTGTTCATCTAATGCTTCAAAACTTGGCGCTTTATCTCCTACTTTTAATGTTGTCATTTATCTATTGTTTTAAAATTGAAAGTTAAATAGTTATTACAACAATTAAAACTTTTTTTATGAATTATATCCTTAAATTTTTAAAAACGTTGTATTTTTATTTTTTTACAACTAATAATAATGACAAAAAAAGAAAAAGTTCAATATGTAATTGATACACTTGAACAATTATATCCTGAAGTTCCTATTCCATTAGAACATAAAGATCCATATACCTTATTAATTGCTGTTTTAATGTCTGCACAAAGTACAGATGTTGGTGTTAATAAAATTACGCCTAAATTATTTAAAAAAGCAGACAACCCTTATGATATGATAAAACTTTCTGTTGAAGAAATAAGAGAAATCATAAAACCTGTCGGCTTGTCTCCTATGAAATCTAAAGGAATTTATGGATTATCTAAGATCTTAATCGAAAAACACAACGGTGAGGTTCCACAAAATTATAAGGATTTAGAAGAATTACCAGCAGTTGGACATAAAACAGCGAGTGTTGTTATGAGTCAGGCTTTTGGTATTCCTGCTTTTCCTGTAGATACCCATATTCATAGATTGCTCTATAGATGGGGATTAACCAATGGAAAAAATGTTGTCCAAACTGAAAAAGATGCAAAAAGATTATTTCCAAAAGAATTATGGAATAAACTACACTTACAAATTATATTTTATGGAAGAGAATATTCTCCAGCAAGAGGTTGGGATATTGAAAAAGATATAATTACTAAAACTATTGGGAGAAAATCTGTTTTAAATAAAATTATAAAAGGAACAAAATAATAGTTGAAATGGCTAAAAAGGGAAGTGCAAAAAATACTAAAAATAAAGCGTTACATTCAAAATTAATGAATCAGAAAAAAAATAAACTAAAAGCTTCTAAAATTTCTACTAAAGAGCGTTTGAAAGCAATTGTTAAAAGGTCTCAAGAAAATAATTAATTGCAATTGTTTCGCTCTGTTTTCACTTAAAAAATCGTCAATTTTATGCAGAAAACATAATTATTCAATTGAATTAAATTTTCAGGCTTAAATAATATTAAACAAAGTTTTTGCTATAGCTTTATAAAGGTTTAATATTTTTTCAAAAGTCATTTTATTATTTTATGAAATAAAATACTAGTGATAATTCATCTATAAAATTTCAAACATATTTTTTATTTAATTCAATAAATACACTATCTTCATATTTAATAATTATGAAATGGTTATTATTTAACTTTTAAAACAATAAACAATGGCAAAAAGTCAAGATGCAAAAAAAAATGTAAAAAAAGAGCCTTTAAAAACTACTAAAGAAAAAAAGGCTGCAAAAAGAGATAAAAAACCAAAATACGATTAATTAAAAATTGTATTATAGGCTATTTTAAAAATAAAAGCCCATTTTGGTTAAAAATGGGCTTAAAGAACATTAATTCAAATGTAATTCAATATAGTTGTTTTTGTTGGTTTTAACCACTCTCATTTGTTTAGAGTAATTAAGTAAATATTGAATTATTTCAGGTCTTGGCTGCTCCAATAATGGAGTCTTTTTAGAGTAAAGTTTCATCATATTTAACTGGTTTATATTAAAGTAACGATGAATTTTTACATTTATTATTAATTAACCAAAATTATATTATGTTTTTCTATGAGCTTTCTTAAATTTATAAGTGCATAACGCATTCTTCCTAATGCAGTATTTATACTTACATCTGTATTTTCTGCAATTTCTTTAAAACTCATATCTTTATACATACGCATAATAAGTACTTCTTTCTGATCTTCGGGAAGTTCAACAATTAACTCTCTAATATCATTTAAAATCTGATCTTTAATTAATTGTTTTTCAACATTTAAAACTTCATCACTAATAACAGTAAAAATATCAAACTCATCCGTATTTCTAAACGTAGGAATTCTTTTATTTCTTCTAAAATGATCAATCACCAAATTATGAGCTATACGCATAACCCAAGGTAAAAATTTACCCTCTTCGTTATATTTACCTCTTTTTAGAGTATTTATAACTTTAATAAAAGTGTCTTGAAAAATATCTTCGGCAATTTCTCTATCACAAACTTTAGACAATACAAAACTAAAAATTCGTTGTTTATGACGAATAATTAGAATTTCTAAAGATTTTTCATTTCCGTTTATGTAGTCGCTTACTAGAACGCTATCGGCAATAACTTTACTTTGCATAATTTAAATACATTTATGGGGATTAAACTTGTATTTTATAATTTTTATAAAAAGTAAATATGTTATATAAGCGTTTGTTTTTAGAATTATTATTCAAATATGCAGCATATTTTTAACATTTACAAATAAAAGTTAAAGAACTATTCATATTTTTTAAATTATGTTTTCCAAAGCTCTTAAAAATCTCATTAATTGTAATTATCTTTGCCTTTATTCATTTTTCTAAGAAGTATGACCAAAAACCTTGCCGTATTAAACTCAAAAGAAAACATTCTAATTAAAGGAGCAAGACTTCATAATTTAAAAAATATTGATGTCGCAATCCCTAGAAATAAATTGGTTGTAATTACAGGTCTTTCTGGTTCAGGAAAATCTAGTTTGGCTTTTGATACCTTATTTGCTGAAGGTCAGCGCAGGTATGTAGAGAGTTTATCGTCTTATGCACGTCAGTTTTTAGGCAGGTTAAACAAACCAAAAGTTGATTATATTAAAGGTATTGCTCCAGCTATAGCAATTGAACAAAAAGTGAATTCTACAAATCCACGATCAACTGTTGGAACGTCTACGGAAATTTACGACTATTTAAAATTATTGTTCGCCAGAATTGGTAAAACCTACTCACCTATTTCTAAAAAAGAAGTAAAAAAACATACTGTTAGTGATGTTATTAATCATATTAAAACAATAGAATTAAATACAAAATTACTACTACTCTCACCCGTCCATATTCCAGATGAAAGAAGTGTGCTTCAAACTTTAAAAATACTAGCACAACAAGGTTATGCAAGAATAAAATATAAAGATAAAATTATTAGGATTGAAGAAATAACAGCAGAAATTGAACACGATTTTCACCTAGTTATTGATAGAATTGTTGTAAAAGATGATGAAGATTTTTTTAACCGTTTAGGAGATGCCGTTCAAACTGCTTTTTTCGAAGGAAAAGGTGAATGTATTATCCAAAATCTTAAAACAAAAAAGGAATCGCTTTTTAATAATAAATTTGAATTAGATGGTATTCAATTTTTAGAGCCTAATACACATTTATTTAGTTTTAATAATCCGTACGGAGCTTGCCCAACGTGTGAAGGTTATGGAAATGTTATAGGAGTTGATGAAGATTTAGTAATACCAAACACAGCACTTTCAATTTATGAAGATGCTATTTTACCTTGGAAAACAGATTCTTTTAATCATTATAAAAATGATTTAATCACACACGCCTATAAATTCGACATTCCTATTCATAAACCTTATTTCGAGCTAACTGAAGCTCAAAAAACACTTATCTGGGAAGGAAATAACGCCTTTAACGGATTGTCACATTTCTTTAAACATTTAGAAGAAAAGAGTTATAAAATTCAATATAGAGTAATGCTTTCTCGCTACAGAGGAAAAACAAAATGTACAACGTGCAAAGGCAAAAGATTACGAGAAGAAACCAATTACGTGAAGATTAATACTAAAAATATTAGTGAATTGGTTGATGTGCCTTTAAATGAATTGGCTGACTTCTTTAAAAACCTAAAACTTGATGTTTATGAACAAAAAATTGCAAAACGCTTATTGGTTGAAATCAATAATAGATTGCAATTTTTAAATGATGTTGGTTTAAATTATTTAACATTAAATAGAACTTCAAACACCTTGTCTGGTGGTGAAAGCCAACGTATTAACTTAGCAACTTCATTAGGAAGTAGTTTGGTTGGTTCAATGTATATTTTAGATGAACCAAGCATAGGTTTGCATCCAAAAGATACAGAACGTTTAATTAAAGTGTTAAAAGATTTACGCAATTTAGGTAATACCGTTATTGTTGTTGAACACGATGAAGATATTATGAAGGCTGCGGATTTGATTATAGATATTGGTCCTGAAGCAGGTACTTTTGGTGGCGAAATTGTTGCTGAAGGAACATTTTCTGAAATACTAAAATCAGACTCTTTAACGGCACACTATTTAAATAATACTCAACGAATTGAAATTCCTAAAACGAGAAGAACTTCAAAAAATGCAGTAACAGTTATTGGAGCTAGAGAAAATAATTTAAAAAATATTGATGTTACCTT
>CBDUKG010000002.1:0-121270 GCA_965367745.1 uncultured Flavobacteriaceae bacterium | reverse complement strand
GGCAACTTGGAGCTCATAACCCGAAGGTCGCTGGTTCGAGTCCAGTCCCCGCTACTAAGCAAGCTTCATAGAAATATGAGGCTTTTTTTATACCTAATTTTTAGGCTTTTATTAAATTTAAATTAGCTCCTTTTTATTTATATATCACAAAAAAACAGACCTAAAAAGGTTGGTAAATCTAAATGCCACTTATTATAGTTTTTACCTTTTCTTATGTTAGTATACTGTACTTTAATGGATTTAGTGCAGCTAACTATTTTTTATTGAATATATTAACCTACTTTGTTAAAAAGCACTATTATATTTGTTTACTTAATAAATATACATATATTTGGTAAACCAAACTGGTTAACCAATTTAATGTTTTGATTAAGAATCATTAACAATACCATTAAAGTCCAATTAAATGGAGTTAAAAAATAAAAAAATATTTTTTGTAATGGGCGTTTCTGGTTGTGGAAAATCAACCATTGGAGAATTGTTAGCTAAAGATCTGTCGATTCCTTTTTTTGATGGAGACGATTTTCATCCTAAGGAAAATATTCAAAAAATGACCTCAGGAATCCCTTTAACCGATGAAGATAGATTAGGGTGGTTGAACAGATTGAATAGTTTGGCTAAAAATCAACTAAAAAAAAACAGCTGTGTTATAGTTTGCTCAGCATTAAAAAATAAGTACAGATATAGTTTGAGTTTAGAGATTGAGACCCAAACCAAATGGATACATTTGGTCGGGTCTTTCAATCAAATTTCTAAAAGAATGCAAAGTAGATCTGATCATTTTATGCCTTCAAACCTTTTAAAATCACAGTTTGAAATTTTAGAAAACCCTACGAATGCGTTTGAAGTAAATATTAGTTTAACACCAAAAGAAATTGTGAATAAAATTAAAAAAGAGCTTATTAATAAATCAGAATTCGGATTATTCGGTTTAGGAGTAATGGGAAAAAGCTTGAGTAGAAATTTAGCCAATAATGGTTTTAAAATTTCAATGTTTAATAGACATGTTGATGGGATTGAAGAAAATATTGCTGTTAACTTTAAAAATAAACATACCGAGTTATTAAATGCTATGGCTTTTGACGATTTAAAAGAATTTGTAGATTCAATTCAAACCCCAAGAAAAATTATGCTCATGGTTAATGCTGGTAAAACCATTGATTATGTTATTGAAGACTTACTACCATATATATCTGAGGGGGATACTTTAATAGATGGAGGAAATTCGAATTATAAAAACACCAAAGAAAGATCAGAGTATTTAAAGCTCAAGAATATTTATTTTATAGGTACGGGAGTTTCAGGAGGAGAAGAAGGAGCTTTAAAAGGTCCTTCAATTATGCCAGGAGGAGATAAAGAAGTTTATAAAATGGTAGCTCCATTTTTAAATGCAATTGCAGCAAAGGATAAAAACAATTTGCCTTGTTGTACTTATATTGGTCCAGAAGGAAGTGGTCATTTTGTAAAAATGGTTCATAATGGAATTGAATATGCCGAAATGCAGTTATTGGCTGAAATAGTTGTTGTTTTAAAAGAATTAGTTAATAATCCTGATGGAATTGCAGCTATTTTAGAGTCTTGGAAAACGAAAGCGAATAGTTACTTGTTAGAAATTACAATTGATATTCTTCGGAAAAAAGAAAATGGAGAATGGTTGATTTCTAAAATAATGGACAAGGCAGGAAATAAAGGAACAGGAAACTGGACAACAATTGCAACTGCTGAACTGGGTGTTCCAAGTTCATTAATTGCCTCAGCTCTTTTTGCTCGTTATACTTCATTTTATAAAGATGAACGAATATTATTGAATAAATTATACGCTAAAGAAACCAACAAACCTTCAATTACAGCTGAAGAAGTTCTAGAAGCGTACCAGTTTGCAAGAATCATAAATCACTATCAAGGTATTAAATTGATAGCCGAAGCCTCAAAAGCATTTGAATGGGATATCAATTTAAGTGAAATGGCTAGAATTTGGACAAACGGTTGTATTATTAGATCAACTTTTATGGAAGAATTAGTCGATGTTTTAAAAGAAACGGACAATATTCTAACCAATAAAGATATTATTCAACAAGTAAAATCTTTAAAATTTGGGGCTAGCAAAGTAATTGCGCAATGTATTTTAGCAGAAAAACCGATTTCATGTATAAGTGAATCTATAAACTTCTTTAATGGATTAACCACTGCAAATTCATGTGCTAATATTATCCAAGCACAGCGCGATTATTTTGGAGCACACACCTACCAAAGAATAGATGATGAAACTGGAGCATTTCATCATACAAAATGGAACAATTAACCAACTAAACTTTAAAAAATGCCAGAAACTAAAACACTAAAAAAATCATTTTTAAAAAAGATTATTGCCCTAATATTAGGTTTTGGTCCTGGAATATTTGCTATTGGTTATACCATTGGTACAGGAAGTGTTACATCTATGATTGTTGCAGGTAGTAGGTTTAATATGCAATTATTGTGGGTGCTTTTAATTAGTTGTCTTTTTTCAGGAGTTTTAATGTTTGCTTACGGTAATTACGCATTAATAACTGGTGAAACAGCACTTTTTGGATTTAAAAAGCATTTTAAACTTGGTAAAATTTTAGCTATTTCAATCATTGTTGGAATAACTTTTGGACAATGGAATTCGCTTATGGGGATTTTAGGAATTTCATCTAACATTATTTATGAAATATTAGCACTAAACTTTGACGGTTTATTAGCATACAAATACGAAACTGTATTAATTACTGCAATCATTATTATTATCACTTTCTACTTATTAATGTTAGTTGGAAAGTACACTTTTTTCGAAAAGATACTTGTTATTTTTGTAACCTTAATGGGCTTATCGTTTGTATTGTCATTGTATTTTGTGCAACCACTTTCTATAGATGTAGTTAAAGGGTTAATACCAACAATACCAGATGTTCCTGGAGGTAAAATGTTAGTTGCGGCATTTGTTGGAACCACCATGGCTTCGGCCACTTTTTTATCACGACCACTATTTGTAAAAGGAAAAGGTTGGACTATTAAAAACTTGGATCAGCAGAAAAAAGATTCAATAACTGCAGCTATTTTAATATTTATAATTAGTGGAGTAATTATGGCAGTTGCCGCAGGAGCATTATTTTATCAAGGAAAGGAAGTGACTCAGGTATTAGATATGGCAAATACATTAGAGCCAGTTGCCGGTAAATGGGCAGTTTCTATTTTCTTTTTTGGAGCGTTAAGCGCAGGTTTATCTTCTATTTTCCCTTGTTTATTAATTGCGCCATTGCTAATTGCAGATTATCAATCGGGTAAATTAGATACCAGTTCCAAACAGTTTAAAATTATAACGGCTATTGCTTGTTTGGTTGCTTTAATTGGACCTGCCTTTGGGGCAAACCCTATTGAGATCCAAATTTTATCTCAAGTATTTAATGTGTTTGTTTTACCATTAGTAATTTTAGGAATCATAATGATTGTGAATAACAAAAAGATTATGAAAGGTTATGAAACAAATCTGTTTGTTAATATTGGTCTGTATGCGGCTTTACTTTTCTCATTAATTATTTCTTATAATGGAATTTTAGCATTGACGGAATACTTTTAGAGCATCAAGATTTAAAGGAGGTGAAAACAATAAAAGTAAACACATGAAATTAAATATAAAGAAATGTATAAAAAAAACATCAAATTAGTAGGAGCACTAATAGTTTTTGGTCTTCTAATAACACTAAATAGCTGTAAAAATAAAGCTAAAGAACCAATTAAAGAAGAAACAAAAAAAACTGTTTACGCAAGTGATATTATTCCTTTTTTCGACCATTGGAAATTGATTTTAGGTGACGGTTCAAATGCCGGTATTGCAAATAATTTTGAGAATAAAGATTTCTTTTATACTGCAAATGATGGTAATGAAGATTGGATTGTTTTTAAAACTCCTAATGGTGGTGATACTCACGGAACTTCAAACAACACAAGAACTGAATTGGCACAGGTAAAAAAATGGTATCCAAAAACTGCTAATGATAAATTAACAGCTACACTTAAAATAATGAATGTATCTGCTACAGGCGATGCTCGTGTAGCAGCTTCGCACGCTGTAGTTATTGGCCAGATTCATAGTGCAGATAAACATGAAAACGAACCACTTAAAATATTTTACAAAAAATATCCTGGTCATACCAAGGGTTCAGTTTTTTGGCATTATGAAATCAATACAGCGGGTGATGATAATTCTGGAAGATGGGATTATTCTTCAGCTGTTTGGGGTGATGATTTTTCTGTTGTTGGTTCTGAAGAAAATACCTACCCAGAAGAACCAGAAGACGGTATTGCTTTGGGTGAAGAGTTTAGTTATGAAATAGTGGTTAAGGATGGTATTATGAGCCTTAAATTTGCTTGTGAAGGGCACGAAACCAAAACATTTACAAAAAACTTATTAGTATCAGAATATACAACTACTGCTGATATACCAGCGCAAACACAAGAATTGTTTGTGCCAATTGGTCAAGACGGAGTAGAGCGTGAAAATGCGTACGCTGGTGAAGGTTGTTTTTTTAAGCTTGGTGCTTACAATCAAACGAATGGAAAATCTCCTGAAATAAATAAGAATTGGTGTTCTGGTGCTGAAACGCATGGTGGTGATATTCAAAAACAATATGCAGACGGAAACTATGCTGAAGTTTGGTTTAAAACCGCAAGTATAATTGTTAGTGATAATGCCGTATCTAATGAAGAGTATTTTACTAAAAATGATTAAAATAATTTAGAAATAAGATGATAAACAATAATAAATTAGCTGGCAAAAATGTTCTTATAACTGCTGGTGCTCAAGGAATTGGTGAATCAATCACCAGACATTTTATTGATAACGGAGCTAATGTTTCAATCCATTATTTTTCCAGTGCTGATACTGCGAATCAATTGACTAAATATGCAACTAGCAAAGGAGTAAAAGCGATTGCCGTATGTGGTGATTTAACAAAAGAAGCCGATGCGAATGCGATGGTTGAAAAAACAGTAGAAGCATTCGGTGGTTTAGACATATTAATTAACAATGCAGGTTCACTTGTTGCTCGTAAAATGTTGAGCGAAATGGAAACTGAGTTCTGGCACAAGGTAATGGACATTAACCTAACATCTATGATGTTTGTGACACGAGCTGCATCTCCTTATCTAGCAAAAAATGACAATAGTAGTATTGTTAATTTGGCATCTCTTGCAGGACGAAAAGGTGGACATCCAGGTTCTTTAGTTTATTCTACAAGTAAAGGAGCGATCTTAACGTTTACACGAGCGCTAGCTTCAGAATTAGGGCCACAAGGAACAAGGGTCAATGCTGTTGCCCCAGGTCTTATTCTTGGAACATCATTTCATAACACGCATACAACAAAAGAATCAGCTGATGAAACAACTGCTGGCATCCCAATCCAACGAGCAGGTAATGCAGCCGACGTTGCTCGAGCAGTTTTATATCTAGCCTCTGAGTATGATGGCTTCATTACTGGTGCAACACTTGATATAAATGGTGGTGTATACAATATGTAATTTATAATTGAATTGTATGTAGATAAACAGTAAAAAACATCAAATTATATAAGAGAGTAATTTGTAATAATACCGATTTTAAGGCTGTATGATTATCTCTTGTGTAATTTCATATAGATGGTGTTCTTGCTATATATAAGTACTTTTAAACGACCTAGTACGATCAATATTACATAGTTAATTGTTAATTTTATTAACAAATGCTTGCTAAGTTAAAATATATGTATATATTTGGTAAACCAAACTGGTAAACCAATTTTAAAGTGTTAATAATGAAGCAAAAACCACTTAAACTTTTAATATATTCATTTATAATTTTAGTCTTTTTCTCTTGTGATAAACAACCTGAATCAAAATCTACAGATAATAATTCATCTTCTGAAAGCAATCACCCAAGTTTAATTTTAACCAAGCAGGGCGTTAAAGAAATAAGAGCAAACTTAGGAAGTATTCCAATTTTTGACAAAACCCTTGCGGCAACTCAAAAAGAGGTTGATGCTGAAATTGAAAATGGTTTTGATGTGCCAATTCCAAAAGATTATTCTGGTGGATATACACACGAAACGCATAAAAAGAATTATGTTTTAATGCAAAAAGCGGGTGCTTTATATCAAATTTTGGATGAGGAGAAATATGCGAAATTTGTAAAAGATATGTTGTATGAATACGCAACGCAATATCCAACTTGGCCTATTCACCCAAAGACAAGGTCTTACGCAAGAGGTAAAGTGTTTTGGCAGTGTTTAAACGATTCTAACTGGTTGGTTTATACAAGTCAGGCTTACGATTGTATTTACAATTATTTGTCAGAAGAAGAACGGAATACTTTAGAGACAGATTTATTTAGACCGTTTGCTGATCACATTTCAAAAGACAATCCACAATTTTTTAATCGAGTTCATAACCATGCAACTTGGGGTAATTCAGCTGTAGGAATGATCGCTTTGGCTATGGATGATGAAGAACTTTTAGACAGAGCTTTAAATGGTGTAAGAGATGTTAATTTTAATCCAAATGAAAAGGATAATGATGGTGGTTATATTAGAAAAGATGGTCAGAAAATAGGTTTTTATGCGAATGTAGATGAGCCTTTTTCTCCAGATGGATATTTTACTGAAGGTCCTTATTACCAACGTTATGCTTCGTACCCATTTTTAATTTTTGCGCAAGCACTTGAAAATAAAAAACCTGAGCATAAAGTGTTTGAGTATAAAGATAGTGTGCTTTTAAAAAGTGTGAATGCTTTATTAAATTTATCAGATGCTGATGGTGATTTCTTTTTGTTGAACGATGCTCAAAAAGGAATGTCCTATTTTAACGCATCGTTAATATCTACAGTTGACATAGGATATCATTTTGGAGGAAATAATCCAGAATTATTAAGTATTGCAAAAAAGCAAGACGAAGTTACGTTAGATGATGCTGGATTAGCCGTTGCTCTTGGTATTAAAGAAGGTAAAGAAACACCTTTTGTTAAAAATTCGATTGAATTATCAGATGGTGCAAATGGAGATGAAGGTGCAGTTGGAATTTTGCGTAGTGACGATTTGGAATTGGTTTTTAAATACACCGCTCACGGTTTAAGTCATGGACATTATGATAAATTATCGTATGCTTTATTTGACTATGGTAATGAGCTAGTACAAGATTATGGAATGGCACGTTTTGTAAATATTGAACAAAAAGGTGGAGGAAATTATTTAAAAGAAAATACCACTTGGGCAAAACAAACCATAGCGCACAACACACTTGTTCAAAATGAAAAATCTCAATTTAACGGTAAATATGATGTAGGTAGTAAATATCATTCCAATAAATATGTATTTAGTGTTGCAGATTCAAGAATACAAGTTGCAAGTGCTAAAGAAGACAATGCGTATCCAGGAACGAAGCTTCATAGAACTATGGTAACCATTAAGGATGAAAATTATGAAAATCCTTATATATTAGACATTATGAGAGTTTCATCTGAAAACACCAATCAATACGATTTGCCATTTTACTTTTTAGGTCATATTATGCAAACTAATTTTGAATACAATAAATTAAATGAGCCAGAAGTTTTGGGTAAATCTGATGGATATCAGCATTTATATAAAGAAGCATCAGCAAAATCAAAAGGAGAAAACATCAAGCTTACTTGGTTGAAAAATAATAAATTCTATTCGTATTCAGCAGTATCTTCAAATAACGATGAGGTTATATTAGCAAGAATTGGAGCAAATGATCCAGAATACAATTTACGCAATGAACCAACATTAATATTAAGAAAAAAGAATGCTAAGGATGCTTTATATGTTTCAACCATAGAATCTCATGGAACCTATAGTCCAGTTTCTGAGTTGGCTATAAATGCATATAGTAATATTAAATTACTCGAGGTAATTCACAACTCAAAAGAATATACAGCTGTTCAAATTATAATGAATAACGATACATCAAAAGTCTTTATCATTTCAAACGAAAATAATGATAAAGATGTAACTCATAAATTAACAATAAACAATAAAGAGTATACCTGGAAAGGTGCTTATATATTATCAGAAAACAAATAACTATTAAATTAATAAAATTATGAAACGATTTAGCGAAAAGTACATAATCACAAAAGAAATGGAATGGGAAGAGCTTGGAGGAGGAGTATCAAGAAAGTTTTTAGGTTACGATAACCAAATCATGATGGTAAGCGTGAAATTTGATAAAGGAGCATTAGGAGCCCCACATCAACATTTTCACACGCAAGCTACTTATTGTGTTTCCGGTAAATTTGAATTTGATATTGAAGGAGAAAAGAAAATTGTAGAAGCAGGAGATGGAGTTTATATTGAGCCTAATTTATTGCATAGTGCAATTTGTTTAGAAGAAGGGCAACTAATTGATACATTTAGTCCTGTAAGAGAAGATTTCTTAACTGGTGAAGGACCATCTTATTTCGGAGATAAAGAGTCATAAGAAAAATTCTACTAGTCATATTTGTAATCATTTTATGGAGTAATTATTTTTTCATAATTATTAGATAGTTAGTAGTTTAAGCTTATAATAACAAAACAATAGTGTATTTCATCTAGGTTAAATATACAAATAAAGCAGTTAAGATAAAATAGTTGTTAAATTATTTTTTTTTAAGTTTTTTTTAACATACTTTTGGTCAACCAATGTGGTCAACCAATGTGGTTTACCAAAAAATTAACTCAAATAAAAACTACTAATTAATGATTAAAACCAAACATAAATAAAAAAAGGATAGGTGCAACTATTCTTTTTAGTAATAATACTTCGTAATAAGGGAAGTAAAATAAATACCTGTTTTCTCTTAAAAAACATGATTTCAAGCAAAATACAAAAAATATATATTGAAGCCAAGTTTTGAAAGTGAATGATCTTTAAGACTAACAGTCTAAAATAATATTTAATGCAGAAAGCATAAATTAAAACAAACACTTAAATCAAAAAATTAAATTATGAATTTAAAAATTAAGCTAACTTTAATTCTAATATTGATGATCAATATTACAGTTTTAGCGCAAAGTAGCTTCACATTAAAGGGTAAAGTGGTGTCTCAAGAAGATAACTTACCTGTTCCAGGTGTAAACATTCTAATAAAGAATTCAACTAAAGGAACTTCAACCGATTTTGATGGAATCTATACTTTAGAAGTTACAAGTGGAGACGTACTTGAATTTTCCTTTTTAGGATTTGTAACAAAGTCTATCACAATTACAGATCAACGAGAATTAAATGTTTCACTATCACCAGACACCTCGGCATTAGATGAGGTTGTTGTTGTTGGTTACGGTACACAAAGAAAATCTACCATAACAGGGTCAATTTCTAAAGTTGTAAACGAAGATTTAGATCAAATAGCCGTTGCAAGGGTTGATGACGCTTTAATAGGTCAAGTTTCTGGGGTGAACATTCAGGCGAGTTCTGCAGAAGCAGGTGCTGCGCCTACCATTACAGTAAGGGGTTTTGGATCTATTACTGCAGATTCTGGACCAGCTGTTGTAGTTGATGGTGTAATTGTAGACCCTAGTTTTCTTGGAAACTTAGATATGAACGATGTAGAATCTTTTGAAGTTTTAAAAGATGCAGCATCTGCAGCTATTTATGGTAGTGAAGGTTCTAACGGTGTAATTATGATTACCACAAAAACTGGTAAAGCAGGAAAAACAAAATTTAGATACGATACTTTTGTTGGGTATAAAGATGCCTTTGGAAGCGATGACTATAAGAAAGATGTTGTAGATTGGGCGGCTAAAGAATTAGCGGCAACAGGTCAAATTACAGAAGCAACTCAATACGCATTAAAAATAGTCGATGTAACAGGAATTAATAGAGATTGGCAAGATGTATTTTTCGATGGAGGAATCATTACAAGCCACTCTTTATCAGCAAGTGGAGGAACTCAAGATACAAAATTTACGTCATCGTTAAGGTATTTAAGTGATGAAGGTGTTGTAATAACAGATGACTACAAGTTGTATTCTGCAAAGTTGAAATTAGATAGTAAATTAGGAGATAAGGTGAAATTTGGATTAAGTGCTACCCCTTCTTACTCAAAAAGAAGAGCGTTACCTACTTCCATACACAACCCAATAAGACAATCTCCTTGGTTGCCAATATATCATTCAGAGGAAACATTACAATTTATCAATAGAGATGCTTACCCAAATGTTGGAGTAGGAGATTATTTTTATGAGAACCATTTAGTTGAGCTAGACCTTGATGGGAATGGTAGTGATAATAGACCTCGTACTTCGGGTGATGCAAACCCTTATGCGCAATATGTTGAGAGAGAGCATTACGAGTTTAATACTAAATTATTAGGAAGTGCATATTTGTCGTTCGAAATTATGGATGGGCTTATAGCTAAAACATCTTTGGGAGCAACGTTAGAACAACGTAAAAGAACTAGATGGGATGGAACAGAACACCATGCAAGTGGTGCAAGTAGAGCTCAATATTTATTGAATAATAGATTTAGTTCTAGGTTGATTTCAGATAATACGTTGTCTTATAATACGCAAATTGATGATCACGAAATTAGTGCATTGGCAGGGATGACTTTCCAAAAAAGAAAATATGAAACTAGCCAAATTGTAGGTACTGGGTATACCAATGATTTACTTAAAAACTTACAAGGTGCAACTACTGTTGTTTCTGAGGGTGAATACAATATTGAGAAAAACAAGATTGGATATTTTGGTAGAATTACTTACGCTTATGCAAATAAGTATTTATTCAATGCTTCGTTTAGACGTGATGGTAGTTCTGTTTTTGGAGTTGACTCTAAATGGGGTAACTTCCCTGCTGTATCTGCAGGATGGAACGCTCATAATGAGAGTTTCTTAAGCGAAAATGATGTGCTAAGTAAATTAAAATTTAGAATTAGTTATGGTCTTACAGGTGCTGAGAACTTTAATGTAGGAGATGATTTGGTGAACGCATGGCCTTATTTAGCACAATTAGATAATACTAATGCTATTACCAATGGAGGTATTTCGGCAGGTGTATCTCCTAAGAATATTGCGAATCTATTATTACAATGGGAAGCTTCAGAGGAGCTTAACCCTGGTGTAGATTTTGGTTTTTTAAATGGTAAAATTTCAGGTTCATTAGATTATTATATAAGAACAAGTGACCAGTTATTACTAAACAATCCTGTGTCTTATGTTACAGGATTTAATAATGGTATCGTGAATTTAGGAAAAGTAGAGAATAGTGGATGGGAATTTGAATTAAGAACCAGAAATGTTAGTAATGAGAAATTTTCTTGGAACACTACGTTAATAGCCTCTACTAACAAAAATGAATTACTTGATTACGGTGAGTCTGATGGAGCATTGACAGAAGATGGATTTGGTAGAAATTCACAATGGATAAATTCTGTTGGTAATCCTATATCTTCTTTTTATGGATATGTTGTAGATAAGGAATTAGCAAATGAATATTGGGATTCACCTTGGCTTCCAATTAACGGAACATCAGAAGATGTTATCGTTAAAGATTTGAACGGTGATGGTTTAATTACTGATGGTGATAAGACTATTTTAGGAGACCCTTATCCAGAAATAATTTGGAGTTTATCAAATGATTTTAAATATGGAGATTTTGATTTTTCTTTTATGATTCAAGGAAGTCAAGGTGCTGAAGTAAGAAACGTTGGTGATCAGTATTTCTTCTCACAATGGAACGGTGCAACTACCGATGAGCAAGCTGTTGTTGATGCTGGAATTATATCTGATGCTTCATTCTTACAGCCAAGAGTTCAAACAAATGATATTGTTATGAGTGCTGGTTATTTTTCATTGAGAAACGTAAACATTGGTTATAATTTTCCAGATGACGCAGTTTCAAAATTAGGACTAGGATCGTTAAGGCTTTATGCGACTGGTCAGAATTTATTGTATATTACTTCTGATGATTATCATGGTTTTAATCCAGAATTTATCGATAGTAATAATAGTCCACAATCGTATGGTGCTCAAAGAGCGGGTACACCATTGTTTAGTACCATATCAGTTGGTTTGAACGTTAATTTTTAATCAAAGAAAATAGTTATTATGAAATATATAAAATTTTTAATATTTGCTATCACAGGAGCTACTATGTTTGTTTCATGTGATACAGATGAGTTTTTAAATCCATTACCAGACTCTGCAATTGTTGCTGATTCTTTTTTCGAATCAGATGCTGATGTATTAGCTGGGATTATTGGGATTTATGATGCCTTACAAGGTGTAAATGAAAACACAGAGTCAAGTTCAATAAGATTCAATAGAGGAGTTCAATTAGAATACCTTTTAACGGAGCACCGCTCTGATAATACAAGAAGTAAAACGCTTGAAGGTTCAAGAGCCGATTT
The DNA here is from genome assembly GCA_965367745.1 of uncultured Flavobacteriaceae bacterium. GTDB lineage: Bacteria > Bacteroidota > Bacteroidia > Flavobacteriales > Flavobacteriaceae > Lutibacter. The sequence continues at coordinate 108,867 of CBDUKG010000002.1, read as the reverse complement.
TCACAGATATATAGTAGAACCTGATAATGTTCAGTCTGAAGATTATTACCAATCTATGTATGAGATTATTTTTAGAGCAAATAATGTTTTAAAGTATGTTGATAAGTCGAGTTCTGCGAACATTAATAAATATACTGCTGAGGCTAAGTTTTTAAGAGCCTATGCATATTTTAACTTAGTTAGATTGTACGGAGCTGTACCATTGGTAACTACTGTGGTAGGTTCAGATGAAAAAGAATTACTTTTTACTAGAGTTGATGAAGCAACAATTTATGAACAAATTGTAGCAGATTTACAAGAAGGAGTTACTCATTTAGATAACACAAATAAGTCTAGAGCTTCAAAAGCTGCTGCACAAGGAATTTTAGCAAAAGTGTACCTAACACAACCAACACGTAACTATACAGGTGCAAAACAATTGTGTGAAGATATTATGAATAGTGGTTTTTCTTTAGAATCTAATTTTAAGGATGTATTCTACAACGAATTAAATAACGAAATTATATTCGCAGTACAGTACTTATCAGGAAACCCTGATGAAAGTCAAGGTTTTTCATCTGAATTCACCTCTTATAAACGTCAAGGTAGACAAGATGGACTTAATATAGTTAATCCAAATCTTGCTGAAGATTTTATTGCTTTCGGTGGAAATAGAACATCAGTTTCTTATGCTGCTTTTGGCGATGATGCTGATCTTCCTGTACCTTTAGATGCAGAAGTTATAAAGTTTTTACCAGATGGTTATGATATTTCTGATACGAATCTTCCAACCTACGGAGGAGCGCCATCATTAGCTGGTAATGACTGGATTATTTTACGTTATTCAGATGTTTTATTAATGCATGCAGAAGCTATTATGGAAGATGGAGATACGCCTAATGCCAGCGCCATTGATTCTTATATGGAAGTTAGAGTAAGAGCAGGATTTGATGCCGTTTCGGATCGTCCAACAGTTTTAACGAAAGACGCTTTATTACTTGAAAGAAGAGTAGAATTGGCTTTTGAAAATCATCGTTTCTTTGATTTATTAAGATTAGGAGTGGCACATGAGGTATTAGGTGCGCACGCTACTGCAAATGGATATACTAGTTATAATATTAGAAGATTATTATTACCAATTCCTTCAAGAGAAATTAATTTAAGTGATGGTATTTTAACTCAAAATCCTCAATAATAATTAAAACGTTAAAAATCATGAAAAATCAATTAAATATTTTTAAAAACACCATAAATCTGGTGTTATGCGCATTGGTAATATTGTTCTCTGTAAGCTGTGAAAAAGCTTTTGAGTTTGATTTACCAGAAGCAGGTACTCTAGAAGATACTAGTTTGCCAACTGCTGATTTTGCATATATTCCAAATGCAGTTAATTTCAAGATTGTAGAATTCAATAATTTATCAACGGAATCTATCAGATACGAATGGGACTTTAATAATGGAGAAGGAAATTCAACAGAGAAAGATCCTAGCTATACTTTTGAAGCAGGTGAGGGTACTTATCCAGTAACATTAACAGCTATTGATGGAAATGATGCATCAACTACTATAACGTTAGATGTTGAAGTTGTAGATAAATTTGTACCTATTCCCGTAACAATTTTAAACGGCGATTTTGATGGAGGTTCATCTGATTGGAAATTCTCAACTTTCACAGGTGGAAATACGAATCCTTTTAACTCAAGTTCTGATGGTTCATTTACAAACTATGATGGATCTGATAATGGAGCAAAAACAAAAGGTGCAAAATGGACAGCATCTACTTCTGTAAGTGCAGGGTCAAACGCCAGATATGCTTACCAAGCAATTGTAGTATCTCCAACATTAGTAGATCGTACAGTTAAATATGTATTAGAATTTGAATATGCTATAAAGACTCCAGAAGAGCAAGCAGGTGTTGCTGTAGGAGGTAATAGAATTTTTGCAACAGTTTTAAATGGTCACTTTGATGATGGAGCTGATGCAGTTGCAAGCACTCCTATTAAACGTTTTGTTGCAGATGAAGTTAAAGGGAAAGCATCACATACTTTAGTTGAGGTAGAATTTACCGCGAATGCTAGTGGTGAAGTTGGTATAATGTTTTCTGCAGAAACAGCTGTCGATGTTTACATTGATAATGTTAAAGTTTATGCAGCTAAATAATTTTGGTAGAGAGTAAAACAACAACAAAAAACACAAAAAAATTATGAATTTATTAAAAAAAGGAATATATGCTCTGCTTATAACAGGCTTTATAATATCTTGTGATGATGAATATGATATTATTCAACCAGGCGAGGAGAATTTAACAGGAACAGGGCTTACAGAAATTTCGTTCTCAAGCTTTAAAGCAACTGTTGGCCCGGATGAAAACGGAATGGAAGATGGTACTTACATCACTGTAAAACCATTAGCGATTGGAGTTGATTCTTATGATATTGATTTTGGAGATGGCTCTTCTGTAACTATAGGAGCTGGAGCTTCTGCTTCAAATGACTATCCTAACTTAGATGCGGAAAAAACATATACAATAACAGTAACTGCAAAATCAGACAAAGATTTGCCTAGCGTTACTAAAACAGAGGTTATAACAGTTGAACATGAAGTTACAGCTGTATCATCAACACCAGGTTCGCCAATCATTCTTGATCAAAATGCATATGCTATTTTCAGTGACGGTATTGAAAGCGATGGTGTTTTTATGGCTTATACAAACAAAGCAGCAGGTGCTAATTTTGAAGCTGGTACTGCCGAGTATAATGAAGTAGCAGTTGGAGATATAAAAAATAAGGTAATTCAGTATTCGAGGCTTGACGGTTCGAATACCGCATCTATCACTTTTAGCCCTGCTATTAGTATTGCAGATGTTTTTGGAACAGGTGCTTCTGCTGATTATATGCATTTAGACCTTCACTCTATTCATGAAATAGGTGTTGAAAAAGTAAAAATAACATTGGGAGGAAAAACTTTTTCGCAAAATTTAGAAAATAATGTGTGGACAGGTGTAGACATTGATTTTGCTGCGGAAGGAATTACTCAAATTGACGAAATAAGAATAGAATTAGGAATAGCAGGTCATCCAAAAAACGAGGCAACTCTTAATATAGATAACATTTATCTTTATAGAGAGCCGCTTTCAATTCCTGAGTTTATTTTTGATGAGATAGCTAGTGATTATGAGGTTACCTTTACAGATGCTTCTGAACTTGCAACTAGTTATAGTTGGAATTTTGGAGATGGTAATAGCTCAACAGATGCAAACCCAACCCATAGTTATACTAATGATGGTGTGGAAAGAGCATATATGGTTACATTAACAACAACAAATTTCCTTAATAAAACTTCTTCTATAACAAAAGAAGTTATTGTTGGTGGACCAGCCGGTCCTATTAATCCAGAAATTTTATGGGGAGATTTTAATGGGGGTTCTAGTGACGTATATGGTCCTTGGAAAATAGCAAACACTACAGGTAGTTCAAATCCTTTTAGTGGTAGTTCTGATGGTTCTTGTACAAATTATGATGGAACAGATAATGGAGGTAAAACAAGAGGAGCAAAATGGTCATCTAGCAATAGTGCTGATGATGCAGATGGTGCTGCTGACCCTGGTGATACTAGATATGCATACCAAGCAGTTACATTAAGTCCTAATACGGATTACATTTTTGAGTACGAATATGCTATAAAAACAGGAGGAGCTGAAACAAACAGTGTAGTTGCCGCAATCTTAAATGGTCATTATAGTGATAGTGATGTTGCTCTTGCTAGTAATCCTTTGGTAGAGCATGTTGGAACCGAGGCTAAAGGAAAGTTTGCAGACAATTCTTGTTCAGGTGGTACAACAATGAAACTTAGATTTAGATCTAATGCTGTAGGTGAAGTATCTATATTTATTTACGCATTTACAGATGTAGATGCTTTTGTAGATAATGTTAAAGTTTATCCAGCTGAATAAATTTATATAGAAATGAAAATAATCCGAAAAGAGATATTATTAGCAATTTTAATAATTTTTATATCTGTGAACGCTACTTCTCAAAACAAGAAGAGTGGCGTTTCAGATTCGGATATAAAAGTTGAGAAAAAACAAGGCAAAAAGAAGAAAAAAAAGAAGAAGGTTAAACTTCCAAATATTGATTTAAGTCACTGGAAAGTAACCTTACCTGTAGCTAATGACGAGGGGAAACCTGTAGAAATTAGTCCTCCTGAAATTGCAAATTTCGCGAAAATGGATATTGCAAAACCATACATGTATATCGATTCTACAAGAGGAGCTATAGTATTTCATGCAATGCCAACAGACTCTAAAACTAAAAATACTAAGTACACACGTTCTGAGTTAAGAGAGCAAATGGTGCCAGGAGATAATAATGTAAATTGGACCTTTAAAGATGGTGCTTATATGAAAGGGAAGTTAGCAATGGATGCTACAACTAGAGATTCTAATGGTAAATACCATAGAACTATTATAATGCAAATTCATGGACGATTAACAAATGAACAACGTGATTTAATTGGTGAGGATGATAACAATGCACCACCTATCTTAAAAATATATTGGGATAAGGGAAAGGTACGTGTTAAAACAAAAGTTCTTAAAAACATAAATGCAACTAATGAAGAAATACTTCATGAAGATGCTTGGGATGATGATGAAGGATTTAATTTTGAACAGAAAGTAGATTTTAGAAAATTCACACTAGAAGTGAAGGTAAGTGAAGGGAAAATGGTAATTGTTTTAAACAATAATGAGTATAAGGTTTACGAGAATATTCATATGAAACGTTGGGGTATTTTTGAAAACTATTTTAAAGCTGGGAATTATTTTCAATCTAGAGATGAAGGTTCATTTTCAAAAGTTAGGTATTATGAGTTAGAAGTTAGTCATTAAATAATGAAGTTAATAGAGCTTATTTATAGAAGATTTTTATTGATTTTATTAATTATAGGATCAATAAGTATTTGTAATTGTTCTGATAACGAAACAATCTCTGTCGTTGAAATTATTGAAGAAATAGAAGAAGAGGAAATCATAGAGGAGGAAAATGAAGAGGAAGAAACAAATAATAATTACGTACTGCCAAATATCGATTTAAGTCATTGGAAAGTTACATTACCAATTGGAAGACCTACGGAGGTACATCCGCCAGAAATTTTGAAATATGCAACTAATGAAACGTTGAAACCATTTATGTACAACGATTCTATTTTAGGAGCTTTAGTTTTTTACACATATCCGGGAGCGTCAACAGCTAATTCTTCTTATTCGAGAACCGAATTAAGAGAATTGATGAATCCAGTTGATAAAGGAACAACTAATTGGACTTTTAAACAGGGTGGGAATTTAAAGGGAACACTTTCAATGGAAGATATTTCTAAAGATAGTAATGGGAATTTCCATAGAACAATTATAATGCAAATACACGGTAGACTTACAAATGAGCAACGTGATTTAATTGGTCAAAAAGATAACAATGCTCCTCCAATGTTAAAAATATATTGGGTTAATGGCAAAGTAAGAGTTAAAACGAAGGTTTTAAAAAATGTAAATGCTAATGATACAGAAATATTAGAAACCGATGCTTGGGGAGATGATGAAGGACATACTTTTAATGAGTATGTAGGTTTTGAAAAATTTACTTTAGAAGTAAAAGTAAGTGAGGGTACTATGGAAGTGTTATTAAATAATACTGAATCAGTAGTTTATAATGACATTCATATTAAAAAATGGGGCGTTTTTGAAAACTACTTTAAAGCAGGTAATTATTTAGCTACTAAAGATGAAGGTTCATTTTCGAAGGTTAAATATTATGAATTAGAAGTTTCGCATTAAGTATTTGCGATAGAAGTATTTTTATTTGATAACAAGTTCTTTAAATTTTTATAAATTTAGCAACATAAAGACTTAATAATATTTTAAAATGAATTTAGATTTAATAGTAAAGAATGATAATTTAACGGTTCAAAACAAGATTATTTCTCAAATTAGAGATTTAATTAATTATAAAAACTTAGAACCTGGTGATAAGTTGCCATCGGAAAGAATGTTATCAGAAAAGTTTGGTGTAACTAGAAGTAATGTTAGAGAAGCTATTCAGAAATTAGAATATTATGGCTTGTTAAAATCTATTCCGCAAAGCGGAACGTTTGTAGCCAATTTGGGTGTAATAGCTTTAAATGGAATGATTGATGATATTTTAAGTCTTGAAGATCCAAATTTTAAAGCATTGGTAGAAACCAGGATTTTATTAGAATTGAAATCAGCTGGTTTAGCCGCATCACGTAGGTCTAAAGATGATTTAATTAAAATTGAAATCGCTCTAAATGCTTATGAAGATAAAGTAAATTTAGGTGAAGATGCTGTTCAGGAAGATTTGTTGTTTCATCTTTCAATTGCAAAAGCTAGTGGAAATAGTACATTAAATAAATTAATGTTAATTATTACACCGGGTATTATTACAAATTTTGAAAAATACCATGTATGCGATAAGGATAAGGCAATATTAGGAATACAAGAGCATAGAGCTATTTTTAATGCTATAAAAGATCAAAAACCAGATTTAGCGAAAGAAAAAATGAAAATTCATTTCTCTGAACTATATCAGTATTGTTATAGCGTTGAATAAAAATTAGAAAAAGAAGGAAGTAAACTTATAAACGCTACATATATTATAAATTAAAAACATATATAAATATGAAATTAAAAGGATTACGTTGGTGGGTAGTTGCGCTAATTGCTATTGCTACAATTATTAATTATATTGATCGGACATCATTAAGTGTTCTTTGGCCAGAAATCGCTAGTGAGCTATACCCAGGGCATACACCTGATGAGACAAAAGCAATTTACGCTCTTATTTCAATCATTTTCGTATTTTCTTATGCTTTTGGGCAAGCAATATTCGGAAAAATTTTCGATTGGGTAGGTACACGAATGGGTTTTGTGCTATCTATAGGTGTTTGGTCTGTTGCTACTGCATTGCATGCCTTCGCTCAAGGTGTTTTAAGTTTTGGTATATTCCGTTCAATTTTAGGTGTTGCTGAAGCTGGTAACTGGCCAGGAGCTACTAAAGGTAATGCGGAGTGGTTTCCCACCAAAGAACGTGCACTCGCTCAAGGAATTTTCAACTCTGGGGCTGCCATAGGTGGAATTATTTCAATTCCCTTAATTGCATTTTTAACAATCTATTTTAGCTGGCAAGCCATATTTATTTTGATTGGTTTAGTAGGTTTGCTTTGGTTGATACCTTGGTGGATTTTAGTAAAAGCACCGCCAAAAAAACATCCTTGGATTACAGATGAAGAACGTACCTATATTTTAACAGGACAAAGAAATGAAGATTTTGATGGAGATGGAGAACCAGATCAGGAATATAACCCAGATACAAAAGAACTATTAGGCCATAAACAAAGTTGGGGTGTAATTTTGGCTTCAGCAGCTATCGATCCAATTTGGTGGTTATTTGTTTTCTGGATACCAATTTATTTAAATGAAGTTTATGGTATGGATGTAAAGTCAATTGGACTTTATGGCTGGGTACCTTATGCTGGAGCTATGTTAGGTGCATGGTTTGGTGGACTCTTAGCTCAGAATAGGTTAAGAGCAGGCTGGGATGTTAACAAAACACGTAAAATGGTAATTACCCTAGGATGTTTAATAATGTTACCAGCATTATTAGCTATGGCAAGTCCTGGCGGTCCTACTGCAGCGGTTATTATAATGGCGGTTATTTTATTTGGATTCCAAACAGCGATTGGAAATGTTCAAACATTACCTAGTGATCTTTTTAGTGGGAAAACGGTTGGTACATTAGCTGGTTTTTCAGGTATGGCGGCTAAACTTACTGCTGCTGGTTTAACGTATTTAGTTCCATGGTTAACAAGCGGTGGAAATTATACACCTGCATTTATTATTGGAGCTGCTTTAGCACTTTTAACCTTAGCTAGTGTATGGATATTAGTGCCGAAAGTTGAGCCTGTGACAAAAAAATAAGTAATAATATAATAATATAAAATTAAAAAAATGAGTAATACAAATGGAAAAGTAGCCGTAATAACTGGGGCAACTGGAGGAATTGGTTTTGAAGTAGCAAAAAGATTAGGTAAAGACGGATATACCGTTGTTTTAAACGGTATTGAAGATGAAATTGGTGCTGAAAAGGTAGCAGAACTTACTGCCGCTGGAATTACTGCAGAATATTATGGATTTGACATGACAAATGATGAAGCTGTTACTGAAAACATCACTAAAATCGGTGAAAAATACGGGAAAATCGATTTATTGGTAAACAATACAGGTGGTATTGGAGTTAGAGCTCGTTTTGAAGAAATGACAACTGAACAATACAAATTCGTTATGGCTTTAAACCTTGATTCAGTATTTTTTGCTTCAAGAGCAGCTATTCCTTTCCTTAAAAAAGGAAAAAATGCTTCAATCATAAACTATACTTCAAATGCAGCATGGAATGGTGCAGGACCTGGAGCTGGTATTTACGCAGTTTCTAAAGGTGGAGTACAATCTATCACTAGAGCTTTAGCTAAAGATTTAGCTGAATATGGAATTAGAGTAAACTCGGTATCTCCTGGTACTATCGATACTCCTTTCCACGCACAAATTAAAGCGACTAAGCCAGAAGTTTTTGCTTCTTGGGCAAACAGTGTTTTATTAGGAAGATTAGGTCAACCAGAAGAAGTTGCTTCTGTTGTTTCATTTCTAGCAAGTGATGACGCGTCTTTTATAACAGCTGAAACTATCCAAATTGGTGGAGGACAAGCTTTAGGAATATAAAAATTTAATAACATTATATAAAATTGGCGTATTTACTGCGCCAATTTTAGAATATAACTAATTATAAAATGAGTAAAGTTGTAACTTTTGGAGAGATCATGCTAAGATTAGCTCCTCATGGATTTTTAAGATTTTCGCAATCAACTTCTTTTGATGTAATATACGGTGGTGGAGAATCAAACGTAGCAGTATCTTTAGCTAATTATGGTGTGCCAGTAGATTTTATAACACGTTTACCTAAAAATGACATAGGAGAATGTGCAATGATGGAGATGCGTAAAAGAGGAGTTAATGTAGATAAAATTGTTTGGGGTGGTGATCGTTTAGGTATTTATTATTTAGAAACGGGTGCTGTAAATAGAGGAAGTAAAGTAGTGTATGATAGAGCACATTCAGCGATGGCTGAAATTCAACCAGGAATGGTGAATTGGGAAGAAGCTTTTGAAGGAGCTGACTGGTTTCATTGGACAGGAATAACACCTGCTATTTCTCAAAGTTCTGCCGATGTTTGTTTGGAAGCTGTAAAGGCTGCAAGTAAATTAGGTCTAACAATTTCAACAGATTTAAATTACCGTCAAAAACTTTGGAAATATGGTGGAGACCGCGAAAAGATAATGACAGAGTTGACATCATATTGTGATATAATCTTAGGAAATGAAGAAGATGCTGAAAAACACTTTAACATTAAGCCAGAAGGTTTAGATATTACAACACAAGGTCATGATGTAAAAGCTGAAGCATTTTTATCAGTTTGTGATCAAATGTTAAAAAAATTCCCAAGAGCTAAAAAAGTGATTACTACATTAAGAGGATCTATTTCTGCATCACATAATACTTGGGCGGGTGTTTTATACGATGGTAAAACATTATATGAATCTCCGCAATATCAAATTACAGATATTGTTGATCGTGTTGGTGGAGGCGATTCTTTTATGGGAGGATTAATCTATGGAATGATAGAATATCAAGGTGATGATCAAAAAGCATTAAACTTTGCTGTAGCGGCTTCTTGTTTAAAACACACTATTAAGGGTGATGCTAACTTAGCTACTATTGACGAAGTTAAAAAGTTAATGAGTGGCGATGCTTCAGGTAGAGTTGCAAGATAAATTAAAAAAATATATCAATAATTAGGTTTGAGTTTAGTGGAATGTTGGGTTATGTAATTAGATCAGCATTCCTAATTTAATTATGGAAAAATCAATCGCTATTATTTGTGGAGGAGGACCAGCTCCTGGAATTAATACAGTTATAAGTACACTGGCTAAAACATTCCTAAAAGATGGTTATCAAGTTTTAGGTGTTCATGAGGGGTATAAAGGCCTTTTTTCTGAAAACCCTTCTATTGAATATTTAGATTTTCATTTTTCCGACAGAATTTTTAGCAGAGGTGGTTCGTCTTTAATAATGAGTCGTTTTAAACCAAAAGATTCAGATTTTAAGGTAGACTTTTTTGCAAAATACAATATAAAATTATTAGTTACTATAGGCGGAGATGATACAGCTTCTACTTCCAGTAGATTAATGAAATTTTTAAAAAAAAACAATTTAGATGTTGCTAATATTCATGTTCCAAAAACCATAGACAATGATTTACCCTTGCCAGATAGAAACCCAACTTTTGGTTTTCATTCAGCAAAAGACGAAGGTGTAAGAATTGGAAATACAGTTTATGAAGATGCACGTACAAGTCAAAACTGGTTTGTGTTGTCTGCGATGGGAAGATCGGCAGGACATTTAGCTTTTGGTATCGCTTCAGCTTGTCATTATCCTATGATGATTATTCCTGAAATGTTTAATAAAACCACTATTACTTTCGAGAAGATAATAAACCTAATTATTTCTTCAATAGTAAAAAGTAAAATTTATAATATAAATTATGGAGTTGCATTGGTAAGTGAGGGGGTTTTTCATTTTATGGATGAAGATGAAATTAAAAATTCAGGAATCAATTTTACATATGATGCTCATGGACATCCTGAATTAGGAAATGTTAGTAAGTCTCATATATTTAATTATTTACTACAAGTAAAATTAAAAGAAATTGGATTTGACATTAAAACAAGACCTGTAGAATTAGGTTATGAATTAAGATGTTGCAAGCCAATTGCGTTTGATTTAACTTTATGTACCTTATTAGGTATTGGAGTTAAAAAACTATTTGATGAAGGAATTTCAGGCTGTATAGTTAGTGCAAACTCAAACGGTGATATATCTCCCTTGTATTTAGAAGACTTTGAAGATGAAAATGGAAAAGTACCACCAAGATTAGTTGAAATAGAATCTGATATGGTACAATTATTTATGAATCATCATCTACGTTATATAAAAGAAGATGATTACGAACTTGCAAAGAAATTTGTGAGCAACCCTGAAATCTATGATTTCAATAAAATATTAAACTGGATTTAATAAAATAATAAAATGGCACAATTTACAAGAATAGAAGTTGCAACTTCAATGAAAGAAACAGGGATGATTCCTTTGTTTTTTAGCAACGATTTAGAACTAAGTAAAAAAGTATTAAAAGCTTGTTACGATGGTGGAGCTCGGTTAATGGAATTTACAGCTCGTGGAGATTTCGCTCACGAAGTTTTTGGTGAATTAACAAAATATGCAATTAAAGAGTTGCCAGGAATGATAATGGGAGTTGGATCTGTTACAGACGGAGCAGCAGCATCATTATACATGGCCTTAGGAGCTAATTTTATTGTAACACCAGTTTTAAGAGAAGATATTGCAATTGCTTGTAACAGACGTAAAGTTTTATGGTCGCCAGGCTGTGGAACGTTGACAGAAATTGCAAGAGCAGAAGAATTAGGGTGTGAGATTGTAAAACTATTTCCTGGAGATATTTACGGACCACAGTTTGTAAAAGGTATTAAAGGGCCTCAGCCTTGGACAAGTGTTATGCCAACAGGAGGTGTTTCGCCAACAAAAGAAAACTTATCTGGTTGGTTTAATGCAGGAGTTACTTGTGTTGGAATGGGCTCTCAATTAATTTCAAAAGAAATTATTGCAAATAAAGATTACTCAAAATTAGAGCAAGATGTTAAAAAAGCAATGGCTCTGGTGAAAGAAGTAAGAAAATAATCTATTCTCAAAAATAAAAAAACACCATAATAATGTATAAGAATCTACTTGTAATTAGTTTGTTTTTATTATTCATCTCTTGTAATGAGGTTTCTAGTAATTTAATAAATGTTAAAAATAACGAAGAGTTAAAAACTGCAATAAACGATGCAAAACCAGGCGATGAAATTGTACTTTCAAATGGTGTTTGGAAAGATGTTGAAATTGAATTTATAGGAGAAGGGACAAAAGAAAATCCAATTACTTTAAGAGCAGAAACTGCTGGAGAAGTTTTTATTGAAGGTGTTTCAAATTTAAAATTTGGTGGAGAATATTTAGTTGTTAGCGGATTGCATTTTAGAAATGGATACACACCATCAAAAAATGTAATTGCATTTAGAATTGATGAAAATCAAATAGCTAATAATTGTAGAGTAACTAATTGTGTAATTTTAGATTACAATCAATTGGAGAGAGATACTGAGGATTTATGGGTGCAATTTTACGGAAGATACAATCAATTAGATCATTGTTACTTAGCTGGAAAAACAAATGGAAGTCCAACAGTTAGGGTTGATTTAAAAGGAAATGAAAGCATTAAAAACTATCATAAAATAGTAAACAACCATTTTGGACCAAGACCTAGAAAAGGTGGCGCAAGAGGTGAAACAATTCAATTAGGTAGCAGTTTTACTTCGATGAGTCCAAGTAATACAATTATTGCAAATAATTTATTTGAAGAATGTAATGGTGAGGTTGAAATAATCTCAAGTAAAACTAATTTCAACGAAATTAAAAACAATGTTTTTTACAAAAGTGAAGGCTCTGTAGTAACGCGTCATGGAAATTATGCTATGATTGATGGGAATTATTTTATTGGTGATGGTGAAAATAAAAATTATGGTGGAATTAGAATTGTAAATACGGGTCATTGGATTGTTAACAATTACTTTTATAATATTATTGGAGAAAACTTTAGAAGTCCGTTAGCGGTTATGAATGGTATTCCAAAATCACCTTTAAACCGTTACAACCAGGTAACGGATGTTGTGGTTGCGTATAATACATATGTAAATTGTAAATCACCTTGGCAATTTGGAGTTGGAACTAATATTGCTCAAAAGGATGTATTACCGTTGTCTGAAATTCGTTCAGCAAGACCTTTAAGAACTGTGGTTGCAAATAATGTTATTTATAATGAAGTTGGAGATCCAAATCCAATTATTGAACATGATAAAGCAGATGGTGTAACATTTAAAAGTAATATTATAAACAATCAAGGAGTTGAATTCGAGAATAATGAAAGGTTTACTATTGACAACTTTGAATTGACAAAAATTTCAGAAAATATATTTACACCTTCAAGATTTTCAACAAATATTGAACCATATAACGGATATGATTTTGAAACTATAACATCAGATTTATTTGGAACGTCTAGAGCAAATAATAATAACATTGGAGCAATATTAGAAGGTACTTCAAAAGATCCATTAATTTTAGATACCAAAAAATATGGAGCAACTTGGTTTTCAAATGAAGAACAAGCCGTTGAAGTTAAAGTAATAACAGTATCTAATGAAAATGAATTAGTTGCTAAAATTGCTGAAGCTAATAAAGGAGATATTATTTCTTTAAATGCAGGAAAATATTCAATTTCAAAATCGTTGGTGATTGATAAACCAATTACAATTCAATCTAAAGAAACCGAAAAGGTAGAAATTATTTTTTCCGGAGCTGAAAACACCCCAGCATTTGAATTAAACCCATATGGTATTTTAACCTTAAAAAACATTGTACTTTCAGGAAACGGAACTCAACAAGCTTTTGCAAGTTTAAAAGAGAATATGTTTAACCACTTTGGATTGTTCGTTTCAGATTGTGAAATCAATAATTTCAATTATGTGTTAAAAGCATATAAGCAAACGTTTGCTGAAGAAATAGCATTCACAAATAACTCTATTTCAAATTGTGAAAATGGAATTGAACTTTCTGAAGAAACAAACGATAGAGGAGATTATAATACAGAATTTTTAACTATTGATAATTGCCAGTTCAACAACGTAAAAAGCAATGTTATAGATTATTACAGAGGTGGTTATGATGAGTCTACTATTGGAGGTAATTTAGTTTTAACTAACAGTACTTTTGAAAATTGTGGAGGAAAAGAAGCCAATGGAATTTTAATAAACACAAGAGGAATTGTAAATGTGAATATTGAAAATAACACATTTAAAAACAATAGCGTTAAGCTAGTTGCACTTTTATGGGGAGCAAAAAACAACAGTCATTCAAATAATACGATTCAAAATTCTGGAAAGATTTTAGTAGAAGAAAATCTTAAAATGAAATTGATGTATTAGTATTTTTAAGTTGAAGAGATATAGAGTTGAAAAGGTACATAATGCTAAGCGTAGTCGAAGCCATTATTGTGCAGGAGGCAATCAAAAATATACACACGTGAAAACTACTTTCTTTATTATTTTAGTATTAATCTCTTCAATTATTTATGGACAAGAAATTCCGTCTAAAAAAGTAATTGAAAACTCTAAACTTTCAGAATATTTAACAAAAAATGTTCAAAAAGAATTAAGTGCAGGTGGAACTATTTCAGAAACTAGTTTAGCAAACTATTTTAAAGAAAAATTTTCGGAACGTTATTTTTACGATTGGAAAAACTTAGAGGAACGTTTTAATAATTACAAACAAATTTATCCTGAAAAACAAGCAAATCATACCGAAAGAGCTTTAGATCATATCAATAAATTTTCAGACAGTGCTCAATGGGTATTACCGTTTAATTATTTAAATGGTGAGCCAGTTAACGCTTATGCATTAAGACATTTAGCACGTCAACATAAAATGGTAGATATTGCTTTTTATTTTAATTATCAAGATAAGAATCCAGCCTTTATTTCTTATTTCACCAATCAATTAAAATCTTTAAATACAGCTTTAGAATTAGGTAAATATGAGAAGATAGAAGATGGAAACGGCGTTTACGAAGCTTTTCGTTCTGGATATCGTGTATTAAACTGGTTGCAAATTCACAATATGTTTTTGGGTGAAGCAACTTATACAGACCAAGATCAGCTGAGAACAATTGCTACGTTATTGCAACATGGAGCACATTTATATGATAGAAATAAAAAGTTTCATCCAGGAAATCATCAAACTAGAGGCTTATCTGCTTTAGCAATGATTTCAATTTTATTGCGTGATTTTAAAGGAACAGATATTTGGTATCAACATTCCATGAAATTGTTGGAAGAACATCTAGTTAAAGAAATTAATGATGATGGGTTTCAGTTTGAGCGCTCCGTACATTATCATATTAGTGATATTGGAAATTACTATTATGTATATCAATTAGCAAAAACCAGTAATATTGAAGTAAATCCATTTTGGGAAGAGAAATTAAAGTCTTTGTTTACAACGCTTACAAAAATTGCTTTTCCAGATAAATCAGCACCTGTTTTACAAGATGATACTGATAATCCTTGGGCTGAAAAAAATGATATTTCAGGGGCATTAACCTTAGGTTATTTATTGTTTGAAGATCCTTCAATGGGTTATTTTGCGAATAATTATGTGGAACCTAAAATGTTTTGGTATTTGAATGATACACAGTTAAAATCGTTAAATTCAATACAAAAAGAAGAACCAAGCTATGGTTCACTGTCATTTCCAACAACGGGTTATTATATTTCGCGAGATGGTTGGAATCCGAAAGATAATATGATGCTAATTACAGCCGGATTAGATGCTTACAAGCCAGACCATCAACATGGAGATATGTTAGGTGTGCAGGCAATGGCAAATGGAAAAGTTGTTTTGCCTAATTATCAAGTGCGCTATTCATTGGCCGATTTAGAACTGTTTAAAAATTCTATGGTAAAAAATGTGGCTTTTGTAGATGATGAATTACAAGGTAAACAATACACATCTAATAAAGGAGGAAGTGGTTTTGGTAAATTTAGAGAACTTCCAAATCCAAAAGTTATTTCTTGGAAAACAACTAACGATTTAGATGTTTTCGTTGGAAGTCACGATGGATTTGAGAATGTTGGAGTACATTATTCTCGACAAGTAATTAATATAAAAAATAATTTTTGGATAGTAAAAGATAATTTTAAATCGGAAAATGAACATACTTACAAACAAGTTTGGCAAGGACATTATTCTTTAGAAAATGCACCAAATTTATTAAGAGCTACTTTTGATGACGCTACAGGACTTGATATTTTTCAATTACAAAAAGCTGATACAGTTACAAATAACGGTGCAAGAGGAAAGCAATGGTCTGTAGTTTCTAAAAAAGAATCAGGTGATTTCAGTTTTATAACTGCGATCTTTCCATATAGCGGATACGATAATAGAATAGATGAAACAACCACTATTTCAAAAATAGGTAATTGGGACGTAAATCACCAAAAATTGTTTAAATCTGATGCCGGTGCAATCATTTCTAATAACAGTACATTTATTTTGTTTGAAACCTCTACAATTGAAAATGAAAAAATTTCTATTCAGTTAAATAAAAAATCTGATGTACTAATTTATGTAAAAGATGAAGTTGTGGTACAAAATATAGATGATAAACCAATTTATATTAGTTCAAAATTTTGGAAGGGAGAAAAGAGACTAAATCCAGGGGATTTATTAGAAATTTCAAATTAGTTTACAAATAATTTTTTAAAATTTCACTTCTAGATAAGCTTTTTAATCTTCTAATAGATTTTTCTCTAATTTGCCGTACACGTTCCCTAGATAAATGTAGCGTTTTTCCAATCTCTTCGAGACTCTTAGAAGATGTATTTCCTATCCCAAAATTCATTTCTATTATATAGGCCTCGTTAGGTTTAAGCGTTTTTAGCACACGTTTAATGTCTGTTTTTAAAGATTCATAGAGTAATTCTTTATCTGGGTAGGAGGATTTTTTACAATCTAAAACATCATATAGATTTGGCGCTTCACCTTTAATTAAAGGAGCATCCATAGATATATGCCGAGATGAAATTTTTAATGCAGTTTGCACCTCGTTTGTTGAAATATTAAGTGTTTCGGAAATCTCTTGAACAGAAGGAGCGCGCTCATTTTTTTGTTCTAATAAAGCACCTGCTTTTTTAATTTTATTGATAGCTCCAATTTTATTTAATGGTAAACGAATCATACGAGATTGCTCTGCTAAGGCTTGTAAAATTGATTGACGAATCCACCAAACGGCATAAGAAATAAATTTAAAGCCACGAGTTTCATCAAAACGTTTAGCAGCTTTTATTAATCCAATATTTCCTTCATTAATTAAATCTGATAGTGTTAAACCTTGATTTTGATATTGTTTTGCCACAGAGACTACAAATCGTAAATTGCTCAAGGCTAATTTCTCTAAGGCTATGTTATCTCCAAGTTTTATTCTTTTCGCTAATTCAACTTCCTTTTCGGCTGAAATCATATCAACTTTTGAGATTTCCTGAAAATATTTCTCTAAAGAAGCTTCTTCCCTGTTTGTAGGCTGTGTTGTAATTTTGAGCTGTCTCATTTTATAGTTACAAAGTATTTTTAGAACTAAAAAAGTAAAATTTAGGGTGGAAGTACTAATTTTTAAAAAAAGATAAATAATTCTTATAATTCAATGATTTTAATCATTTTATAAATTGATTTATATCAATAATTCTTAAATAAATACTAAATCTGTTTAATCACACACAAAATTAGTTAAACATTTTGTAAATTAGCACCATAATTCCAAGAAGCTTATTTCTGGAAATTAAAAAACAAGAAAAATGTTCGGATTATTTAAAAAACAGTCAGAGAAAGAAAAGTTGCAAGTTCAATACGAAAAACTTTTAAAAGAATCGTATAATTTGTCTACTACCAACAGAAAATTAAGTGACCAAAAAGTGTATGAAGCTGAGCAGGTTATGAATAAAATTGAAAAGTTGAGTTAATACAATTTTAATAAAAATGACAGCGAATAAAAAACCCGATGTGGTAGTTTTTAATACGGAAACTCAAAAATATGATGCAGCGCTAAAACCGTATGCAACTTCTCTCGGATCTCCGGTAATTTCCATGACAGATACTGTTAGTTGGAAAAATAAAAGTATTCGTAAAATTAATAGCAAGGTTGAAGCTAAATTTTTAGAATTAAAAGCTGAATATCAAAAAATGATGGAAGAGTTTGAATACAACAAACTTATTTTTAGTGCAACATTTTCTTTTGAACCTATTATTGGGAATGTATATCACTTATATAAAAGAAAAAATGGTGAATCTTTTCTTTCTATTATTGCTCCAAAAGAATGTAGCTTTAATTTTTTGGGAAGCTTTTATTTAAATTCAGACCAAATATGGGAAAAATCAAATTTTTAGTTTGAAAGAGAGCAGCGATTTTACCGCAATAGATTTAGACCGAATTATTGAAATGGCTTGGGAAGATCGTACCCCTTTTGAAGCAATTCTTTTTCAGTTTGGGTTACCAGAAAAAGGAGTTATTAAATTAATGCGTGGTAACCTTAAAGAAGCTAGTTTTAAACGTTGGCGAAAAAGAGTGAATAGTGGTGTAAGTAAAAAGCATTTAAAAAAACGAAATTCTGCAATCTCACGATTTAAATGCTCTCGACAACGGGCAATCTCTGGAAATAAGATAAGTAAGCGTTAATTTATTTTTATTTGTGGCAGCGCTCTACCTATTTATTATTAAATAATATACATTTTAGCACAGAAAACGAGTAACTTTAAAATAATTATCTTTAAAATTGTAATATTGTAATTGCATTTATTGTTTGTAAATTATGAACATTTAGAAATAATTCATTGTTAATTTTATGTTTTTAATTAGAATTAATAACCATATGTAAACGAGTTATTATTTAAGTAAATATATACATGAGAAATTTTAAAACACTTTTTTTCTGTTTTCAATTATTGTTAACTTCTATTTTTATAGTTGGTCAAGAGTTACCTCCTATAGAAAATTACTCATCAAAAATTTACGGTGCAGAAAATCAGAACTGGTCTGTTTCTCAATCAGAACATAAATTTATATATATAGCTAATAATAGTGGATTACTTGAGTTTAATGGTGCGAAATGGCACTTATATCCGTCACCAAATAATACTATTTTACGCTCGGTAAATGCCATTAATAATAAAATTTATACCGGAGCCTATATGGAATTTGGCTTTTGGGAAAAGAATAATTTTGGAAATTTAGAATATACTTCATTAAGTGATAAACTAAAAGAATCTTTAATAGAAGAGGATTTTTGGAATATTATAGATTTTGATAAGTGGATATTATTTCAATCTTTAAATAGAATTTATATCTATAATACTGAAGACGAATCTTTTAAAATTATAACTTCAGAAACACAGCTTCCAAAGGCATTTAAGGTAGATGAAAGTATCTATTTTCAAAAAATGGAAAAAGGTATTTTTAAAATTGAAAATGGAGAATCTGTATTGGTTTCAGAAGATAAATTGCTAAAAAATAAGATTTTAGTTAATGTTTTCAAATCAAATAAAAAAATACTTTACCAAACCCAAAACAGTGGGTTTTATTATTTAACTGAAAGCGGTATTAAAAAATGGGATATTACGTCAAATCCTTTAATTTCTACAATAAGTGTTTATAGTAGTTTACAATTGGCAAATGGTAGTTTTATTTTAGGAACTATATCAAACGGAATTTATCAATTAGATAAAGATGGAAATTTAGAACTACATATAGATCAGAAAACAGGTTTAAATAACAATACGGTTTTATCTATGTTTGAAGATGTAGATCAAAACCTTTGGCTTGGTTTAGATAATGGAATTAGTGTTGTAAATATGAATTCGCCGTATAGAGTTTACAATGATTTTGGAGGAAAACTAGGTTCTGTATATACTTCAGCTATTTTTAATAATAACCTTTATCTTGGTACTAATCAGGGGTTGTTTTATAAAGAACTAAACTCTAATAATGATTTTGATTTTATTGAAGGAACTGATGGCCAGGTTTGGTGTTTTAAAGAATATGATAATACACTTTTTTGTGGGCATAATAAAGGTACATTTATTGTAAATAACAACCAAGCAACGCTTATTAACGATGTTATGGGTACTATGGAAATACAATCTGTAGATGGTTATCCAAATATTTTAATTCAGGGTTATTACAGTGGTTTAAATGTTATTGAAAAGATTAATAATACTTGGCAACTAAGAAATAAAATTGAAGGGTTTAGCCCAACAAGTCGTTTTTTCGATTTTACCAAAGATGGAAGCATTTTAGTGAATCATGAATATAAAGGCGTATTTAAACTTGATGTTAATAGTGATTTTACTCAAGTTAAAAGTTATAAAATATTAAAAAGCGCACCTAAATCATTAAAGTCTGCGATATCTAAATACAACGGAGAGATTTTATATGCTTCAAATAAAGGAATCTTTAAATACAATGACGAAAAAAACGAATTTGAGAATGATCCAATTTTATCGAATAGTTTTTTAGAAAATGATGAATTTGTGTCTGGAAGACTAGTTTTTGATGATAAAACTAATACACTGTGGGGGTTTACAAATAAGAGTATTATCCATTTTTCACATGGAAAAATAGACAATACATTACAAAGTACAAAGCTATTTTTACCCGCTTCTTTTAGAAGTAGTCTTCCGGGTTTTGAAAGTATGGTTAATTTAAATGATCATTCGTATTTGTTCGGAACTTCAAGAGGCTATTTTATTTTAGATAAAAATAAAATTAATAATAACAGTTTTGAAGTAACTATAAATTCAATAGAAAAAAGCACGCATAATGAAGAAAAAAAGTTTGTTTCTTTAATAGATGAAGGAAGCAAATTTAGCTCAAAAGAAAACAATTTATATTTTAGTTACGGTGTTCCAGAATTTGATAAAATAAGCCAAGTTAATTTCCAATATCAATTAAAAGGTTTTTATGATAATTGGAGTGATTGGTCTACAGATTCTGAAATATCTTTTAAAAACTTACCATATGGAAGTTATACCTTTAACGTAAAGGCTCAAATTGGAAATAATTTGTCAACTAATATAGCAACTTACACTTTTGTAATTGATAGACCGTGGTACCTTTCAAATCAATTAATTCTGTTATATTCAATTTTATTTATTGCTTGGATTTTATTAGTGCATAGTTTGTATAGAAAGTACTATTCAAAACAGAAAAAGAAATTACTAGATAAAAAACAACAAGAATTTTCTATGTCACAGTTAGAAAGTGACAAGGAAATTATGAAATTGAAAAATGAAAAATTACAACAGGAAATTGATAGTAAAACTCGAGAGCTTTCTGCCTCTACTATGAATATTATTAAAAAGAATGAAATATTAAATACAATTAAAAATGAACTTTCATTTGTTAACGAAAAAGATAGAATAAAACCTGTAATTAAAATTATAAATAAAAATTTATCTAATACAGGCGACTGGAAATTATTTGAAGAAGCTTTTAATAATGCAGATAGTGATTTTTTAAAGAAGATAAAAACCGTACACCCTAACTTAACACCTAATGATTTAAGATTGTGCGCCTATTTGCGTTTAAACTTATCGTCAAAAGAAATTGCACCATTATTAAATATTTCTGCAAGAAGTGTTGAAATAAAAAGATACAGGCTTCGTAAAAAAATGGAATTGGATCATGAACAAAGTCTTGTAGAGTATATTTTAAAAATTTAATTTTAAAAATTTATTAGAAGTTAAAAAGTAACTTATAAAATACTAAGAGTTATCTAAATCTATTAAATATTCAACCAAATTTTGAGATCTTTTCAGGTTTAATTTTTTTCTTAGTCTATATCTGGCAAGCTCAACTCCACGCGATGTGATATTAAGCATTTTAGAGATTTCTTTAGAACTCATATTCATTCTTAAAAATGCTGCAAGTTTAATTTCTCTAGGAGAAAGTTTTATGTTACTATCAGATAGTTTTTTTAAATAATTACCGTGAACCTGATCGAAATGATAAGCGAATTGATCCCAAGAATCTTTGTTTGAAAGCTCTTTATCAATAGTTTTAATTATGTTCTTCAATTCTTTTTTTGAATCAACCTGATCAAGAGATGAAATAATTTTATTTTGAACATCCTGAATAAAATCATTGTTTTTAACCAAATGCATTGTGATTGTTGTAAGCTGATCATTTTTAAGGTTAATTTCTGATTTAAGTTTTTCATTCTCTAATTTATTAATTTCTTTATCTTTTACTTTTATTTCTTCATCTTTACTTTTGTAGATAATAGACTTTTCTTTTCTATGTTTTTTTTGCTGAATTAGGGGAATTAATGTTAATGAAATAAGTGCTAAAATTAAATAACATATTTTAGCCCAGTTTGTAAAATACCATGGGGTTATAACTTCAAAAGAGAAGGTTGATATATTACTTTCTAATTCATAAATATTTTGAGCTTTTATTTCTAAGGTATATTCTCCAAATGGTAAATGTGTATATTCTTTTTCACCTGAGTTTGACCATTTAGACCATTGTTCTTCTAGTGGTAAAAGTCTGTAGCTGTATTTTAAATCTTCAAATCCATCAAAATAAGGTGCTGCATAGTAAAACTTTATTGAATTTTTTTCTGTAATTTCAATTTTGTCTACATAAGGAGGGTTGTACGTGTTAATGGAATCAGTTGAAGATTGCGTTTCAACTTTTCTAAGTAATACTTGAAATTTTTTATTTATGGATAATTTTTTATTAGGAGTATAATTAATAAAGCCTTCTTTAGCGCCAATAAGTACATTGTTTTTATCAAGTATTGAGATATTAGTTAAATCATCACTTATAAATTTATTGATATGTTTAAAAATATGGGTTTTATTTTCAAAATCACCAAACCCTTTTTGAACTAAATCACCGAATTTTTTATTCTGAATATAATAAATAGAATTATTCCTATTGGCAACCATGGTGCTTACATATTCTGTTCCAAGCCATTTGTTAAAATATTTATTTGGACTAAAAGTATGAGAGTTTAAATTAAAATCATAAATACCTTTTTCTGTTGTAAAAACTAAGTTATCATTCAATGAATAAACATCTATCATGATATTAGAGGGCAGGCCATCATTCTTACCGAATTGCTGTATCTTTTTTTGAATATTCAAGTTTGAATCAAATTCAATTCTAAAAGCTCCTTTAGAACCGTGCGTCATCCACAATGTTGAATCATTTTCAAATTCCATAATCCTTGAAGACTGTTCTTCTAACTCTTCAATTCTTTTAATTGTTGACCAATTATTATTATTATTAAAAAGCGAAATTCCTCTATAGTCTCCGCCAATTATAAGATTTGGTATTTTGGTGTTCATAAATTTCCAACTTCCAATGTCTTGAATTTGAGTTAGATTTTCACCTTTTAAATCAAATGCACCGCGATCGTGGTTCAAAATAAGTTTATTTTCAACCTCAGAGAAATTGTAAACTTGTCCTTCGCTCCCAGCTATTATTTTAAAAGGGTATCCTTCTAAGATTTTCTTTTTCTTTTTTTGAATAAAAGCACCAGTATTAGTGCCAAGATATATTTCATTGCCATATCTTATTGCAGCATATCCCGTACCTTCAACACCAACTTCTTCATTAATTAAAGAAAATGGCAAGTTTATTTTTAAGTAATCAATTCCATTGTTTAATCCTACCCATAAATTATGAAACTCATCTTCATATAAAGATTTTACAGTTCTATCTGATAGTCCTTGTTTTTTGGTTAAATGGTTTTTAAGAGTAAGGTTTGAATTAAAAATATAAATTCCATTACTTTGGGTACCAATAACGTATTCACCAGAAGTTAATTTTAGGGCGTTATTAACGGTCCCAAGGTTCACTTTAAGGTCAATAGATGTGAAGCCCTTGTCGTTTAGCAGATTCATTTCTCCTTCTCTGGTTAAACAGAAATACCCATCATTATTTGGTAAAATAGCAATTATATCTTGGCCAATCTCTGTTCCTTTAACTTGAATAAAGTTGTTGTTTATAATTTCATAGAGGCCCTTTCCATAAAATTGGGCAAAAAACCTATTTTCAACATTAAATGCAAAGCGCAAATAACCGGGTAAATTCATTGCCTTTATTTTGTTGTCTTCAAAAACAAATAATTCGCTTTCGGTATTAAATAATATTTTTCCATCAAATTCAAGTATTTTCCATGTTTCAGCAATATCTTGTTTGTCCTTTGGTAAATATTCTAAAAGAGAAGTGAAGACTAAGTCGTTTTTTGTTTTGGTGAAATATCCAATTTGTCCCTGACCTCCTACAAAAATCCTATCTTGTTGATCTACTTTTAGAGCTCTCAATCTTGTTGAAAATGGGACCTTGTATTTATTCCATTCTCTTCCATCAAATTCCAAAAGTCCCTCATTATTCGCAATGTATAAAATGCCTTCACTGGTTTGATCAAAAGCCCAGTTTTGAATACCTCCTTTGTAATCGTTAGAATCAAAATGCTCTTTTAAAGGGGTGTTTTGTAAAATAGTAGCTTTCAAACTTTGTGAATTCACCTCTTGAAATAGCAATAGTAAAAAAAATGTAATACGAAATATATTTTTCATTATTGATGAAATAATAATTTTTGGTGAATTTAGTAAAAATATTGAAAATAAAGGGATTATGATTATGAATTCTTATGAAGTGAAAGTTTTTGATGAGTTCTAAAAATTAATATAGAGAGGTTTTAATGTGTTATGATTTTAACATTATTCAGATATTTTATGTTCTTTTGTATGATTATTCAGCTTTGAGATTTTTTTTGATAATTATTAGACGAAGATTTTTTTTATCAATAAATCAAAACTATTTTTAAATAATGCAAATTTTCGACAATTATGAAACCTTTATACTATAAAATGAAAATTAAAATATTTCTAATAACCCTAATATTTGGCACCTTGATTAGTTGGGGTCAGGGACTTAAAACGGAAGGAAAGAAAATTGTAAATTCTCAAGGAGAAGAAGTTATTTTAAGAGGAATGGGACTTGGTGGCTGGATGTTAATGGAAGGTTACATGATGCAATCCAGTGAAGTTGCTGATACACAACACGAGTTTAGAAATAGACTTGTTGATTTAATTGGAGAAGATAAAACAGACGAATTTTTTGATACTTGGTTGGCAAATCACGTTACTAAAAAAGATATTGATTCTCTAGCAAAATGGGGTTTTAATAGTGTTCGCCTTCCAATGCATTACAACCTATTTACCCTGCCAATCGAAGATGAGCCAGTTACTGGAGAAAATACTTGGTTAGACAGAGGTTTTACAATGGTTGATAATTTATTGGATTGGTGCGAATCAAACAATATGTATCTAATTTTAGATTTACATGCAGCTCCTGGTGGCCAAGGTACAAATGCAGCAATTTCTGATTATGATGATACTAAACCATCGTTATGGCAAAGTCAGGAAAATAAGAATAAAACTGTTGCTTTATGGAGAAAGTTAGCTGAAAGATATAAGGATGAAACTTGGATAGGTGGATATGATCTTCTGAATGAAGTAAATGGAGATCATGTTACAGGTGCTCAATTAAAGCAATTTTATATAGAAATTACCAATGCAATACGCGAAGTAGATACAAATCACATGCTGTTTATTGAAGGCCATGATTGGGCAAATAACTTTACGGGAATAACTCCTGCATGGGACGATAATATGGTTTATAGTTTTCATAAGTATTGGAGTACAAATGATAAAGGTTCGATTCAATGGGTGTTAGATTTACGCGAACAACAAAATGTACCATTGTGGATGGGAGAAGCTGGTGAAAACTCAAATGTGTGGTTTACAGAAGCGATATCACTTTTTGAGGATAATAATATAGGTTGGTCTTGGTGGCCAATGAAAAGAGTTGAAACCATTGTTGGCCCATATTCAATAAAATTCACAAATGGATATAAAAACATTTTGGAATATTGGAAAGGAAATAAATCAAAACCTTCAGTAAATGATGCTTTTGCTGCTGTTATGGAATTGGCTAACAATACAAATAGTGCAAATTGCGATTTTCAAAAAGATGTACCCGATGCTATGATACGGCAAGTAGCAACTGATGCAACAATTCCTTATAGTAATCATACAATTCCTGGAATAGTTTATATGTCTGATTTTGATTTAGGTAAAAATGGTTATGCTTATTTTGATCAAGATTATGCAAACTATGCGCAATCTACTGGCTCATTTCAAGCGTGGAATGATGGTTGGGTATATAGAAATGATGCTATTGATATTCAAAAAAGCAACGATAATGTAAATAGTAATGGTTATTATATTGGTTTTGTAAAAAAAGATGAATGGATGAACTATACAGTTACTATAAATGAAACAGGAACGTATAAAGCTGGTGTTCGTTTAGCAGCCCAAAGTAATGGTGGGGAATTTCATTTGGCTATTAACGGCGAAGAGGTTACGGCAACTCAATCTGTCAATGCCACAGGAGGATGGGAATCTTTCAAAAAATTTGAGGTAAATGATATTTTATTAGAACAAGGAACTCATGTATTGACTTTTAGATTTGATTCTGAAGGTGAATTTAACCTAAGTAGTATTGAATTTACAAAAACTGGTGAAATTTCATCAGCAGATTTTAACGCTTTAAATGGACATACGGTTACCAATAATTCAATAGAATTAGTTGTCAATCAATCGCTGCTAGAATCTTCATTGAATAATTCGAAAGACTTGTTTAAACTAGTTGTTAATGGAGTTGAAGAATCTATCGCCTCAATTTCGTTTGATTCGAATAGTAAAAGAAGCATTGTTATTAATACGGAAAAAACATTAGTCTATACAGATGCTATTAAAGTGAGTTATAATGGATCTGTAATTTCATCTGAATCAGGTAAATTATTAAACACATTTTCAGATATTGAAATTAGAAATACACTTGAATCTCTGTTTATTTTACCTGGAAAAATAGAAGTTGAAGATTTTATTGAAATGGAAGGTTTGGGAGTTGAAAACACAACCGATGAAGGCGGCGGTAAAAACATTGGATACACTGATGGAGGTGATTTTGCAGATTATATTATTTATGCTGCAATAGATGCAAGTTATAAGGTCGATTTTAGATTTGCCGGATTTGATGCTGGTGAAATTGGTTTGTATTTGGTTGATGACAATGGAACAGAGAATGAACTATTAAAAATTAATACTCCTAAAACAAATGGATGGCAGACTTGGCAAACAGTTTCAGGAAATTTAAACATACCTGCGGGAATTAATAGGTTACGTCTTAAAATTTTAACGGGTGGGTTTAATATGAACTGGATGTTGTTTGAACAATTAGCTGTTAACAATGATTTGGATGGGGATGGAATTTTAAATGAAAATGATGATTGTCCAAACACAGCACCTGATTCTGTAGTTGATGCTAATGGTTGTGCAATTTTTTCGTTACCAGCAAATAATTTTGGCATTAAGGTTATTGGTGAATCCTGTCCTGGAGAAGAAAATGGAAGAATTGAAATTACAACTGTTCAAGCTAATAATTATCAATTAAATTTAAATGGAATTAAGAGATCTTTTACTACTTCAATATCACTTTCGCCTTTAAAACCAGGTATTTATACATTATGTTTTACTGTTGCAGGTGAAACATATGAACAATGCTTTACGTTAGAAGTTTTAAAAGGATTTGAATTTAATGCAAAATCAAGTGTTTCAGGTAAAAAAGCAATTATTGAAATTGAAAAAGGGACCGCCCCATATGAGGTTTTCTTAAATGGATTCAAAGTTTTTGAAACAATGTCTAAATCATTTGAAATTGATGTAAATCAAAGTGATTTATTAGAAGTGAAATCGGCAAAATTATGTGAAGGTACTTATAAAAAACGCTTAGTTTTATTAGATGAGGTTGTTGCGTATCCAAACCCTACAAGAGGTCAGTTTGAAATAGCTATCCCAAACTCTAGTAAGCCAACATTAATAGAGGTTTATAATATGCTCGGTCAATTAGTGTTGGAAAAAATGGAGGGAATAAACTCAACAAAAAGTCAGTTAAATCTTTCGGGAAAACCAAATGGAGTTTATTTTATAAAAGTAAATACAGAGGGTGCAAAAACATTAAAATTAATTAAAGAGTAAAGATTTTTAAAATGAAAAACATACTATATTTAGTAATTGTAATAGCTGTTATTTTAAGTTCATGTGGAGGCTCTGGAGGAGGTGACACACCAACACCAGAACCAGTAAATACGAAACCTAGTAATCCGTTGAATTCAAAACCCACAAATAACCTGCTTTGTATTGATAACTTGGTAACCTTTGAATGGAGTGCTTCTACAGATCCTGAAGGTGATGTTATCAAGTACCAATTACAGATAGCTACAGATAATCAGTTTTCACAAAATGTTCAAACAAGAGATAATTTGAATTCAACTAGCACACAAATTTCTTTAGAAAGGGGTATTGCTTATTATTGGAGAGTGAAAGCCATTGATAGTAAAAATGCCTCAAGCGATTATTCAAACACGTATCAATTTTATACAGAAGGTGATGGAGAATTAAATTATGTTCCCTTTTTGCCTAGTATTGTTGCTCCAAGTTTGAATGAAATTGTTAAAACAAATTCTGTTAAATTAGAATGGACAGGGAGTGATACCGATGGTGATTCTTTAGTGTTCGATGTTTATTTTGGAACAGAAAACCCGCCAACAACAAAATTTGTGGAGGATTTAAATGAACCTTATGTAACAGTCAATTTAACCGCTTCGAAAGATTATTACTGGAAAGTAGTAGTGAAAGATGATAAAGGAGGTTCAGCAATTGGTCAAGTTTGGAATTTTAGAACGGACTAATTCTTAAATAAATTAAATATTAAGATAATAATATGAAAAAATTAAATTATTACTATTTGTTAAGTTGTTTGATAATAGGAACCGGTTTTTTCTCATGTAAATCAAAAGATAAAAAAGAAGATTTAGATAAAACCGCGGTATCTAATGTATGGAAAGTAGATTTCTTCGATGACTTTGATACTTTTAATCCAGACAATTGGCAAGACCAACGAATTTGGGTGAATAATGAAAAACAACGTTATGTACCTGATGGAGAATTTGGAACACGTGAAGTAAGTAATGGTACATTAAAATTAAAGGTAATTAATACTGGCGAAAAACGTAGCAGTGATAATTTTGATAAACATGGTAATCAACAACCAGATACAGAGTATGTTGCTGGTCGTATTGTGTCAAAAAACCGAAAAGAATTTGTGAAGGGTAAATGGACAGCAAAATTAAGGTTGTCTGGCAGTGGTGAGGCAAGTATGTTTCCTGCTTGGTGGCTATTAGGCGCTCAAAATAATGAATCTCCAGTCCAAGAAGCTGATGAAAATATTTGCTGGCCGTTAACAGGATCTGGTGAAATTGATATTTTCGAACACCATGGTGATGGCGATAAAGATCATTATACAACAGGTGCTATTAAAAGCTTAGGAGAATGCGATAAAGGTGATTGGTGGAGTTTGCGTACAAATATAGCTGCAACCTTAAATGAATATCACGAATATGCTGTAGAATGGGAAGGTAGTGATTTGGTTTATCGTTTAGATGGTAAAGAAGTATATCGCAATGTTGGACAGGGCGATAAATACCCTGAGCCAATGTTCGCTATTTTAAACTTCGCCAAAATTACCGACTCACCAATGATAAGTGAAGCGTGGGTGATGGAAGTTGACTGGGTAAAGCACGAGTTTCAAGAGTAATTATACTTAAAATTATAGGAAAACAGCTATTTAATAAAAATTACTGTAAGTTAAATAGGTGCATTAATCTTTTTTATTTTATTCAAAGTCATAGGTAGTTTTTACCCTAAAAAGAAATCCATATTTATTTATTTATTCAAACAAAGAAAAGTGAGATTATTCAGTTGGATTTCTTTAGCCATAATTGTTTTGATACACACTTTTTATTTTAAATTAGGTTGCGGTTATTTCCCTCTTCAATTTAATTTTTTTTCGTATCAATATTAATTAAGAAATTATTGATGTGCTATGCAGTGCTACAAATACTTATTTATAATAATATTCCTTTATGTTTTTTTGAATGTAATTAAGCGCTATAATCAAGGTGAAGAGCTCTCTTTCAAAATAAAAAATCAGTTTTTAGTAATGCGTTGTTGTTAAATTCCTTTTATAAGTCGTCCTATTTGTAATTTTAGGACTTAAATAATATTTAATATCGAAATTAATAATTTTTTTGGGTAAGTAAATCAATAAAAAAAGTTAAATATAGCTTACAACCTTTGGTTTATTTATAAGTTGTATCTTATACTTGATTTTTTATTTATTCTACCGATAATTTAAAAGCTCTAAATCTCTCAATCCATTATGCAGTCTAACATATTGTTCTGTGTATAATTCGTTAAAAAATAAACTCAGATTATAAAAAGAGTCTTGTTGAGTATGTTTTAAAGATTTAAGCAACGCTACAAGTTAAAAATATACCACAACATTACCACAACATTTTCCATACTACAACCTTATAGTGAAAAAAATATTAACTTTTTATTAAGACTTTTAAATTACTTTTCAACACCTGTGTTTCCTTTTAATTACCCAATATTGATGCTATTTTAATCATAAAATATGTTATATTAATAGAGGTAGAATGCATTATTGTATGTTTTTTGTATAGGTCACATTTTTAAAATGAAGGGAATTATAATGTATTTTTATATAAACTTAATTTAACATTTATATGAAATCACTTTTATTATTTACTTTTCTAAGTTTTGCAAGTATCTTTGGATATTCACAAAACTTTGAAATTAAAGGAAATGTAGTCGATGCATCTGGAATACCTTTACCAGGTGTTACCATACTTGTGAAAAACACAGTAAAGGGCGCTTCTACCGACTTTGACGGAAATTTTACAATTTCAAATGTTCAAAATGGAGAAATATTGGTTTTCTCTTACATTGGATTTACAACAAAAGAAATTTTGGTAGGTGACTCCAATTTTATTAATGTAACTCTTAGTGAGGATACAGAAAGTTTAGACGAAGTAGTAGTTGTAGGTTATGGAACTCAAAAAAAGAGTGTTGTAACAGGAGCTATTTCTAGTGTAAAAGCAGAAGACCTTGAAGGTTTGCCTGTTGAACGTGTTGAGCAAGCATTACAAGGTAGGGTATCAGGTGTAGTTATTGCTGCAGATGCTGGACAACCTGGTTCTTCATCAACGGTTAGAGTTCGTGGTATTACAACTTTAGGAAATAATAATCCTCTTTGGGTTATTGATGGTGTTGTTGTGGATGCAGGAGGTATTGGTTATTTAAACCAATCAGATATCGCTTCAATTGAAGTTTTAAAAGATGCTGCTTCTCTTGCTATTTATGGTGCAAGATCTGCGGGTGGTGTAATTTTAGTAACAACTAAAAAAGGTAAAATTGGTAAATTGAATGTTAGTTATACTGGTTTTACCGGTATATCAGCAGCTTCAAAAAAGCTTTCTTTATTAAATGCAGCTGAATATGGTGCGGTTCTAAATGAAGCATCTGTAGCTGATGGTGGAGGAGTAATTTTTCCAGATGTTGCTTCTTTAGGTGTTGGTACAAACTGGCAAGATGTTATTTTTAATGATAGCGCTATGAGAAGTTCTCATGAAATTAGTTTATCAGGTGGTAATGAAGTTTCTACTTTCTTTGCATCTTTTGGATTAAGCGATCAAGAAGGTATTGTTATGTCTGAAGTTTCTCAATTTAATAAAAAGAACATTCGATTAAATTCAACTCATAAATTATCTGATGTTTTTAAAGTTGGTCAAACTTTAGGGTATGCTCACAAAAGATCAATGGGAATTGGAACAAACTCTGAATTTGGAGGACCTTTAAGTTCAGCCATAAATTTAGACCCTATAACTCCAGTGGTTATTACAGATCCTGTTATTGCTAATAGCTCACCTTACAGTACACAAAATGTTTTTAGAGATGATAATGGAAATCCATATGGTATTTCAAATTGGGTTGGACAAGAAATGACGAATCCTTTAGCAGATATACAGAGATCAATTGGAAATTACGGTTGGTCAGATGATTTAGTTGGAAATGCTTTTATTGAAGTTACACCAATTGAAGGACTAGTAGTTAAATCTTCTATAAGTGGGAAACTATCTTATTGGGGAAACGAAGGTTTTACACCAGAATACTACTTATCAGCTACAAATGTTAATACTCAAAATAGATTAAGTAGAAGTAGAGCCAAAGGATTTGGTTGGAATTTAGAAAACACGGTTTCATATAATAAAGCAATAAACAAACATGATTTTACAATATTATTAGGACAAGGTGTTTATGTTGATGATATTTCAAGTGAAGTAGGTATAACATATTTTGATTTACCTGTTTCTTCTAGAGATGATGCTAGTTTTAACTTCCCTGTTACAGATGATCAAAAAGTAGGATATACTTGGACTGGAACTGAACATAAAGTTACTTCATTATTTTCTAGATTAAATTATAACTACGATGAAAAGTACATATTTACTGGAATTGTTCGTAGAGATGGTTCTTCTAGATTTGGACAAAATAATAAATTTGGTATTTTTCCGTCATTTTCAGCTGGTTGGAATGTTACAAATGAAGATTTCTGGCCTGAAAACGATTATGTAAGTAGATTAAAAGTTAGAGGTGGTTATGGAGTAACTGGTAATGATGCCATAGGTAACTTTGGTTATTTAGCATTAATTGGTGGTGGAAGAAATTACACTTTCGGACAAGATGGTACTATAATCTATACTGGATATAGTCCAAATGCACCAGATAACCCAGATTTAAAATGGGAAGAAACATCACAAGTTAATATTGGTTTTGAAGCTAGAATTTTTAACAATATAGATGTTACTTTTGATTATTATACAAAAACTACTACTGGTATATTACAACCAGTTGAAATACCTGGATACGTTGGAGCATCAGGTTTCCCAATAGGAAACGTTGCCGATATGGATAATACAGGTCTTGAATTGGAATTAGGGTATAAAAAAGAGTTTGGTGAATTTAATTTTTCAGCAAATGGGAATGTTTCATACCTAAAGAATGAAGTAACCTTTTTAGGAAACGGTAAAGAATTTATTGGTGGTGGAGCTGGATTCCAATCAATGGGAACAGTTACTAGAATCCAAGTAGGAGAGTCAATCAACTCTTTCCACGGATATACCACTAATGGTGTTTTCCAAAATGTGGATGAAGTAAATTCATATGTAAATTCTGCAGGAATTGTAATTCAACCAGATGCAGTACCAGGAGATTTTAAATGGGTTGATACAGATGATGATGGAGCAATTACTGAAGATGATAGAACATTTTTAGGAACTCCATTACCAAAATATACATTTGGTTTAACGCTTAACCTTAATTATAAATCTTTTGATTTTATGATATTCACGCAAGGTGTAGCTGGAAATAAAATTTTCCAAGGATTAAGAAGACTAGATGTAGCGAACGCTAATTATCAAACTTCTATTTTAAATAGATGGACTGGAGAGGGAAGCACAAATAGCTACCCTAGATTATCCAATTCAGATCCTAATGGAAATTATGGGAAATTCTCAGATCACTATTTAGAGGATGGAGATTTTATAAGATTTAAAACACTTCAGTTTGGGTATACTTTACCTACTGATGTTGTAAGTAAAATAGGGGCTCAAAAATTGAGACTTTATGTTACAGGTGAGAACTTACTTACATTAACTGATTATACAGGATACGATCCTGAAATTGGAGGTAATGTACTGGGAATTGATAAAGGATTCTATCCTCAAGCTAGATCTTTTATGTTTGGTATTAATTTACAATTTTAATAAAAATGAGAAGTATTATGAAAATAAAAATATATAAGTTTCCATTGCTGGCGATAGTGGCATTGGTAACAATTTTATCATGTTCTGAAGATTATTTAGAAGTTGAACCTAAAGGAACTTTCTTGACAGAAAATTATTATTCAAATCAAGACGAAGCATTTGCAGGTCTTGTTGCTGCCTATGATTTTTTAAGAAAGAATTCTGGAGGATTTGAAAATATGGTAACAATGATGAACGCAGGTTCTGATGACTTTTATGCGGGTGGAGGTAACTCTACTGATGGTATTGGAATACAAAATTTTTCAAATTATCAATTAAATGCTATTGAAATGCCAGCTTCATTCTGGACTGATCAATATAGAGGTGTTAATAGAGCTAATTTA
Source organism: uncultured Flavobacteriaceae bacterium (assembly GCA_965367745.1). GTDB lineage: Bacteria > Bacteroidota > Bacteroidia > Flavobacteriales > Flavobacteriaceae > Lutibacter. Next base: position 74,836 of record CBDUKG010000002.1, on the reverse strand, counting down.
ATGATTCAGAAATTACCTGAAATCCCTATGGATGATACATTAAAAGCTAGATTTATGGCCGAATCAAAGGCTTTAAGAGCGTATTATCACTTTACATTAGTTAGAATGTTTAAAAACGTTCCGCTATTTACTGAGCCAGTACTTCCATCTGAAACATATAACGTTCTTCAGGCAACACCTGAAGAAGTATATGCTCAAATTGAAACAGATTTAATGGAAGCGATTTCAGGACTACCAGCAACTGTACCTAGCCAAGAGTTTGGTAGATTAACTAAAGGAGCTGCACAAGCTATTTTAGGTAAGGTTTATTTAGAACAAGGGAAAAATGCTCAAGCTGCTACACAATTTGCAGAAGTTAATGGAACACCTGGACAAACAAATCAATATGGTAATAAACTGTTAGATAATTTCGCAGATCTTTGGGTTATTGATAACAAATATAATTCAGAATCTATTCTTGAAATCTCACATACAAATGTAAGTTTGGCAGGTTGGGGTAATGCATATAATGATGATGCAGAAGGAAATATGATTTGTACAATGGTTGGACCAAGAGGATATGTAGATTTAGATACAAATGATAATGTTCCTGCTTATTCTTCAGGTTGGAGTTTTAATCCAATTTTACCAGGTTTATACGATTTAATGAAAAATGACCCTCGTTTTGAGGCTACAATTTTAGACTTAAAAACACTTGAAGCAGAAGGTAAAGTATCGTATCAAAAAGGATATTTAGACACAGGGTATTTCTTGAATAAATATGCACCTCTTGTATCAGAAGAGCATACAGGTGCTGGAGATATGTGGCTAAACCACAGACAAAACAGTTACGCTATTAGATTAGCTGATACTTACTTATTAGAAGCAGAAGCTTTAGGAGGTTCAGGAGCAAGAGCTCAGGCATTGTTAGATGCAGTTAGAGAAAGAGTTGGTTTACCTTCTGTTCCAGTAAGTATGAATGCTATTATGAATGAAAGAAGAATTGAATTAGCTGGTGAAGGACACCGATGGTTCGATTTAAGAAGAAATGGGCTATTAGCAACAAATTTATCTGACAGAGGATTTGTAGCAGGTACACACGAAATATTCCCTATCCCTTTTAAAGAATTAGAGAATACACAAATTGTACAAAACCCTAATTACTAATAAAAATTAAAATGATGAAAACATTTAAATATATTTTAAGTACGTTCCTGCTAATTGCGGTTATTTGGAGTTGTACAGAAGATGAACTTAACAATCTTGATTTTACAAATAGTGCTGTAGCACCTACAAATGTGGATGCGTTATTTACAATCACTCAAGATAATTCAGGTTTTGTTTCGATCTCACCAAGTGCAGATGGAGCAATTAAGTTTGATATTGATTATGGTGATGGTTCAGGAAGCCCTGCAGATGTAAAAGTAGGAGAAAAAGCAAATCATACATATACAGAAGGTAATTATTCTGTAAATATTACAGCAAAAGGAATTACCGGATTAACAACTAGTGTGACTAAAGATTTACTAGTGTCATTTCAAGCACCAATGTTTGGAACTGATCCAATTATTGTAAATGATCCTGCAGTATCGCAGCAAGTAAATGTAACTGTGCCAGATGATGCTCAGTTTGCAATGTTTTTCGAGGTGTATTTCGTTGAAGACGGAATAGAAACTATTTTAACAGGAAATGTTGGAAGTACAGTTTCTTATATTTATGCAAACCCAGGATTTGTTGATATTAAAGTGGTGTTAAAAGGTGGAGCAATTGCAACAACAGAATTTGTAGTTACAGATTTTGAAGTTGTTAAAATTCTTCAACCAATAAAGTCAGCACCAACACCTCCAGCTAGAGCAGCAGCAGATGTTATTTCTATTTTTAGTGCTGGTTATGAAAATTTATCAGGAGTTGATTTTAATCCAGATTGGGGACAATCAGGTCAAGGAAGCGGTTATGCAGAATTTGATTTAAATGGAGATAAAATGCTTCAGTATACAGTTTTAAGTTATCAAGGAATTGGTTTAAATCAAAATATTGATGTATCAAGAATGGAGTTTTTACATTTAGATGTTTGGACTGCAGATGCACCAGGAGTTGAAACTTCTTTAATAAGTGCTTCTAATGGTGAAAAGCCAATTTGGAGTACATTAACAGCAGACCAATGGACAAGTATTGATATTCCAATTTCAGATTTTACAGATCAAGGATTAACAGTTGCAGATATCTACCAATTGAAATTTGTGAGTGATACTTGGATAGCTGGAACAGGAGCTTCAGGAACTATTTTTATAGACAATTTATATTTTTACAAAGCACCTTCAGCTCCTTCAAAATTAGAAGGTTCTTGGAAACTTGCTCCAGAAGCAGGAGCTTTAGCAGTAGGTCCAGAGCTTGGAAATTATAGTTGGTGGGCAAATGATGCACAAGTTGTAATTGATAGAGCTTGTCTTTTTGATGATGAATATGTATTTGGTTCAAATGGAATGTTTAGCAATGTTTTAGGAGCTGATACTTGGATTGAAAATTGGCAAGGTATTGAAGGTTGTGGCGCAGCAGTAGCTCCGCATGACGGATCAAGCCCAGCTTCATTTTACTATGATGAAGAAACAGGGAAGCTTACCGTTACAGGAAAAGGAGCTTATTTAGGACTTCCTAAACCATACAATGGTGGAGAACTTACAAACCCTGCGGATGCTCCAGATTCCATAACTTATGATGTAACGCTTTCAGACAATGATAACACAATGAATCTTGTACTTGCTTACGGTTCGGGATATTGGTCTTTCAAGCTTGTAAGAGATGCTCCTACTGCCCCTTCTCCATTAGAAGGTGCATGGAAAGTTGCTCCAGAAGCAGGAGCTTTAGCAGTAGGACCTGCACTTGGAGATTATAGTTGGTGGGCAAACGATGACCAAGCTGTAATTGATAGAGCTTGCTTTTTTGATGATACGTATTTATTCTCAAATGGGTCATTTAGCAATATTTTAGGATCTGACACCTGGATTGAAGGTTGGCAAGGTGTTGAAGGTTGTGGAGCGCCAGTAGCTCCTCATGATGGAACTGTCGCAGCAACTTATTCTTATGATGCAAATGCTGGAACACTTACTGTAATTGGAAAAGGAGCATATTTAGGAGTTCCTAAACCATTTAATGGAGGAGAACTTACAAATCCTGCAGATGCGCCAGATTCCATAACATATGATGTAACGTTTTCAGATAATGGTAATACTATGAATCTTGTACTAGCTTACGGTTCGGGGTATTGGTCTTTCAAACTTGTAAGAGAAACACCTATTGCTCCACCTCCATTAGAAGGTTCTTGGAAAGTTGCTCCAGAAGCTGGAGCTTTAGCAGTAGGACCTGCACTTGGAGATTATAGTTGGTGGGCAAATGATGATCAAGCTGTAATTGATAGAGCTTGCTTTTTTGATGATGAATATGTATTTGATGCAAATGGGGCATTTAGCAATGTTTTAGGTGCTGACACGTGGATTGAAGGTTGGCAAGGTGTTGAAGGTTGTGGAGCACCAGTAGCTCCTCATGACGGAACTGTCGCAGCAACTTATTCTTATGATGCAAATGCTGGAACAATTACTATAACAGGTAAAGGAGCATATTTAGGGGTTCCTAAACCATTCAATGGGGGTGAACTTACTAATCCTGCGGATGCACCAGATTCAATAACATATGATGTAGAACTTTCAGATAACGGTAATACTATGAATCTTGTACTTGCGTACGGTGCAGGGTATTGGTCTTTCAAATTGGTTAAACAATAAAAAATAAAAAATGAAAAATTTTAAATATATATTTGGGTTGATCCTTGCTACTGCACTAGTATTAGTTGGTTGTAAAGAAGAAACCTTTGAGTTTGGAGATTTAACTGCTCCAAGTAATTTAGTGATAAATACTGATATTTTAGGAGTATCAAGTGATAATCCAAATGGAGATGGTTCTGGAGAAGTACATATTTCAATAGAGGCAACTAATGCCATCACTTACCATGTAGGATTTAATAAAATGGATGATTATTCTGATGTTAATTATAAAGTTTTACCTTCTGGAGTTTTAAATCAAAAATTCACAAGCCCGGGAGTAAATACATATAGAATATCTGTAATAGCATTTGGACCAGGTGGTACTGCAACTAATGCAACAAAGGACATAACAGTTAGAAGTGACTTTGTGCCTGATGCTGCCATAGTTACAGCAATAACGAACGATACTTCTAAAACATGGATTGTAGATAAAGATGTGCCTGCTCATTTTGGTGTAGGCCCTTGGGGAGATACATCACCTGTTTGGTGGACTGCTGGAGTTGATGAAAAGTTAGAAACGCAACCTTGTTTTTATAGTACAACTTTTACATTTACAAAAAATGCAAATGGTACTTACGAATTAGCGGTAGACGCTTCTGCAGACGGAGTTTTTACAAAAACAGGAGATTTAACTAACCTTCCTGGAATTCCTGCGTCGGGAGATGAAGATTGCTATGCAGAATATTCTGGAGGTACAGGAAGTTTTAATTTTGTACCGTCAAGTAATGGTATTGCAGCAACTGCTGAATTTCCTTCTACTAAAGTTGCAATGGCTTTAGGAACATCGGATATCTTTATAGGTTATGGTGCTCTACAAGCTGAATATGAGATCTTAGAAATTACACCTGATTTTATGCATTTAAGAGTTCAGGGAACAGAAACTGGTAACGGTTGGTGGTTAAAATTAAAACCATTACAATAATTTGAGTTAATTTAAAAGCATACTCGAACTAATTTGGTTCGAGTATGTTTTATACTATTTACTTAAAAACGCTAAACTATTAATTAATAATAATTATTCAATTTTGATGTACTCTGGTTTAAATTACAAATACAGTGGTCATATACTTGCCCTGTTTTTAACATTAATATTAACAATTAGTTGTGGAGGTGGATCATCGGATGACGAAGATATAATAGTTCAACAACCCTCAAATTTAGAAATAGAGGCAATTCTAAAAGGCGCAGATGCTTCTAACCCTAATGGAGATGGTAGTGGAGAGGTTCAATTCATTTTTTCTGCTGAAAATGCAAATTTGTTTAAGTTAAGTTTGGGTGATGGAGAGATAATTGAAACTTCATCTACTTCTTTAAACTATACTTATACAGGTTCAGGAATCAAGACTTTTCAAATATTTATTTCTGCTTATAATGGATCTAATTTTATTTCAAAAAATTTAAGTATTACAATTAAAATCAATTCAGGTCTTGTGTGGTCAGATGAATTTAATTCTAATGGCACTCCGAATAGTGCTAATTGGACTTATGACTTAGGCGCAGGAGGCTGGGGTAATAATGAAGCACAAACTTATACTAATGATGCAGCCAATGTTATTGTAGAAGGTGGATTTCTAAAAATTACGGCAAAAGCCGATGGAAATGGAGGTTATACTTCAGCAAGATTAAAATCACAGGGGTTGAAAAGTTTTAAATATGGTAGAATTGATGTGAGAGCTAAATTACCTGAATCACGTGGTACTTGGCCGGCAATTTGGATGTTAGGAGATAGTTTTTCAAATGTAGGATGGCCTCGCTGTGGTGAAATTGATATTATGGAACAAACGGGAGGAGATAAAGGAAGAACTTTAGGAACTTTACATTGGTGGAATAATGCCAACTCAAGTAACGCGAGCTATGGAGCAAACACGGCCGTTGAAAATGCCACAAGTGAATTTCATATTTATTCCTTAGAATGGAATGAAAATTCTTTAAGGATTTTTGTCGATGATGTAGAATTTTTTGTTATGAATAACAGTGCAGATTTTCCATTTAATGATAAATTCTTTTTTATTTTAAACATTGCAATGGGTGGTAGTTTAGGAGGTAATATACCTAATGATTTTAACCAATCTACAATGGAAATTGATTATGTAAGAGTTTATCAATAAAAAGATTAAGAGACGCTTCTAATTAATTACGAGTGTTTGTAAAATTGTTGTATCAATAATGGCTAATAAAATATTTAATAAAATGAAGTTTATAGTTATAATAACTTTTATTCTTTCTTTGGCTAATTGCAGTAAATCAACGACAACTGAGGCAACTGAAAATCCAATAGAAACTCCGCCTCAAATTGAAAATGAAATAGATTTTTGGTTAACTAAGACCGATGCATCTGTTAAACTGCAAAAGCAAGAGTTAGTTTTGGCTTTTGGAAGTAATTCTAATAATTATGCAGCAATAGAAGTTGATGATTCTCAAACTTTTCAAACAGTTGATGGTTTTGGGTTTTCACTTACAGGAGGAAGTGCTGAGGTAATTAATGGATTGATTTCAAGCAAAAAACAGGAATTATTACAAAAGCTTTTTGGTACAAATGAAAATTCAATTTCTATAAGTTATTTAAGAATTAGTATAGGTGCTTCAGATTTAGATGCGGCAACTTTTTCTTACAATGACTTACCAAATGGACAAATTGATGTTAATCTGGATCAATTTAGTTTAGAGCCAGATATGGCTAATCTAATACCACTTTTAAAAGAAATTTTAGCAATCAATCCAAATATTAAAATTATGGGAAGCCCTTGGTCTCCTCCAGTTTGGATGAAAGATAATAATAGTACTGTGGGTGGTAGTTTACAACCTAAATACTATGGTGTTTATGCACAGTATTTTGTAAAATACATTCAGCAAATGCAAGCTCAAGGAATTAATGTTGATGCGATAACTCCACAAAATGAGCCTTTACATCCTGGAAATAATCCAAGTTTATTAATGACTGCTCTTCAACAAGCTGATTTTATTAAAAATCATTTAGGCCCAGCGTTTCAATCAGCTAACATTTTTACAAAAATTATTATTTACGATCATAATTGTGATAAGCCAGAATATCCAATTACTGTTTTAGATGCCCCTGAAGCCAAGAAATATATTACGGGTTCGGCATTTCATTTATATGCGGGTGAAATTAACGCATTGTCAACTGTTAAAAATGCACATCCAGATAAAGATTTATATTTTACTGAACAATATACTTCAAATACTGGAGATTTTGGTGGTGATTTAAATTGGCATTTAAAAAATGTTGTGATTGGTTCTATGAGAAATTGGAGTAAAACTGCTTTGGAATGGAATTTAGCAAATAATGCAACTTTTGGACCGCATACAGATGGAGGTTGTACAACTTGTAAAGGTGCAATTACAATAACAAATAGCTCATCTTACACGCAAAATGTTGGTTACTATATTATTGGCCATGCTTCAAAATTTGTTCCAACAGGTTCTGTAAGAATTGCAAGTAATATATCTGGAAATTTGCAAAATGTTGCTTTTAAAACTCCCAACGGAAAAAAAGTATTAATTGTTGAAAATAATGGTTCTTCAAATGAATTGTTTAATATTAAATTTAATAATAAGTGGGTTGTAGCCTCATTAGAAGCAGGCTCAGTTGGAACTTATATTTGGTAAAAAGAATTATAATAAAATTAGAATAATGAGAAATTTACTTATAGCACTGATTTTGATAACAGCATTAACTTCATGCAATCAAAATGATAAAACAAAAACTGTTTCTGAAGCAGAAATTACAGCTGAAAAAATAATTGAGTATGGCAATACACTTCAAGTGTTTACAAGTGCTCACAATTCTGAGTTTAAATTAACACCAACAGGGACTATTGAATTTTCAGATTATAAGCAACCTTTAGAAACCGAAGCTTCTATTTTAGTAGATCCTACTAAAAAATTTCAAACTTTTGTAGGTATTGGAGCGGCATTAACGGATGCTTCTGCTGAAACATTTTATAAACTTACAAAAGAAAATCAGGCTAAATTTTTAGAGGCTTATTACAGTGTAGATAAGGGAATTGGATATTCATTATCAAGAACAAGCATTCATAGTTCTGACTTTGGAACTGAAAGTTTTACTTATATTGAAGAAGGTGATGCAGAATTAAAAACATTCAATATCGATCGTGATAAAGAATTTAGATTGCCATTTATAAAATCTTCAATAGCAGCAGCAGGCGGAACATTAAAAATGTACGTATCTCCTTGGAGCCCACCAGCTTTTATGAAAACGAACAATAATATGTTAAAAGGTGGAAAGCTAAGGCCAGAATTTGCTGCATCTTGGGCAAAATATTATGCCAAATTTATTAAAGCTTATGAAAAAGAAGGAGTTCCAATTTGGGGGTTAACTATACAAAATGAGCCAATGGCAACTCAAAGATGGGAATCTTGTATTTATACTGCTGAAGAGGAACGAGATTTCTTGAAAAATCATTTAGGTCCAACATTAGAGAACGAAGGCTTAGGTGATAAAAAAATAATTGTTTGGGATCACAATCGTGATTTAATTTTTCAGAGAGCAAGTACTATATTAAACGATCCAGAAGCTTCAAAATATGTATGGGGTATTGGATTTCATTGGTATGAAGATTGGAAGGATGGAGAGCCAATGTTTGATAATGTAGCAAAAGTTTACGAAGCTTATCCAGATAAAAATTTGGTATTTACTGAAGGGTGTACAGAAGCTTATGATTTAAGTAGAATTGTAAATGAAGATCCAAAATTAGCAGAACGTTACGGAAAATCTATGATAAACGATTTTAACAACGGAACTGTAGCTTGGACTGATTGGAATATTCTTTTAGATGAAACCGGTGGGCCAAATCATGTAAATAATTTATGTTTTGCACCTGTACACGGAGATACTAATACGGGTGAATTAACATTTACCAATTCTTACTATTATATTGGGCACTTTTCTAAATTTATAAGACCAGGAGCAAAAAGAATTTCAAGCGCCTCTAGTTCCAATAAATTAATAACTACTGCTTTTGTAAATGAAGATAATACTGCTGTAATTGTAGCAATGAACCAAAGTAGTGAAGCGTTGTCTTATACTGTTACTGTAGGTTCAAAAACTGCAACCTTAGATATGCCTGCACATGCAATTCAAACACTTTTATTAAAATAAATTTGAATTAACCTAACCAACCGAAACCAACTAAAAATTATGAATAAATCATACACTATTACAATAAGTTTAATTGTAGCAATGGGAGGCTTTTTATTAGGTTTCGATAGTGCAGTTATTTCGGGTGCAGTAAACGGAATAAGAACCTATTTTGAAATGTCTGATTGGGAACTTGGTTTTTCTGTTGGGTGTGTAATTTTTGGAGCCATGGCTGGTAATATTACAGCGGGCCCATTAAGTGATAAATTCGGTAGAAAAAAAATACTGATTTTAACGGCACTATTATTTACAGTTTCCGCATTATGGTCTGCATTTGCAACAAATTACATTTCATTTGTTATTGCAAGAATTATTGGAGGTGTTGGTATTGGAGGAGCTATTTTAATTGCACCAATTTATATTGCTGAAATTGCACCACCAAAATTAAGAGGTAGTTTGGTTTCTTTAAACCAGTTAAACATTGTTTTAGGTATTTCTGTAGCATATTTTTCTAACTATTTTTTAAAGGATTTAGATGGAGAAAGTTGGAGATGGATGTTAGGTGTTGAAGCAATTCCTGCAATTATTTATTTTTTATCACTGTTCTTAGTGCCAAGAAGCCCACGTTGGTTAATTCAAAAATTAGGCAAGGTTGATGTAGCCGAAAAAACATTGGTTAAAATTGGAGGTGAAGAATTTGCTGAAAAAACAATAAGTGAAATTCAAAGAGGTATCGACAAAAAAGAAGCAAAAGGAACCTATGCAGATTTCTTCAGCAAAAGAATGCGTGTTATTGTAATTATTGCTTTTGGTTTGGCATTTTTTCAACAAATTACAGGTATTAACGCCATATTTTATTATGCCCCAACAATTTTTGAACAAGCAGGAGGTAGCACAGATGCTTCCTTTTTACAAGCTATTGTTGTTGGTTTAACAAACTTAGTTTTTACTTTTGTGGCCATTTATTTAATTGATAAATTAGGAAGAAAACCATTGTTAATTATTGGAACTTCTGCAATGGCAATTGCTTTATCTATGGCAACCTTAGCTTTTAATAATGCTACTTATAATTTTAATGAAACTACTATAGAAAAAATAAGTAACCCAGAAATTAAAACTGCATTAACAGCGTTAAATGGACTTTCATTTGTATCTCAAAATGAATTATTTGAAAACGTTCAACCTTTATTAAATGAAGCTCAATTTACAGAGTTCAAACAAAACGAAATAAAAAGTTTTATTAGTATAAATGCAACATTGGTGCTAATTGCCATATTGTTATATGTTGCGGCTTTCGCAATTTCATTAGGTCCGGTAATGTGGACAATGTTATCAGAAATTTTCCCTGGAAATGTAAAAGGAATTGCTATTTCTGTAGTAGGTTTCTTTAATTCTTTGGTAAGTTATACAGTAACACAGTTTTTCCCTTGGGAACTTACAAATTTAGGGCCAACAATAACTTTTGCAATTTATGCAGTTATGGCAGTTTTATCATTAGTATTTGTTTTAAAATATGTTATTGAAACAAAAGGAAAAACATTAGAGGAAGTAGAAGAATTACTAATTAGATCATAATAAAATTGTATGAAAAATATAATACTAATTGTTTTTTGCATTTCACTTTTTTATGGTTGCAATACAAAGCAATCTAAAAAGGAAAGTATGACAGATAGCAAAGCTGTAAAAGTTGAATTGAAAAACAATAATGGGCAATTTCAATTATATGTAAATAATGAACCTTTTTACATTAAAGGTGCTGGTTTAGAATTTGGAAGCATAGCTTCAGTTGCAAAACATGGAGGTAATTCATTTAGAACCTGGAGAACAGAGAATGGTGAGCAATCTGGAAAAGAAGTGTTAGATGAAGCACTTAAAAATGGATTGATGGTGACCATGGGTATTGAAGTTGCAAGAGAACGTCATGGTTTTGATTATAATGATGAAGTTGCTGTAAAAAAACAATTTGAACGAATTAAAAAAGAGGTAATAGCTTTAAAAGATCATCCGGCTTTATTTATTTGGGCAATTGGTAACGAGCTAAATTTGCGTGCAACAAACCCTAAAGTTTGGGATGCTGTAAATGATATTTCAAAAATGATTCACGAGGTAGACCCAAATCATTTAACTACTACAACTTTGGCTGGAATTTCTCAAAGTGAAATAGATTTAATTAAAGAGCGATGTACAGATTTAGATTTACTTTCTGTACAGTTGTATGCTAAAATACTTGAGTTGCCTCAACAAATTAAAGAATTTGGTTGGGAAGGTCCTTATATGGTTACAGAGTGGGGAGCAACTGGGCATTGGGAAGTTCCAAAAACATCATGGGGCGCACCAATTGAAGAAAATAGTACGCTAAAAGCGGCAAATTACTTAAAAAGATATAAAGCAGCAATCGAAGCTGATTCATTAAAATGTGTTGGTTCGTATGTGTTTCTATGGGGACAAAAGCAAGAACGTACACCAACTTGGTACGGTGTGATTTTAGAAGATGGTAAAGAAACAGAATCTGTTGATGTAATGCATTATTTATGGAATGGAACTTGGCCAGAAAATAGAGCCCCGCAAATAGAGTCATATACAATCAATAACAAAACAGCCTATGAAAATGTAATTTTAAAGGCAGATGAAGAAAGTTTGGCTTTTATTAAAGTAAATGATATTGAGGATGATCAATTAAATTACCGTTGGGAAATATTAGAAGAAAGCACAGATCTAAAAGATGGTGGGGATTTTGAAAAAAGACCAAAATCTGTTGAGTTTACTGTTATAAGTAATAAAAATGGCGAATTAAAATTTAAAGTTTCCGCAGAAAAAGGAGCTTATAGATTGTTTGGATATGTAGATGATGGACAAGAAAATGCTGCAACAGCTAATATTCCATTTAAATTGAATTAAAAAAAGAGACCATATTTGTAAAATTAACCTCTTTTAAATACTAATTTAAAAGAGGTTTTTATTAAAGTTATATAAAAAATAAAATAATATTTTGATGTATTTAGGTGAAAATAAAGCTTCTAATGAAGTAAATGAAGTAAAAGGTGAAGTAGTAACTATTGGAAACGAAAGTTATTATAAAATTTCTAATGTAAATGAAATGAGACCTTTTTTTATGAGTATTGTAAGTAATTCAAACCATTGGATGTTTATTTCTAGTAATGGAGGATTAACTGCAGGAAGAAAGAACAGTAGTTATGCATTATTCCCATATTACACTGATGATAAAATTACTGAAAGTGCCGAAATTACAGGAAGTAAAACCATTGTTCAAATTCATTTAGAAGGAAAAACATATTTGTGGGAACCATTTTCGAATAGATATGAAGGTATTTATAAAATTAGCAGAAATTTATACAAAAACAGCTATGGAAATAAAGTGATTTTTGAAGAAGTAAATCATGATTTAGGTGTAACCTTTAAATATGAATGGTGCTCAAGTAGTAAGTACGGTTTTATAAAAAAATCAACCATAGTTAATAATACTAACAATACACTTAAAGTTACTGTATTAGATGGAATTCAGAATATCCTTCCTTATGGAGTTTCATCCGATTTACAAAACGCTAGTAGTAATTTAGTAGATGCCTATAAGAAATGTGAATTAGAAACTAATGAAGGTTTAGGAATTTATGCATTAAGTGCTATTATTGTTGATAAAGCAGAGCCAAGTGAAGCGCTAAAAGCGAATATTGTTTGGTCTATTGGTGTTGAAAAACCTACATATTTATTATCGTCATTACAATTAAATAATTTCAGAAAAGGAAAAGAAATTCAGCAAGAAGTTGATGTGAAAGCTGAAAAAGGAGCTTATTTTACATGTTCAGATTTAACTTTAAATGCAAATTCAGAAAAAAACTGGATGCTTGTTGCCAATGTAAATCAAACAATTGTTGATATAAATGAAATTAAGAAAACCATAAAAAATGAAAAGAATTTAGCAACAAAAATTCAAGAAAACATTGAACGAGGAACTACTAAATTAATTCAGCTTACCGGAGCTGCAGATGGGATTCAGTTATCAAATGATAATTTAATTAATACCAGGCATTTTTCAAATACACTTTTCAACATCATGCGAGGTGGTATTTTTGATTTTAACTATCAAATTGAAAAAGGTGATTTTATAAAATACATTGCAAACGCCAATAAAAAAGTTCTAAAAAAGAAAGAAGCTGATTTGACAAATCTCCCAGAAATATTTTCTTTAGAATTTTTAAAAGAACTAGCAAATAATCAAGCTGATAAAAATTTTAAAAGACTTTGTTTTGAATATATGCCGTTGAAATTTAGTAGAAGACATGGAGATCCAAGCAGACCTTGGAACAAGTTTTCTATTAATACAAAAAGTGAAATTGATGGTTCAAAAATATTAGATTATGAAGGGAACTGGAGAGATATTTTCCAAAACTGGGAAGCTTTAGCACATTCATATCCTGAGTTTATTGAAAGTATGATTCACAAGTTTTTAAATGCGACAACATTTGAAGGCTATAATCCGTATCGTGTAACAAAAGATGGTTTCGATTGGGAAACGGTAGAACCAGATAATCCATGGTCATATATTGGGTATTGGGGTGATCACCAAATTATTTATTTATTAAAGTTTTTAGAATTTATTGAAAATCATTATCCAAATAAATTATCCAACTATTTTAGTGAAGAAATCTTTGTATATGCAAATGTGCCATACAAAATCAAAAGTTATCAGGATATTCTAAAAAATCCGAAAGATACGATTGAATTCGACGTGGAACTAGATGAAAACATAAATGAAAAGAAAACGCAGTTAGGTGCTGATGGAGCTTTATTACGCGATGAAAATTATTTTATTTATAAGGTAAACCTTATTGAAAAACTATTAGTAACGGTATTGGCTAAAGTTTCAAATTTTATTCCTGAAGGTGGTATTTGGATGAATACACAGCGCCCGGAATGGAATGATGCTAATAATGCATTAGTTGGTAATGGTGTTTCAATGGTAACATTGTATTATCTAAGACGCTTTTTAAAATTCTTAGAAGAGGTGGTTTTAAAATCCAATATGGATACTGTTGAAATCTCTAGTGAATTGGCATTATTTTTTAATGAAGTTACAACAACATTAAACAAAAACAAAAATATATTAGCTGGAAAAGTTTCAGATAAGGAAAGAAAAACAGTGTTAGACGGGCTAGGGATTGCGGCAAGTAATTATAGAACAGCTGTTTATGAAAAAGGTTTTTCAAGTAATAAAGAGACGGTTTCAAAATCTGATTTAGTACACTTTACTAAAGTTACGCTTCAATATTTAGATCATTCAATTGATGCAAATAAAAGAGCCGATAATTTATACCACGCATATAATTTAATGACCGTTGAAAACAAGGATGAGGTATCAATTTCATACTTACCAGAAATGTTAGAAGGTCAAGTAGCAGTTTTAAGTTCGGGGTATCTTTCTTCTAAAAATAGTTTAGAGGTTTTAAATGCATTAAAGGAAAGTGCTTTGTTTAGAGCAGATCAGTACAGTTATATTTTATATCCAAATAAAGAATTACCAAGATTTAGTGATAAAAATAATATTTCTAAAACAGATGTCCAAAATTCAGCATTGTTAAAACAGCTTACTAAAGATGGTAACACTCAAATTATACAAGTTGATTGTTTTGGGAATTACCATTTCAATGGAAATTTCAACAATGCGAGTAGTTTACAAGATGCATTAAATAATTTACCAGAATCATATCAATCTCTAATTGAAAAAGATGAAGAGGTGGTTTTAGGTGTTTTTGAAAAGATATTTAATCATAAAGCATTTACAGGAAGATCAGGAACATTTTTTGGCTATGAGGGACTTGGGTCAATTTATTGGCATATGGTTTCAAAATTATTGTTGTCAGTTCATGAAAACTGTTTAAGAGCAATTGAAAATAAGGAAAATGCTATTTTAATTGGTAAAATGTTTGATCATTATTTTGAAATTTATGAAGGAATCGGTGTTCATAAATCTCCAAAATTATATGGGGCTTTCCCAACTGATCCTTATTCACATACTCCAGGAGGAAAGGGAGCACAGCAACCAGGAATGACTGGGCAGGTTAAAGAGGATGTTTTGAGCAGATTTGGTGAATTAGGTGTTTTTGTTAAAGAAGGAACCATTCATTTTAATCCGAAATTATTAAGAGATGAACAATTATTAAAGGAATCAAAAACTTTTAAATATTTTAACATTAATAAAGAAGCTAAAGAAATTGTATTAGAACCTAAGTCGCTTTGTTTTACTTATTGCCAAATTCCTATAATTTATAAAATGGCATCAGAAAGTGGAATAGATGTGGTTTTTAGTGAAGGCCCAATCTTGCTTTTCGATGCATTAAATCTTGATGTGGAATGCAGTAATCAAATTTTCAGTAGAACTGGAGAAATTGAAAAAATTATAGTTTCAATAAAACGGAATTAAAGCAAATATAATTATGAAAACAAAATTAAATTTCTTTTTATTATTAATTAGTGTAGCATTTTTTATGGGTTGTTCGGAAAATCAAAATAAATCAGAAATAACAGCGAAAGATATTTTAGAAAACCCTGAGTATTTAGCAATTTCATATGGAGGTTATAGAGAAATTACACGTGATGTTCAACCAACAATTGAAGAATTAAAAGATGATATGAAAATTTTAGCAGCAATGAATGTTAAAGTTTTACGTACGTATAATGTTCATTTAGCACAAGCATCCAATCTATTAAAAGCAATTTCAGAATTAAAGCAAGAAGATCCAAATTTTGAAATGTATGTAATGTTAGGAGCTTGGATAGATTGTAAAAATGCTTGGACTGAATTAGAGCCAGATCATAATGAAGAAAGTGAACGTAATACCAAAGAAATTGCAACAGCTGTAGCATTGGCTAATCAATATCCTGAGATAGTTAAAATTATAGCAGTTGGAAACGAAGCCATGGTGCGTTGGGCAACTAGTTATTATGTGCAACCAAGTGTAATTTTAAAATGGGTAAATCATTTACAAGGTTTAAAAAAATCAGGAGACCTTCCAGCTGATTTATGGATAACCAGTTCTGATGATTTTGCATCGTGGGGAGGTGGAGATACTAGTTACCATACACCAGATTTAGAAGCTTTAATAAATGCTGTTGATTATGTTTCTATGCATACGTACCCAATGCATAATTCCTATTATAACCCACAGTTTTGGGTAGTTCCTGAAAATGAGGAAGAACTTTCCGATGAAGATAAAATTGAAAAGGCAATGTTTCGTTCTATTGAATTTGCTAAAAATCAATATAAAAAAGTATCGAATTATGTTAAGAGTATAGACAGTACAAAAACAATTCATATTGGAGAATCTGGCTGGGCAACTGTTTCAAATGGACATTATGGAAGTGAAAGTTCAAAAGCAGCTGACGAATACAAAGCAGGAACGTATTATAAATTAATGAGAGCATGGACGAATAAAGAAAAAATTTCTTTGTTCTACTTTGAAGCCTTTGACGAGCAATGGAAAGATGCTAAAAATCCGTTGGGTTCTGAAAATCATTTTGGATTAATTAATTTAAAAGGAGAAGCTAAATATGCAATTTGGGATCTAGTAGATAATGGAACTTTTGAAGGCCTAACAAGAGATGGGAAAGTTATTTCAAAAACCTATAATGGAAATAAAGACTCCCTAATGAAAGATGTATTAGTACCTCCTTCAGGAACTGAAAAAGAGGAGAAATAAAATCCAATTAGACGCTATGAAATTGGAAAGAAGAAGTAGTTAATAACCGTAATAAAACTTAAAACCAAACAACATGAAACATCATAAAACAGCACCAGAAGATATTGTCCCTTTAGGGCAAAAATTAGCATTTGGGTCAGGACATTTAGCCAATCAGTTATTTCCTGCAGCATTAGGTGTTTTTATGGTTGTGTTAGTAATGTCTTTAGGAATGAACCCAGTTTTAGCTGGTTTATTAGGTGCTTTACCTCGTTTTATGGATGCACTTACAGACCCAATAATGGGTTTTATTTCGGATAATACAAAATCAAAATGGGGGCGTAGAAAACCTTATATACTTTTAGGGAGTGTAATTTCTGGGATAGCATACATGATTATGTGGCAGCTAAATCCAGAAGACTCAGAAATGTACAATTTCTTTTATTTTTTGATAGTTTCAATGTTCTTTTATATTGGTTATACAATTTTTGCAACACCTTTAATTGGTTTAGGTTATGAAATGACTCCAGATTATAACGAACGTACTCGTTTAATGGCAGTTTCACAATTTATGGGACAAATGGCTTGGGTAATTGCACCTTGGTTTTGGGTAATTATTTACGACCAATCGTTGTTTGAAAGTGCACCCGAAGGAGCTAAGGTCATGGCTATTTGGGTAGGTGGATTGTGTATGGTTTTAGGAATTTTACCTGCGCTATTTAACAAAGAAATGGAAGTTGATAAAAGTAAATTGAAAGATCTTTCAAAAAGTGAATTAGCAGCAAATACAAAAGAATTTGTAAGAGGAATTGTTTTAACAGTAAAGAATAAGCAGTTTATGAAATTGTGTGGAGCGACTTTCTTTATTTTTAATGGATTTCAAACAATTGCGCAGTTTTCCTTCTTTATAATTGTTTACTATTTATTTCAAGGAGATACAGTTGCAGCAGGATCTTGGCCAGCTTGGTTTGGAACTGTAAGTGCATTAGCTACTATGTTTTTAGTAATACCTGTTGTTACCAAAATTTCTGAAAAAATTGGAAAAAGAAAAGCTTTTGTAGTTGCCACCTTACTTTCAATTGTTGGTTATGTGTTAAAATGGTGGGGATTTGACCCAGGAAATCCATGGTTAATGTTTATGCCTATTCCTTTCCTTTCTTTTGGAATTGGAGGTTTATTTACGCTAATGATGTCAATGACTGCTGATGTTTGTGATTTAGATGAATTGAACAACGGAGAGCGTCGCGAAGGAATGTTTGGAGCAGTTTACTGGTGGATGGTAAAATTAGGGACAGCCTTAGCAATGCTTACAAGTGGTGTTGTTTTACAAATGGTTGGTTTTGATGAAAGTATTCAAGTTCAATCATTAGAAACCTTGACCAATTTACGTTTAGCAGATATCATTATTCCAATAATTGCAGCCTTAATTGCCATTATTTTGGTTTGGCGATATAATATTACAGAAGCCAGAGCTCATGAAATTAAAGAAGCACTAGTGGTGAAACGTGCAGAACGTGAGTTAGAAGCAACCAATAAACGAAAGTAAGTTATAAAATGAACAGTTTTTTTAAGGCTGACTTTATCGATTATTATAAAAAATTAGAATACTACATATTTATTTTCGGATAAATACCTAAAGAGAAAATATGAAAAAAGCAGTAATAATTTCATTCTTAGTTTTAATTACTATGAATTTAACAGCGCAAACTCAACAAGAAGTTGACATTCAGAAAAAAATCACACATTTAATTTCTAAATTAACCATTGAAGAAAAAGTAGCCCTTTGTTCAGGAAGAGATGATTGGAGCACAATGCCTATTGAACGCTTGAACATTCCTTGGATTTGGTTAGCTGACGGACCTCACGGGTTGCGTCGTGCACCTGCAACCAATAAACCAGGTTATGGTGATCAGTTGCCAGCAACTTGTTTTCCAACGGCTTCTGCACTTGCAGCAACTTGGGATGTAGATTTAGTTTATAAGGTAGGTCAAACCTTGGGTGATGAAGCTCAGGCACAAGGCGTAAGTGTTCTTTTAGGTCCTGGTGTAAATATTAAGCGTTCTGTATTGGGTGGTCGAAATTTTGAATATTTTTCTGAAGATCCAATTTTATCTGGAGAAATGGGAGCTGCTTATATAAACGGAGTTCAAAGTCAGGGAGTTGGAACTTCTTTAAAACATTTTACAGCTAATAATGTTGAAACCATGCGTATGTTTAACAACTCAAATGTTGATTCACGTACGTTGCATGAAATTTATCTTACACCTTTTGAAATTGCTGTTAAAAAAGCACAACCATGGACGGTTATGGCTTGTTATAATAGAGTTCAAGGTGAATATGGAACACAAAGCTCTAATCTGTTAACAGATATTTTAAAAAAAGATTGGAATTTTAAAGGAATTGTTGTTTCAGATTGGTTTGCTGTTATTGATAGAGTTGAAGCTATGAAAGCTGGAATGCATATTGAAATGCCAAAAGTGAGTTCTGTAAATAATGCCATTGCAGTGGAAGCTATTAAAAATGGAGAATTGGATATTGCAGTTGTTGATGCATTGGTAAAAGAAATATTAACCGTTGTTTTTAAAGCAAAATCACTTCAAAAAGAAGGAGTAAAATTAAATGTAGAAAAAGACCACACATTTGCAAGAAAAGTAGCTTCTGAAGCTGCCACCTTATTGAAAAACGAAAATGAAGTATTACCAATTTCAAAAGATAAATATAAAAAAGTAGCCATTATTGGTGAATTTGCTGCTGCTCCACGTTACCAAGGAAACGGAAGTTCACAAGTAAAACCAACCAAACTTGATAATGCTTTAGAGATTATAAAAAATGAATATGGGAAAGGTATTGAAATAACCTATGCTATAGGATACAATTTAGCGGATGATAACGATATGTCGTTAATTGAAGAGGCTAAAAAAGTTGCTTCAGAAGCAGATGTTGTGTTGGTATTTGCTGGTTTGCCATTGCAATATGAATCAGAAGGAATTGATAGAACGCATATTCACATGCCTCCATCTCATAATAAATTAATTGATGAAATTAGTGCTGTTCAAAAAAACACCATAGTTGTGCTCACAAATGGAAGTGCTGTTACGATGCCTTGGCTACACAGTGTTTCAGGTGTGTTGGAAACTTGGTTAGGAGGGCAAGCAGGAGCTGGTGGAATTGCAGATGTGCTATTTGGAAAAGTAAACCCTTCAGGGAAATTAGCAGAAACATTTCCAATGCGTTTAGAAGATACTCCAGCATTTTTTAATTTTCCAGGAGAACAAGGTGATGTGCTTTATGGAGAACGAATTTTTGTTGGTTATCGTTATTATGATGAACGAAAAATTGAACCATTATTTCCTTTCGGATATGGATTATCGTATACCAATTTTGAATACAGTGATTTTAAAGTATCATCAAAAAATACGACAGATAAAGAAGGTTTAACAGTGAGTGTTACTATTAAAAACACAGGGAAAGTTAAAGGTAAAGAAGTTGTGCAATTATATGTTTCAGACACAAAAAGCACCTTACAACGTCCTGAAAAAGAATTGAAGAAATTTGTAAAAATTGAGTTAGAACCTGGCGAAGAAAAAGAGGTTTCTTTTAAGTTAGAAAGCCGTGATTTTTCTTATTTTGATGCTAAAAGAAATATGTGGATTGCTGAAAGTGGCGAATATGCAATTGCTGCCGCAGCTTCTTCAAGAGCAATTAAATTGTCTGAAACCATTAATTTACAATCAACACAACAAGTACCTTTAATGTTTGATGAATATACATTTTTCCTAGAATACTGGAATAACAAACAAACACGTAAAATTTTATTGGAATACATGCCAAACTGGATTAGAGGTATTGTAACTGAAGGTGATGAAGCCGAAATAAGAGAGTACCAAGGTTTTATGGTGGAACATCCTTTAATTAAGTATCCATACATCACACACGGTGAAATAACTCATGAGCAAGTAAAAGAGTTGGTTGAAAAATGTAAAGGACTAACATATACACCTTAAATAGTCCATTAATTATATAAACATTAGTACGATGCATAAATTCAAACGAAAAACGTCTATAAGTTTTTTAATGCTGATAGCTGTAATATTCTATTCATGTAAAACAGAAGGTGTTGCTGTTTCTGGCAGACAATTACTGGTAAATAAAATTCCTTATGTAATTAAAGGAATTTGTTATCATCCTGTTCCAAAGGGAAGTGATCAAAGAAGTTTTGATAATCTTACAGAAGATTTAGCTTTGATGGTTGAAGCCGGAATAAATACCATAAGAGTGTATGCTCCAATTGATGATGAAGCAGTTTTGGATCAAATTCATAAGTCAGGCTTAAAAGTGATTATTGGTTTTGGGTATAATCAAGGAGGTAATTTCGATATTTTATCAGGTACGTTTATCAATTATGTAAACAAATATAAAAGTCATAGTGCTATTTTAATGTGGGAACTTGGTAACGAGTATAACTACCATCCAGAATGGTTTGATGGAGATATAAAAAATTGGTATAATGCTATGAATAATGCTGGTCATTTAATTCATGAAAATGATCCATCGCACCCGGTTACAACAGCTCATGGAGAATTACCTGACGCGTTAGCACTTTCTTTAAGTCCTAATATTGATGTTTGGGGATTGAATGTGTACCGATGGGATGATCCTACAACAATTTTTTCAGAATGGAGCTCGGTTAGTTCAAAACCAATGTATTTATCTGAAGCAGGTGGAGATAGTTATATGACTATTTCAAAAGATGGTTACGAGCAAGGAATTAATGAAAAAGTACAAGCAGATGCCAATAAGAATATTTTAAAAGCCGTTTTTAAAGCTTCCGAAACTTGTTTGGGGGTTACATTATTTTCTTTTACCGATGGTTGGTGGAAAGCAGGAAATACTGATACACAAGACCCGGGAGGATGGGCGCCAAATAGTAGTGGCGTCCCTTATGATGGAACTCCAAATGAAGAATATTGGGGCATTGTAGATTTAGATAGAAATAAGAAAGAAACGTATCAAATAGTAAAAGAAATTTATAAAAGTGTTTCTGATAAAAAGTAGCAATATAGGAGATTTAAAATCATAAAAGATGTCAGTTAGAAAAGAAAAAATATTATCGTTAGCGGGAATTAACCACGAAAATAAATCGAAAGAAGAATTACAAAGTTATTTTTCAAAGGCTTTAAATAATGGAATGCATGGATTATGTTTTAGTCCATATGAAGAAGGTCAACAACCAGGTGATATTATTACAGAAGAACAAATTAGAAGAAGAATGGAGATTATTAAGCCATATACAAAATGGATTCGCTCTTTTTCTTGTACTGATGGAAATGAATTAATTCCAAAAATAGCACATGAATATGGTATTAAAACTTTAGTGGGTGCTTGGTTAGGTAGCGATGATGAAATTAATAAAAGAGAAATAGCCAATCTAATTAAAATAGCCAAAGAAGGATATGTTGATATTGCTGCAGTAGGTAATGAAGTTATGTACAGAGGTGATTTAACAGAAGAAGAATTGTTGGCTTTTATGCACGAAGTTAAAGAAGCTATTCCAGAGGTTCCTGTAGGATATGTTGATGCTTATTACGAGTTTGAACATCGTCCAAAGATTACGGAGGCATGTGATGTAGTTCTTGCCAATTGTTATCCTTATTGGGAAGGCTGTGCCTTAGAGTATTCATTATTATATATGAAAGATATGTACCGCAGAGCCATGAGCGCTGCAAATGGAAAAAAAGTAATTATCACAGAGACAGGTTGGACAAATAAAGGGCAAGTTTTTCATGGAGCAATTCCTTCATTTGAAAATGCAATGAAATATTTTATCAATACCCAACAATGGTCTGAAGCAGAAGATATAGATGTGTTTTATTTTTCATCGTTTGATGAGCCTTGGAAAACGGGTGCTGAAGGAGATGTTGGCGCATATTGGGGTATTTGGGATAAAAATGAACATCTTAAATACTAAAAATAGATTACTAAAACTAAATGAATTATATAAAAGAACTAAATATAGAGCCAGGTAAAGCAATTTGTTATTCTGGGTTTAGAGAAGGGCAACAACCGGGTGGTATTTGTCCTAGTTATGGGCAAATAAAAGAGGATTTATCATTGCTACAAGGGAATTGGAAATATCTTCGTTTATATGATTGTGATGACCATGCTGAAATTGTTTTAGATGTTATAAAAAAGGAAAAATTAGATTTCAAAGTAATGTTAGGTGCTTATATTGTGGCTGAAATGAATAATTTTGGTTGCCCTTGGGAAGTTCATATTTTATCTGAAGAAGAGTTGATTCAAAACAAACTAAAAAACGAACAACAAATTAATAAGTTAATAAAACTAGCAAATCAATATCCTACTATAATTTTTTGCCTTTCAGCTGGAAATGAGGCTTGTGTGGATTGGACGGATCATTACGTGCCAGTTAAAAGTGTTATTAATTATGTTAAAATGATTAAAAAAGGGGCTAAACAACCAGTAACGTTTTGCGAAAATTATGTTCCTTGGATAGATAAATTGAAAGATTTGGTAGATGTTGTCGATTTTATTTCTGTACACACATATCCAGTTTGGGAGTACAAAAATATTCATGATGCGTTAGAATATACTAAAGACAACTATTACTCAATTGCTAATAAATACCCAAATAAGTTGGTGGTAATAACCGAAGCAGGTTGGGCAACAAATTCAAATGGAAGAGGTATTGATCCTATAAATGTAAGTGAAGAATTTCAGCAAATTTATTATAACGATTTAATGGAATGGAATGAAAAAGATGAAATATTAACGTTTGTTTTTGAAGCTTTTGATGAGCCATGGAAAGGATCTAATGAAGAATTAGAGCCAGAAAAACATTGGGGCTTATTTAAAGTAGATAGAACACCTAAATTAGTGATGAAATAGGGCTAATTAATTAAATATCGATATATGAAAAGTGTTTTAATTTTTTTACTACTAATTTTAGTAGAAAGTAATTGTTTTTCTCAAGATATTGATTACGAAATAAAGCAAAACATTCATTATTATTCCGATACAATTAACCAATCTGATATTTATATAAATGAACGTTGTGTATTAGATATTTATTACCCAAAAAATAAAAAAGGATTTGCAACAATTGTTTGGATTCATGGTGGAGGATTAACAAGTTTTCAAAAGGAAATCCCTGAAGAATTAAAGAATAAAGGAGTAGCCATTATTGGAATTAATTACCGCTTATATCCAAAAGTTAAAGCACCAGCGTATATTGAAGATACTGCAGCTGCAGTAGCTTGGGCTTTTAAAAACATTCAAGAATTTGGAGGAAATAAAGATCTAATATTTGTTTCTGGTCATTCAGCTGGTGGTTATTTGGCAAGTATGATTGGCTTAGATAAAAAATGGCTTGCTGTTCATAATATTGATGCTAATAAAATTGCAGGATTAATTCCTTTTAGCGGTCACGCAATTACACACTTTACAGTACGTGAAGAACGTGGAATTTCAGGAACACAGCCTATTATTGATGATTTAGCTCCATTATTTCATGTTCGTGCAGATGCACCACCATTACTTTTAATTACAGGAGATAGAGAACTGGAATTATTAGGCCGATATGAAGAAAATGCCTACTTAATGCGTATGATGAAAATTGTAGGACACACCAAAACTGCTCTTTATGAATTAGATGGTTATGGTCACAATATGACACAACCAGCATTTCCATTGTTGTTAAAAGAAGTAGCTAGAATTAGTAAAGAAAAAAATAATTAAAAATGAAACACTATTTAATAACTATTTCTGCAATCTTATTAATTTCATTAAGTTATTCATGCAAAGAAAAAACAGTTAAAACAGTTGAAGAAAAATCGACAAATACACTCAATTTCCTAAAAACCAAAGGAACTAAGTTTGTTGATGATAATGGGAAAGAACTAATTTTAAAAGGTACAAATTTAGGAAACTGGTTAGTGCCAGAAGGCTACATGTTTAAAATGGAACAAGTGAATGCGCCTCGAAAAATTGATGAATTATTGTATGAATTAGTCGGCCCAGACAGCCTGCAGGTTTTTTGGAAAGGCTTTTTAAATAATTATGTAACACACGATGATATAAAATATTTAAAAAGTATTGGAGTTAATCATTTACGTCTTCCATTTCATTATAAAATGTTTACCGATGATTTGTATATGGGAGAGAGAAACTCAGGTTTTAAATATTTTGATAGACTAATTGATTGGTGCAGACAAGAAAAACTATATGTATTGTTAGACATGCATTGTGCGCCTGGAGGACAAACAGGAGATAATATAGATGATAGTTATGGTTATCCATATCTTTTTAAAAGTAAATCGTCTCAAGATTTAATGACAAAAATCTGGGTTGATATTGCAAAAAGGTATAAAGATGAACCAGTAATTATAGGATACGATTTGGTAAACGAGCCAATTGCACATTATTTTAATGATGAATTAGATTATTTTAATCACCAGTTATTTTTGTTGTACAATCGAATAATTAAAGAGATTAGAGAGGTTGATACAACTCATACTATATTTTTAAATGGTTCTAATTGGAGTGGGAATTTTGATGTTTTTGAAGAACTGGTTGATGATAATGTTGTGTATGAATTTCATAAATATTGGTTTGAAGTAAATCAGGAATCGATACAAACGTATATAGATTTTAGAGACAAGTACAACGTGCCAATTTATATTGGAGAAACAGGTGAAAATACTGATGAATGGGTAAACGATTTTAGAATATTGTTAGATGAAAATGAAGTGAATTGGTGTTTTTGGCCATATAAAAAAATGAATAATACAAAAGGGATTATGAATTTTAATCAGCCAGAAGATTACCATTTAATTACTGAATATGCCAAAAGCGATCGTTCAACCTACGCAAAAGTTAGAGAGAATAGACCAGATATTTTAAAAGTTCAAAAAGCATTAAATCAATATTTAGAAAATAGCTTGTATAAAAATAACTTTGTAAATAAGGGATACACTAAAGCCTTAAATTTTAAAATAGACTAAAATATAATTCAATATAAATGAAGAGAATATATCAAATAACATTAATAATCATAATTTTTATGAGTTGTGCTAAAAGTGAAAAACCTGTTGATTTAAGTTTTAAAGTAAGCAGTTTACAAACCGAAGAAACTGAAGCTAAAATACAAGATTTATTAGTAAAAATGACCTTAAAAGAAAAAGCGGGTCAAATGTTAAATATTGGTTTGCCTTCAGTTTTAGAAGGTGAATATTGGGAGAAAAGAGATAATGTTAATTTTGATTCTAAAAAATTTAAAAAGTTTATTATTGATTATGCTGTTGGATCAATACATAACACACCACAATATCCGGCTAATAGAGAAGAGTGGTTTAAAATTGTAAAAGAAATTCAGGATTCGGCAATGCAAAAAACACGCTTAGGAATCCCTGTTTTATATGGAATTGATAATATTCACGGAGCAAATTATGTAAATGGTTCTGTAATGTTTCCGCATCAAATTGCTGTGGCCGCAACTTGGAATACAGAGCTATCTAGAATTGGAGCAGAGATAACTTCTTATGAGTCTCGGGCAGCATCACTTCCTTGGAATTTCAATCCAAATGCAGACGTAGCAACTAACCCACTTTGGGGAAGAATTGGAGAAAGCTTTGGTGAAGATCCATATTTAATTTCAGAAATGACAAAGGCTTATATAAAAGGGTCTCAAGAAAAAGGATTGCAAAATTCAACAAGTTCTGCAGTTTGTATTAAGCATTTTGTAGGGTATGGAGCTGGAAAAAATGGAAAAGATAGAGCAAATGCAATAATTCCTGAGAATAGCTTACGTCAATATTTTTTACCACCTTTTGAAAAAGCTTTGAAAAACGGAGCAATGGGAGTAATGATTAGTTCAAATGCTGTTAATGGAATTCCTTGCCATTTAAACAACTATTATATCACTGATATTTTAAAAGGAGAAATGGGTTTTAAGGGAGTAGTTATATCAGATTTTAGTGATGTTGAGTTTTTAGTGGCAGCGCATCAATCTGCTAAAGATATGCGAGAAGCTACCAAATTAGCTGTTAATTCAGGGATCGATTTATTAATGAACCCTTATGATGCCGATGTAGTTGACCTTATTGTAGAATTGGTTGAAAAAGGAGAAATTTCAAAAGAAAGAATTGATGATGCCGTAACTCGCGTATTACGTTTAAAATTTTACTTAAATCTTTTTGAAACGCCTTATAATAATCCAAAAGAATATCCGGATTTTGGAAGTGAAAAGCATATTGATGCCAATTATAAAACAGCGAGTGAAGCTATTACATTGTTAAAGAATGAAAACGCAGTTTTACCACTTTCTTCTAATAAAAAAGTATTGGTAACTGGTTATTCGGCAAATTCAATTAATATGTTAAATGGAGCTTGGTCAAGATCGTTTTTAGGAAGAGACACTACTTATAACGATTCAAGTAAATTAACAATTCTTGATGCTATTAAAAAACAAGTTGGAGCTAAAAATGTTGATTTTGTTGAAGGAACAGATTATTTAGAAGATATAAATTCTGATTTGGCAGTTTCAAAAGCAAAAAAAGCAGATTATATTGTTGTATGCGTTGGAGAAATTCCAGCTTCAGAAAAACCTTCAGATATTAATGAGTTAGAATTACCAAAAGTACAACAAGAATTAGTTAAAAAATTAGCTAAAACAGGAAAACCTATTATTTTAGTAATGGTACAAGGGCGTCCTCGAATTATCAGAGAAATTGAACCGCTGGTTGACGGAGTTTTAATGGCATATTTACCTGGTCAAGAAGGAGGAAGAGCTATATCCGATGTTTTATATGGAATTATAAACCCAAGTGGGAAATTACCTTATACGTATCCAAAATTTACGGGAAACATATTGCCTTATTATTATAAAAAGGCAGATATACGAGATATAGATTGGGGTTATAATGGTTTTTATCCACAATTTGAATTTGGATTCGGATTATCTTATACCTCTTTTGAATACTCAAATTTAAATATTAGTAAAGACACTTTAACAACATCGGATGATTTTAAAGTTACTATTACTCTTAAAAATTCTGGTAAAAGAGAGGGGAAAGAAATTGTACAGGTTTTTATAAAGGATCTGGTTGCAACGGTTTCTCCAGATGCTAAAAAATTAGTTCGTTTTGATAAAGTTAATTTAAAGGCAGGTGAAACAAAAACATTGGAATTTAATTTAACTACCAAAGATTTGGAAAGTATCGGAATTAATAATAAATGGATTATTGAAGAAGGTGAATTTGAAATCTTAGTTGGCGGAAATCCTCAGGAATTATTAAATCAAAAAATATATTTCAAAAATTGAAATAACATAAAATCAAACAATAAAAAAACACCCCTTTTAGGAATTAAATTATGCGAAAAATTAAGATCCCATTTTTAAGAAAATCAGTTCAAGTTATAATTCTAATTACTGCATTATTTATAACATCATGTAATGATGATCCGGCAGTTCAACCAATTACGCAAGGAACAGAAATTATTGATATATCTTTTCTGAAAGTCAATAACGCAAGCCTTTCAAAAGATATTTATTTAAATCAAGAAGGAACTAGTTTTACGGGAAGAGTTTCATATAATGTTGCAATTAAAAACCTTGTCGCTTCATACATTCATAATGGCGAAGAAGTTGAAGTAAATAGTGTTGTTCATCAAGAGGGTATTTCATCAAATGATTATACAAACCCAGTTACTTTTACAGTAAAAACAGCCGATGGTCGCGCCCAAGATTATATGGTTGATGTAACCTATTTTACGGGTTTACCAATTGTTTATATCAACACAGACGGTAATGTAGCAATAGATTCAAAAGATGATGAAGTAGACGGTTTTTTCAGTATAGATGGTGTTCGAAATTTCGAAGTATTTGAAGCTTCTGAAATGGAAATACGCGGAAGAGGAAATTCTACTTGGTATTTACATCCTAAAAAGCCTTATCAAATGAAATTGAGTGATAAAGCAGAAGTATTGGGAATGCCAAAAGATAAAAAATGGATATTTTTAGCAGAACATTCAGACAAAACATTAATGCGCAATAAAATAGCTTTTGACATGGGTCATTTGAGCACATTAGAATATACTCCAACATCTGAGTATGCTGAAGTTTTTGTTAATAATGAGTATTCTGGAACGTATAATATTTCACAAAAAGTGGAAGAAAGTAGCAACAGAGTCAATTTAGGAGATACAGGTTATTTATTAGAAATCGACCAGTTGGAAAGGTTAGATTCTGATGATGTGTATTTTAGAACGAACGACTTTTTAATAAATATTAAAGAACCAAATTTAGAATATAACAGCTCAGAATACACGTATGTTAAAGATTTAGTAAATGAATTTGAAACTATTTTAAAAAGCAGTGAATTTAAAGATCCAATTTCTGGTTATGCTAAATACATAGATGTAGATAGTTTTATAGATTGGTATTTAATTAGTGAAATTACCAAAAATCAAGATTCAAGAGATTTTTCAAGCATATTTTTAAATGTAATGCCTGGAGAGAAAATTAAAATGGGTCCACTTTGGGATTTCGATTTAGCCTTTGGAAACGTAAATTATTCCGATGCTACCAACCCGAATGGTTTTTGGGTGAAAGATCATAAATGGTACGCCCGTCTTTTTCAAGATCCAGCTTTTGTTACCAAGGTAAAGTCTCGTTTTACTTATTTTAAAAATAATGAAAGTGTTATTTTAAACAAAATGGATTTTTATGCGGATTATCTTAAATATGCGCAACAAGAAAATAATGATAAATGGGATGTTTTAGGGAATTATGTTTGGCCAAACCCTGTATTTTTTAATACATATCAAGAAGAAGTAAACCATTTAAAAAATTGGTATACCCAAAGAATGAATTGGTTGTCAACAGCATATAATAATTTATAAATATCTAATAATTAAAATCACAAAAAGATGTTCAAAACTTTAAAAAATATAGTTGTTTTAATTTGTGTGTTCACATGTTGGATTCAATTAAATGCACAAGAAAATTTACTAATAAACACCTATAATAGGTCGTCAATAAGTTTAAATGGCGATTGGAACTATATTGTAGATCCTTACGAAAATGGTTTTTATAATTACCGTTACGAGCCTTTTGAAAATCAGACAAACCCAGGAAATGGTGCATTCTTTATCAATGCAAAGCCAAAAGATAAAACAGATCTGGTAGAATATGATTTTGATTTGTCAGATGTTATTCAAGTTCCAAGTGATTGGAATACACAAAAAGAAAACTTGTTTTATTACGAAGGAACTGTTTGGTATAAAAAATCTTTTGATTACATGAAAACCAATCAAGACAATCGTGTTTTTGTCTATTTTGAAGCTGTAAATTATCAAGCAGATGTCTATTTTAATGGTAAAAAATTAGGAACTCATATTGGAGGTTTTACACCTTTTAATTTTGAGGTAACCGAACTTTTAAAAGAAAGCGACAATTTTTTAGTTGTTAAAGTTGATAACAAACGAAAAAAAGAAGCGGTTCCAACACTAAATACAGATTGGTGGAATTATGGTGGAATTACTAGAGATGTAAAATTAGTTGAGGTTTCAAATAACTTTATTCAAGATTATTTTATTCAATTGAACCCAAAAAATAATCAACAAATAAAGGGGTTTGTGCAGTTAAAAGGTGCTGATATTTCTGAAAAAGAAATTCTTATAAGCATTCCTGAACTTAAAATTAAAAAGAAGGTTTTAACCAATACACAAGGAATTGCATCCATTGAAATAAAATCAAAAAAAATAAACTATTGGTCAACTCAAAATCCTTATTTGTATACTGTTGTTTTAACATCAGAAAGTGATGAAATTAAAGATCAAATAGGTTTTAGAACCATAAAAACAAAAGGGCAAGAAATTCTTTTAAATGATGAGAAAATATTTTTAAAAGGAATTTCTATTCATGAAGAAAGCCCAATAACAGGAGGACGAGGCTCTAGTATAGAAGATGCCCAGCAATTATTAAATTGGGCAAAGGAGTTGGGTTGTAATTATGTGCGTTTGGCACATTACCCGCATAACGAGCATATGGTTAGACTTGCAGATAAAATGGGGATTTTAGTTTGGGAAGAAAATCCTGTGTATTGGACAATAGCTTGGGATAATAAGGAAACTTATAAAAATGCAGAAAATCAATTAACAGAAGTTATAAATAGAGACAAAAACAGAGCGTCGGTTATTATTTGGTCAATGGCAAATGAAACACCAACAAGTGAACCACGAAATATTTTTCTAACCAAATTAGCTTCACACACACGTAAACTAGATCCAACCAGATTAATTAGTGCAGCATTAGAACAAAGTGATTTTGAAGGAAATTCAACTATAAGAACTATACATGATTCGTTTGCAGATGTTGTTGATGTATTAAGTTTTAATCAATATGTTGGGTGGTATGATGGTTTGCCAGAAAAATGTGGACAAATTACTTGGAAAATAACACAAAATAAACCTGTTTTAATTTCTGAATTTGGTGCAGGAGCAAAAGTTGGTTTACATGGGGATAAATTAACCCGTTGGAGTGAAGAATATCAAGAAGATGTTTATATTCAAACATTAAAAATGATTGAAGGAATTGAACAATTACAAGGTTTTTCACCTTGGATTCTAGTCGATTTTAGATCGCCAAGACGCGTTTTGCCAAAAATTCAAGATGGATGGAATAGGAAAGGTTTAATTTCTGAAGATGGTCAAAAAAAGAAAGCCTTTTTTGTGCTGAAAGATTATTACGACAGCAAAAAAGCTTCTAATTAAAAAGGAAATTATACATACTGCCTAATTGTCATTTGTAAAGTTATGGCTCGATTTTCGACTACAAAAACATATGAGTAAAACAAAAGTATCATTCTGGTGGGCATTTAAGGAATTTATTTGGCCGAGAAAACGAATTATTTTTTTAGGTTTAGTATTAATAATGGCTAAAAGTTTATCCAGTTTGGTATTGCCTTATGCCAGTAAAAATTTAATAGATGATGTAATTCCATCTAAGGATATGAGCGCATTAACTACGTTAATTATTATTGTGTGTGCTGCAATTCTTATTCAGGCAATAACATCGTTTTCTTTAACGCGTTTGTTAAGTGTAGAAGCACAACATTTAATTTCGCTATTAAGAGCAAAAGTTCAAAGAAAACTATTAACATTACCAATAAGTTTTTTCGATAATAATAAATCTGGAGCCTTGGTTTCTAGGGTAATGACAGATGTTGAAGGAGTTCGAAATTTGGTTGGTACAGGGTTAGTTCAATTGGTAGGAGGAACTATTACGGCAATAATTTCATTGGTTATTTTAATAAAAATTAATGCATTAATGACACTTTTTGTGTTGGTTCCAGTAGCAATTTTTGCCGTTGTTGCACTAAAAGCTTTCGGATACATTCGTCCAATTTTTAGAGCACGTGGAAAAATTAATGCAGAAGTAACAGGTAGATTAACGGAAACCTTAAATGGAGTTCGTGTAATTAAAGGTTTTAACGCAGAAGAACAGGAAAATAAAACTTTCGAAAAAGGGGTAGAGCAATTGTTTTTAAATGTTAAAAAGAGTTTGACTGCAACTGCACTTATGACAAGTTCTTCAACATTTTTATTGGGATTGGCATCCGCAGGAATTATGGGAATTGGTGGTTATTTTATTATGAATAACACAATGACTTATGGTGAATTTGTGTCTTTTACATTGTTTTTAGGATTTTTAATTGCACCTATTGTACAAATGAGTAATATTGGAAGTCAGTTAACCGAAGCTATGGCAGGTTTAGATAGAACGGAAGAATTAATGAATATGACTGAAGAAGACAATCCTGAAGTGAGAACTGAAGTTTTAGATAAAATTGAAGGAGATATTTTGTTTGAAAATGTTTCATTTAGTTATGAAAAAGGAAAAGAAGTATTGCATAATATTTCATTTAAAGCGCCAAAAGGAAGTGTAATTGCATTGGTTGGTTCTTCAGGTTCCGGTAAATCTACAATTGCAAGTTTGGCAGCATCGTTTTTAAACCCATCAAATGGAATAATTTCTATTGATGGAGTGGATATGTCTAAAGTAAATTTAAATAGTTTTAGAAGTAGGTTGGGAGTTGTTTTACAAGACGATTTTTTATATGAAGGAACTATTCGAGAAAATATTTTATTTCCAAGACCAAATGCTTCGGAAGAACAATTATTAGAAGCCGTAAAAGGCGCTTATGTAGATGAATTTACGAATAGATTTGATGAAGGTTTAAATACGGTAATCGGTGAAAGAGGTGTGAAATTATCTGGAGGTCAACGTCAAAGAATTTCAATTGCCAGAGCTATATTGGCGAATCCGAAAGTGATAATTTTAGATGAAGCAACTTCAAACTTAGATACTGAAAGTGAATCTTTTATTCAAAAAAGTTTACAGACTTTGATGCAAGACAGAACAACATTTGTAATTGCCCATAGATTGAGTACCATCCAAAAAGCAGATCAAATTTTGGTTATTGAAGAAGGAGAAATTGTAGAACGTGGAAAACACGATGAATTACTAGCTAAAAAAGGACGCTATTTTGATTTGTATACGTATCAAAGTAGAATTTAAATAAGTCAAAAGCAATACTTTAAAAGTTAGTTTTCATGCGAAGTGTAATTTTTTAAAAATTCATGAAATGGAATTGGTTTTAAATTCCGAGATTCGTAATGTGCTAAATATGTTTTATAATTTTTCAAAGCAAATTCTTTAATAAATGTAGATGTTTTTTTATCATCCTTTTTAATATATTCCATTTATAAAAAATTAAAGGTAAACAGCTGGTTAACTAATCAAGCCATAAAAATATAAAAGAATAAATTAATAATCAAATATATTTCACAATTATAAGCTGAAAGTTAGAATGTTAGCGCATTTAATTTGAAAATTTTAATTAAAGCTAATAAAGCACCTGAAAAAGACAGCTAAATAGTTATCTTAAATTCCTTTCTGTATTAAAAATATCAGCTACTGCTGCTTCGTAATTTTTAATGCTTTTTGCTTTTTTAATTTTCTTTAAAGTTTTTCGAGGGTCGAAGAATGACAAAGAAAAATACTCCCACAAATGATACATTTTCAGTAAAATATGTGTTGCCCCAAAAAGTGATTCACTGTATTGTTGGTATAGTGTATTATGAAATTCAATAAATAATGCTATTTTATTTTCAGGATATTCTAAGGTGTTATTTTTAATCATACTTGGTAAAAAGGGATCGGCAATTAAACCTCTTCCGATCATCCAATGGTTTATTGTTGGAAACCTCTCTTGCATTTCTCTAAATTTTGCAACCGAAGTAATATCTCCATTGTAATATAATGTGTGTTTTGTAGTATCAATACATTTTTGAAAACCCTCTAAATCAACACCACCTTTATACAATTGTTTGCCTATGCGAGCATGTATTGCAATATTTTTAAGTGGAAATGTATCTAATATTGGAAGTGATTTTATAATTTCATCGCTATTTTCATAACCCAAACGCATTTTCATAGAAACTAAAATATCAGATTCAGCTTGTACTTTTTTTAGAATCTCATTAATTTTCCCACTGTCATTTATAAGCCCAGAACCCATTCCACATTTTGTAACCATTGGATAAGGGCAACCTAAATTCCAATTTAATTCTTTATAACCGAGTTGCTGTACATAATTGGCTACAAATAAAAATTCATCGGCATCATTTGTAATAATTTGAGGAATTACTTCTAACCCACTGTTGTTTTCGGGTAATAAATCTCTTTGATATGCATTTTTAATACTAAATTTACCATTCAATCGAATGTATGGTGCGTAAAAAGTATCAATTCCTCCAAATTGATTGTTTTGGGCATTTCTAAATCGGAAGTCTGTAAATCCTTGTAAAGGAGAAGATAATAATGTAAAGCTCATAAAATTAAAATTAGGCAAATATAATCCTCTAAAGGTTATGTAGCTATTTTTTTTGAAGGAGGATATTTATCTTTGGTTTAAAATACCATTTATTTAAGAAAGATGAAGATTTAAAAACCTTTAAGAATTTTTGGATATCGTAGTATATAATATATTTGAGAAGATTTATTTATGCTCTAAAAGCAACTTTATTCAATGTTATTTTTTAAATAAATTCTTTTAGAGAAGATTTAAATAAGAAGCAATTTCTATCAAAAATTAATAAAAGCGCCTTAAATTTTGAAATATTTTCAAAATTTAAACTTTTAAGGATGCGAAATGTGTCAAATTAATAAAATGAGAAAGTCGCAAGAAGTATGTTGATTACGATTAATTTTTAATAAATCTTTAGAATAAGTTCTAATGTGAAATGTTTAATTAAAAACAGTTAAACTAATATTTATTGAAAAATCTCCTTGGGTATCGTATATATTTAATAATAAAATTGGCAACATAGTAGTTTTTTTTAAATTTGCAGCCATTCTTTCAGCGATGCACTATGTAGCATTGTTGTATAAATAAACAAAAAAAAAATTAAATGAGTACAACATTATTTGACAAAGTTTGGGATTCACACGTAGTAAGAAAAATTGCTGATGGACCAGATGTATTGTTTATAGACAGACATTTAATACACGAGGTAACAAGTCCTGTAGCTTTTTTAGGATTAAAAAGTAGAAGTAATACTGTTTTATTTCCAAATAAAACGTTTGCAACTGCAGATCATAATACACCAACAATAAATCAACATTTACCTGTTGAAGATCCATTATCGGCAAATCAGCTAAAAGCTTTAGAGGAAAATTCTGCTGAATGGGGAATTTCTCACTGGGGTTTAGGACATCAACAAAATGGAATTGTTCACGTTGTAGGTCCTGAATACGGAATTACATTACCTGGAGCGACAATTGTTTGTGGAGATTCTCACACATCTACACACGGTGCTTTCGGGGCAATTGCGTTTGGTATTGGAACTTCAGAAGTAGAAATGGTTCTTTCTTCGCAATGTATTATGCAACCCAAACCTAAAAAAATGCGTATCTCTGTAAATGGAGAACTTGGTTTAGGTGTTACTCCAAAAGATGTTGCTTTATTCATAATTTCTAAATTAACAACTTCTGGTGCAACTGGTTATTTTGTTGAATATGCAGGTGATGTATTTAAGCAAATGTCTATGGAAGGCCGAATGACAGTTTGTAATTTAAGTATTGAAATGGGTGCTCGTGGAGGTATGATTGCTCCAGACGAGAAGACTTTTGAATATGTAAAAGGAAGGCAATTTGCCCCAAAAGACGCAGATTGGGACACAGCAATGAAATATTGGGAAACATTATCAACTGATGAAGATGCCGTTTTTGATAAAGAGTTGACTTTTAGTGCCAATGAAATTGAACCTATGATTACCTACGGAACAAATCCGGGTATGGGAACAGGAATTTCAAATAAGATTCCAACTTCAGATCAAGTTGAAGGTGGGGCTGTAACCTATAAAAAATCATTAGATTATATGGGCTTTGCTGAAGGTGATACTATGATTGGTAAACCTGTAGATTATGTTTTTATTGGAAGTTGCACCAATGGTAGAATTGAAGATTTTAGAGCGTTTGCATCTATTGTAAAAGGAAGAAAAAAAGCAGAAAATATAACTGCTTGGCTAGTACCGGGTTCACATATTGTTGAAGCAAAAATAAAAGAAGAGGGTTTGTTAGATATTTTCCACGAAGCTGGATTTGTATTGCGTGAACCAGGTTGTTCAGCTTGTTTAGCAATGAACGATGATAAAGTACCTGCGGGTAAAGTTGCAGTGAGTACCTCAAATAGAAACTTTGAAGGACGTCAAGGACCAGGCTCTAAAACATTATTGGCAAGCCCACTTGTTGCTGCTGCTACGGCAGTAACCGGAGTTGTAACTGATCCAAGAACATTATTATAAAATAAAAACGAGATAAAATGGCTTACGATAAATTCGAAATATTAAAAAGTTCTGCGGTTCCATTACCAATTGAAAACGTAGATACAGATCAAATAATACCAGCTCGTTTCTTAAAAGCAACAGAGCGTAAAGGTTTTGGAGATAACTTATTTAGAGATTGGAGATACAATCCAGACAATACTCCAAAAGAGCAATTTGTATTAAACAATCCAATTTACAAAGGAAAAATATTAGTTGGTGGTAAAAACTTCGGCTCAGGTTCATCCAGAGAGCATGCTGCGTGGGCGGTTTACGATTATGGATTCCGTTGTGTGGTTTCAAGTTTCTTTGCAGATATTTTTAGAGGAAATTGTTTAAATATTGGTGTATTACCAGTTCAGGTTAGTGCCGAATTCTTAGATAAAATCTACAAAGCAATTGAAGCAGATCCAAAGACTGAAATTGAAATTGATTTACCGAAACAAACAATTACAATTTTAGCTTCAGGAGCTCAAGAGTCTTTTGAAATTAATAGTTACAAAAAAGATAATATGTTAAATGGTTATGATGATATTGACTATTTAACAAAAATGAAAGATGAAATTTCATCTTTTGCTGAAACAAGACCATTTTAATTAAACTTTGGGTTGTCATTCCTTTTCAGGAGTGACATTAAACCGTGTTTTGAAAATGAAAAAAAGAAAAATAGAAATAATGGATACTACGCTTCGTGATGGTGAACAAACCTCCGGAGTATCATTTCCTTCAGCAGAAAAATTAACCATAGCAAAATTGTTATTGGAAGAATTAAATGTAGATAGAATTGAAGTAGCATCCGCCAGAGTTTCTGAGGGAGAGTTTAATGCTGTAAAAGCAATTACAGATTGGGCAAATAAAAATGGATATATAGACAGAATTGAAATGTTGACTTTTGTTGATGGTGGAAGGTCTATAGATTGGATGAATAATGCAGGTGCTAAGGTTCAAAATTTATTAACCAAAGGATCATTAAATCATTTAACACATCAACTTAAAAAAACACCAGAACAGCATTTTTCTGAAATAAGAGAAGTAGTTAAGTTAGCTCAAAAGTCTGGAATTAAAACCAATGTTTATTTAGAAGATTGGAGTAATGGAATGCACAATTCACCTGAATATGTATTTCAGTTTTTAGATTTTTTAGTGACACTTCCTTTAGAAAGAATTTTATTACCAGATACTTTAGGAGTGCTAACACATTATCAAACATTCGATTATTTTTCACAAATAACAGCAAAATATCCAGATATTCATTTCGATTTTCACGCTCATAACGATTACGATTTAAGCGTAGCAAATGTTATGGAAGCTATTAAAGCCGGAGCTAAAGGATTACATTTAACTGTAAACGGAATGGGTGAACGGGCTGGAAATGCACCAATGGCGAGTGTGGTTGCTGTAATTAACGATTTCTTTAAAGATGAGGTCGAAATTCAAGTTAAAGAAACTTCTTTGTATTCGGTAAGTAAAATAATTGAAACATTTTCTGGAATTAGAATCCCTTCAAATAAACCTGTTGTAGGTGATAATGTATTTACGCAAACTGCTGGAATACACGCTGATGGGGATAATAAAAATAACCTGTATTTTAACGATTTAATGCCAGAGCGTTTTGGTAGAAAGCGTAAATATGCTTTAGGTAAAACCTCTGGAAAAGCAAATATTGAAAAAAATTTACAGGAATTAGGATTACAATTAAATGATGAAGATTTAAAAAAGGTAACACAACGTATTATTGAACTTGGAGACCAAAAAGAATTGGTTACCAAAGAAGATTTACCTTATATAATTTCCGATGTGTTGGACAGTAATTTATATCAAGAAAAAGTTACTATCGAATCGTATGTTTTAACGCATTCAAAGGGATTAAAGCCTTCTACAACTGTTGCCTTAACAATTGATGGTGCGTATTTTCAAGAACATGCACAAGGAGATGGGCAATATGATGCTTTTATGAATGCCATTAAAAAAATATATGTAAACAAAGGATTGTCGCTACCAAAATTGGTAGATTATGCCGTGAGAATTCCACCAGGAAGTACATCAGATGCACTTTGTGAAACTATAATAACTTGGGAAACAAAAGAAAAAAAATTTATAACGAGAGGTTTAGATTCTGATCAAACAGTGTCTGCAATTAAAGCCACTCAAAAAATGTTAAATATTTAGATAGTGCTATTAGCCTTTTGCCATTAGCCTAAATACAAATTAAATTAATATAAATTATAGCTGTTTATTGAGCAAATTGCCAAAAGCGAACAGCCAAAAGCTTAAAAAAAATGAAATTAAATATAGCACTTTTAGCAGGAGATGGAATTGGTCCTGAAGTAATAGATCAGGCTGTAAAAGTTTGTGATGTGATTGCAACAAAATTTAATCATGAAATTAATTGGAAGCCAGCTTTAACTGGTGCAGCTGCTATTGATGCAGTCGGAGAACCTTATCCTGATGAAACACACGAAATCTGTAAAAATTCTGATGCTGTGTTGTTTGGAGCTATTGGACATCCAAAATACGATAATGATCCTTCTGCAAAAGTTCGTCCAGAACAAGGATTGTTAAAAATGCGTAAAGCTTTGGGTTTATTTGCAAATGTACGTCCAACATTTACATTTCCTTCCTTATTAGATAAATCTCCTTTAAAAAGAGAGCGTATTGAAGGTACAGATTTAGTTTTCTTAAGAGAATTAACTGGAGGGATTTATTTTGGTGAAAAAGGAAGAAGAGATGGAGGAGAAACAGCCTTTGATAATTGTGTTTATACAAGAGCAGAAGTACAACGTTTGGCGAAAAAAGGTTTTGAATTAGCAATGACGCGTTCAAAAAAATTATGTTGTGTAGATAAAGCAAATGTGTTAGAAACATCTCGTTTATGGAGAGAAACTGTGCAAGCAATGGAGAAAGATTATCCTGAAGTTACCGTTTCTTATGAGTTCGTTGATGCCGTTGCAATGCGTTTGGTACAATGGCCAAATAGTTACGATGTATTAATTACTGAAAATTTATTTGGAGATATTTTAACTGATGAGGCTTCTGTAATATCTGGATCTATGGGATTAATGCCGTCGGCATCTTTAGGTTCTGATATTGGATTATTTGAACCAATTCATGGTTCTTATCCACAAGCTACTGGAAAGAATATAGCAAACCCAATGGCAACAGTTTTATCTGCTGCAATGATGTTTGAAAACTTTGGTTTACTAGAAGAAGGAAAAGCAATTAGAGAAGTTGTAAATAAAGCTTTAAACGAAGGTGTTGTTACAGAGGATTTATCAGATGGGGGAAAAGCTTACGGAACTAAAGAAGTAGGAGATTGGTTAGCAGCCAATATATAATTCATTTTATTATAAGATATTAAAAGCCATTTTTGAAAGAAAATGGCTTTTTTTGTAACAAATTATAGTAAGAAGTTACTTATATTGTGACCTGAAAAATAAAATAATATAAGTTTACTATGAAATTAATTATCCAGAATTTATCAAAAACGTATAAAAATGGTGTAAAGGCTATAGATAATTTAAGTCTTGAAATTGGAACTGGAATGTTTGGGCTTTTAGGTCCAAATGGAGCAGGAAAATCAACTTTAATGCGAACTATTGCGACGTTACAAAGTCCAGACTCAGGTACCATAACCTTTGGAGATATAAATGTGTTAGAAGATAAAATGGCATTGCGAAAAGTGTTGGGGTATTTGCCACAATCTTTTGGAGTATATCCAAAAATGTCTGCGGAAGAATTATTAGATTATTTTGCAACTTTAAAAGGAGTTGCCTCCAAAGAGGATAGAGCTAAATTAGTAAAAGAAGTATTAGAAATTACAAATTTATATGAAGTTCGGAAAAAACATGTTGCAGGCTATTCTGGTGGTATGAAACAACGGTTTGGAATTGCACAACTACTATTAAATAATCCGAAATTAATAATTGTGGATGAGCCAACTGCAGGTTTAGATCCTGCTGAACGTCATCGTTTTTTGAATGTATTACGCGAAGTTGGTACAAATTGTACTGTTATTTTTTCGACACATATTGTGGATGATGTAAAGGAATTGTGTAACGAAATGGTAATTGTTAATGGAGGTAGAATTTTAAAACACACTACTCCGACAACTTGCACGGAAGAAGTAAAAGGTCAAATTTGGACGAAAGTAATAGAGCGTGACGAATTGGAATCAATGGA
The DNA here is from genome assembly GCA_965367745.1 of uncultured Flavobacteriaceae bacterium. Classification (GTDB taxonomy): domain Bacteria; phylum Bacteroidota; class Bacteroidia; order Flavobacteriales; family Flavobacteriaceae; genus Lutibacter. The sequence goes on along the minus strand of CBDUKG010000002.1, from coordinate 34,142 downwards.
AGCAAATTTCAATGTATTATCTTCAAACTATAATCAAGACAATACCTTAAATATTAGAGTTCATGCTTCAGAAAAACCAGCAGAAGATTTTACAGCCGCACAACCTCAGTTAGACGATGTATATTTTATTGCTTTAAAAGAAGATGAAGCAAATTTAGTTTCAGAATAAGGTGCTTTTTTTAACAATTTAAATTTCATATATGTTTTCTACAATATTTAAACACGAATTAAAATACTGGTTTAAAAAACCAGCATTTTATATATACCTAGCCATCTTTTTTGTAATTGCACTATTTGTTACAGCGAGTTCAGCAGGTATTTTTGACTCCCTTACAATGAGCACGGGCTCATCTAAAATTGTAAATTCTCCCATTAATTTAAATGGCATGTTTAATGCATTAACCATTTTAATTTATTTTTTATTTCCATCAATAATTGGTGTATCAATTTTTAGAGATTTTAAAAGTGAAATGCACACCATTTTATATTCCTATCCATTTACAAAATTAGATTACTTATTTGGTAAGTTTTTTAGCTCATTTTTAATAGTTACTATAATTGTATTGGCTATTGGTTTAGGAATGTTTATTGGATTTAGACTGCCAGGAACAAACCCAGAAATTGTTGATTCTTTTAGGTTTGCATCTTATTTACAAGCATATTTTATTTACATAATTCCAAATATATTTTTGTTTGGCGCCATTGTATTTGCTACAGTAACTTTTACCCGAAATATTTCAGCAGGATTTATTGTTGTTGTAATGTTAATGTTAATTCAAGGTGTTTCAGAAAGTTTATTAAACGATATTGATAACAGATTTCTTTCTGCAATGTTAGATCCATTTGGAGCGCAAGCAGCTAATTATTATACACGTTATTGGACTGTTGCAGAGCAAAATGAATTATTACTTCCTATAAAAGGGGTTGTTATTTACAATCGTTTATTGTGGTTGGCAATTGCAACTGTTATTTTTGGAATTGTATTTAAATATTTTTCATTTAGTCAAAATGCATTGTCATTTAGCTTTAGAAAACAAAAATCAGAACGTGTTACAAAAAGTAATTTTGGAGGTATTACTAGAATTGAACTTCCAAAAGTTAGTTACGATTATTCTTTCCTGCAAAATCTAAAAACATCTTGGAAATTATCAAATTTAGATTTTAAATTCATTATAAAAAGTTGGCCGTTTTTAAGTATTTTACTTGTCGGACTTATTTTTATTTTAATAATGTCTATTTCTTTAGGTGAAATTTCAGGCACAAAAACATATCCAACTACGTGGCAAATGTTATTATATCCTGGAAATACATTTTCTTTATTTATAAACATTCTTACCTTTTTATATGCAGGAATGCTTGTTCAAAGAGGAAAAATGGCAAAATCGGATCATTTAATTGATGTAACTCCTATTCCTAATTGGACGTTATTACTATCAAAATTTGTTGCGTTATTAAAAATGCAAGTGGTATTGCTTTTTGTAATTATGGTTGGTGGAATTATATTTCAAATTTACAGAGGCTATTATAATTTTGAAATAGACCAATATTTGTATGAATTATTAATCTTAAAATTTGTTCAATTTTCTATTTGGGCATTTTTAGCATTATTTATTCAAACATTAGTGGGTAATGCTTATTTAGGCTTGTTTATATTGTTGGTAATTTCTATTGGCTTACCATTTTTAAGTTTTGCAGGTATAGAACAATCTATATTTAAATACAACCAAGGGCCAGGTTATTCCTATTCAGATATGAATGGTTATGGAGCATTTTTTAGTAGGTATATGACCTATAAAATTTACTGGGTTTTTGCCGGAATTTTATTACTAATTGCTTCAGCATTATTTTGGGTTAGAGGGTTGCCTCATTCATTTAAAGAGCGTTTGTCTATTGCTAAATCTCGATTTAAGGGAGCTTATTTAATTGGTTTTGTGGTATTTTTAGTGGCCTTTTTATCGTTAGGTTTCAGAATTTATTACGAAAACAATATATTAAATGAAAGAACTTCATCAAAAGAACGAGAGTTATTACAAGTAGAATGGGAGAAAAAATATAAGAAATTTGATAATAAAATACAGCCTAGAATTGTTGCCGTAAATGTTGCCATGGATATTTTTCCAAAAGAATTAGATTTCAAGGCAGAAGGAACCTACATTATGGTGAATAAATCTTCAGAAAAAATTGACAGTATTTTATTAAATCATAATAATTATCCGAGTACGTTTACTTTCAACAAAAAGAATGCTTTGGTTTTAGAAGATACCATTCATAATTTTGACATTTATAAATTAGAAAAAGCATTATTACCTGGTGATAGTTTACAATTAACCTTTGAGGTTAAAAACAAAGCAAATACATTTCTTAGAATTCATTCAGATGTTAAAGAAAACGGAACATTTATAAACAATAAAGTACTGTTTCCTTCTTTGGGTTATTCAAGTGCTGGAGAACTTAGAGATGATAAAATTCGTGAAAAATATGAATTACCTGAAAACGAATTAAGACCGTTTCCAACCGATTCCACAGCCTTGGGGAATACTTATATTTCATCTGATTCCGATTGGATTGATTTTGAAGCAACCGTAAGTACTTCTGAGGATCAAATTGCAATTGCTCCAGGATATTTACAAAAAGAATGGATCGAAGATGGAAGGCGCTATTTTCATTATAAAATGGATAGTAAAATACTGAATTTTTATGCTTTTAATTCTGCAAGATATGAAGTGAAAAAAGACACTTGGAACGATGTTAATTTGGAAATTTATTACCACAAAGGACACGAATATAATTTAGACAGAATGTTGGAAGGAATGAAAGCCTCTTTAGATTACAATTCTAAATATTTTAGCCCGTATCAACATAAACAAGCACGTATAATTGAGTTTCCTAGAACGGATGGGAGTTTTGCGCAATCATTTCCAAATACAATTCCTTTTTCTGAAGGTGTTGGCTTTATTGCAGATGTAGATGATTCTGACAAAGGTGGTGTAGATTATGGTTTTGCAATAACCGTACACGAATTGGCACATCAATGGTGGGCGCATCAAGTAATTGGAGCCGATGTAAAAGGAGCTACAATGCTGTCCGAAAGTATGTCCGATTATGTGAAGCTGAAAGTGTTAGAACACCAACATGGCAAAAAGAAAATGCGTAAGTATTTAAAAGAATCTTTAGATGAATATTTACAAGGTAGAACGCTGGAACAAAAAGGCGAAAGTCCGTTAATGTATAATGATGGTCAAATGTACATCCATTACAAAAAAGGTTCTCTAGTTTTTTATGCTTTAAGCGATTTTATAGGTGAAGAAAATTTAAATGCAGCTATTAAAAAATATGTTGAAAAAGTGAAGTTTCAAGAACCTCCTTACACAACTTCAATTGAAATGGTTGATTATATAAGACAAGCAACACCAGATTCTTTACAATATGTAATTAAAGATATGTTTGAAACAATTACACTTTATAAAAATAGAGTTGTAGATGTAAAATCAACCGAATTAGAAAACGGGAAATATCAGGTAGATATTGAGTTTAACGTAAGTAAATATAGACTTAGTGATAAAGGAAAACGTATCTATGGAGAAAAAGTTGGAGATACACTAACTTTTAAAACCGAAAAAATGAGAAAGCCAGAAATGTCTCTCCCTTTAAAAGATTATGTTGAAATAGGTGTTTTTTATCAAGAAGAAATTGATGGCGAAAAAGATGAAGTTGAACTCTATTTAAAAAAGCATAAAATAACTTCGATAAATAATAAAGTCAGTATTGTTGTAGATAAAAAACCAACTGAAGTTGGTGTAGATCCTTACAATAAATTAATAGATAATAATTCTGAAGATAATAGGCGAGAGCTTTAAGGAGAACTAAACCTAACAGATTCTAGAATCTGTTAGGTTTTTTAAAATGTTCTCAATTTTAACTTTAATTGAATTTTACAGGGGTTAAAATATCATACTCATTAAATTATTGTTGGTTTTAATTTAATTTTAAAACAAAAAAACAAACACTTTTTTTATATATATAATTAGTATATTTGGTGGTTTATTATAAATGATGAAAAATTTAGGGGTTATAATTTTTCTTTGGTTTTTAATTGTTTCAATTACGGTTGAAGCTCAGGAAACACTTCCAATATATTCGGATTATTTATCCGACAATGTATTTTTGGTGCATCCTTCTGCAGCAGGATTTAGAGATTGTGGTAATGTGAGATTAACAGCCAGAAATCAGTGGAGCGGAATAAAAGATGCTCCATCATTACAAACGTTAAATGTGCATTCTAAATTTGGTGAAAAAGCAGGTTTGGGATTGGTTATTTTTAACGATAAAAACGGTTACCATAGTCAGCAAGGTGTGCAAGCTACATATGCTTACCATTTAGATTTAGGAAGAATAGAAGAATACAAGCAACTATCTTTTGGACTGTCTATGATGATGGTTAGCAATAAGCTAGACGAATCTTCATTTGACATACCAGATCCAGTAATTTCTCAAATTGTTCAAAGCGAAAGTTATTTTAATGCTGATTTTAGTATGGCATACCACAATGTGGATTTTTTCGGTTATTTAACAGTTAAAAATTTAATGCTGAACGCTAGAAATTTATATAATAGTGATTACGAATCGTTAAATCTTAGAAGGTATTTACTCTCTTTTGGATATTATTTCGATTATTATAAAAACAGGAAAACCATTGAGTTTGAACCTTCTGTAATGATTCAATATATTGAAAGAACCAACGAGAAATTTGTAGATTTTAATATGAAAGTTTATAAAGAACTTCCAACTGCAAAGCTTTGGGCTGCATTTTCATATAGAAGAGGTTTTGATACAACAGATACTAATCAACTAAATTATTTAACTCCAATTGTAGGTATTAATTTCGAAAAATATATGTTTTCTTATACGTACACGAAACAAACTGGTGAAATTTTATTTGACGATGCCAGTTATCATCAAATTACTTTAGGATTTAATTTTGGTTGTTTTGGTTCTAGAAGATTCTGGAATGAAAGAGGAGGGAAAACGAATAGAATGTTCTAAAACATTTAATAGAATTCAGTTTTAAATTATGATTATTAAAGAATTAAATGGCAATAAGCCCAAATTTGGTAAAGATTGCTTTATAGCAGAAAATGCGGTTATTGTTGGTGAGGTTGAAATGGGAAACCAATGTAGTATTTGGTACAATGCAGTTTTAAGAGGTGATGTACATTATATAAAATTAGGGAATAAGGTAAATGTACAAGACGGTGCCGTAATCCACGCAACTTATCAAAAACACCCAACAAATATTGGTAATAATGTGTCTATTGGACACAATGCTTTGGTACACGGTTGTACAATCCACGACAATGTTTTAATTGGTATGGGAGCCATTGTTATGGACGATTGTATTGTAGAAAGCAACTCCATTATTGCAGCTGGTGCAGTTGTAACTAAAGGAACCCATGTAGCATCTGGCACTATCTATGCTGGCGTTCCCGCTAAAAAAGTAAAAGACATTAGTCAGGAATTAATTTCAGGTGAAATTGATAGAATAGCTAATAATTATGTAAAATATTCAGGATGGTATAAAGAGTAGTTGGACGTTTCCCTTCCAGGCTATCACTACTCGTTTTTTTTGTAAAAACAACAAAAAAAGAGTTCAAATAAACCATTTTATTCCTAACGTAGTTAAAAATCTAGTTGTTTAATACTAAGATCTAAATTAATAGGTTGTAAAATTGTTTCTAAAACTATTTTATTTCCATTGATAAAAAACTGATGTTTTGGGGTTGTTTTAATGGTATTTAATAGATTATTATTTTCCAAAACAGTCTTTGTTTGTTTAGCAACTGCTTCACCAGAATCTATAATATTTACGTTTGGGCCTAAAATATTTTTAATTGCTGGAATTAAATAGGGGTAATGTGTACACCCTAGAACTAAATGATCAATATTAAATTGAAGCATTGGTTTTAAATACGTTTCAAGTAATTGGATAGTATCTGGAGTATTTATTTGTCCAGCTTCAATTAGTGGCACTAAACCTGCTCCTTCTTGTTCAATAGTCGTAATATTTTTCGCGTATTCTCTTGTGGTTTTTTCAAATAATTTACTAGACAGTGTCCCTTTTGTGGCTAAAATTCCAACAGCGCCAGTTTTACTATATAAAGCCGCAGGTTTAATGGCAGGTTCTATGCCGATAAAAGGAATGTTGTAGTGTTTTCTTAAATAATCTATAGCATTTGTGGTTGCAGTATTACAAGCAACAATAATAAGCTTACAGCCTTTAGAAATTAAGATATCAGTATTTTTTATAGCTAAATCTAATATCTCTTTAGAAGATTTTTCTCCATAAGGAGCATTTTTGCTATCGGCTAAATAGATAGTGTCTTCATTTGGCAATAATTTAATAACTTCTTTCCAAATTGAAGTTCCTCCAATGCCAGAATCAAATAAGCCAATAGGTTGTTTATGCACGTTAAATACTATTTTTTTTGAACTATAAATGTATAAAAAAATCCCGCTATTGCGGGATTTAATTTATAGATATAGGTAATTTGTTTTATTGAATACCTAATTTTGTTTTAACAGCTGGTAATAAATCTGTACCATTTGCAACAATTATAGTTGATGCGTCTAAAACATATGTAAAACCTTGTTCGTTTGCAACATCTTCGATAGCTTTTCTAGCTTTTTCTAAAATAGGTTTTAATTTGTCATCTCTTTTTTTAGCAATATCTTGTTGCGCAATTTGAGATGCTTGGTATAAGTTTTGTCTATCTTGTTGAACTTCAACACTTCTTTGTTGATTTACCTCATCTGTTTGAGAACCTACTTCAGCTTCATATTTTTTTAATTTAGCTTCTAGTTTATCATTTTCTGCTTTTAATTCAGATTCATAAGTTTTACTTAATTTTTCTAAATCTGCATTTAAAGTTTTAGTTTCTGGCATAAGACTTAATAATAAATCAGTACTTATATGCGCTACTTTAGATTGAGCTTGAACTGAGTTAAACCCAAATGTAATTATTGCAATTAATAATAAAGTTCTAAATTGTTTCATTTTATTCTTGTTATTTAAATTAATTATTCTTGTTTTTTTCTTCTTTTGCTTTTTTAGCGTCTTCTATATCTTGTATTCTTTTTAATCTTTTTGCTTCTATAGCTTTTTTAAGATCTTCTCTTTTCTTTAATTGTAAAGCTCTTTTTTCTTCTATCTTTTTCTGTAATTCAGCTTTTTTTGCTTCTCTATCGGTTAATTTTTTTTCAACCTCTTCATTTACTTGATTGTCACTTTCGGTATTTACAATATTGCTATCATTTCCTTTGCGTTTTTCATCAGCAGCATCTAACATTTGCTCTCTTGTAATACTTTTTATAACCAATTCGCTTATATCGTATTGTTTATTCGTATACAACATTATTAAATCGGTAGATTTATCTAAAACAAAATCATATTTTCTTTTTACTGCAATATCTTGAATTGCATTATAAACTAAATCTTGAACTGGTTGCACCAATTGTTGTCTTAGTAAAAATAAATCTCCTTCAACTCCAAAATAGGAATCTTGTAATTTTTTTAATTCTAAAGTTTTAATTTGAATATCTTCTTCTTTATCCAAAATTAACTCTTTAGTCATTAAAGCTTTTTCAATATTTAATTCAGATTTTAAAGCTTCAATTTCTTTTTGATGTTTTTCGATATTCTGTTGCCATGTTAAAGCTTTAGAATTTAATTTAGATTGCGCTTCTTTATATTCTGGAATATTTTCTAAAATATACTCCATATCAATATAACCTATCCTCTGAGCTTTTTGAGCAATTGCTGAAAAGCCTAAAATTAAAAATGCAAATAAAAGAACTTTTTTTGTCATAACTAATATGTATTTAGAAAAAACCGTGCCAATTTATAATTCATCTACAAATATAACAGATTTACATTAGAATTGTTGCCCTATTATAAAGTGAGTTTGCCAACCCGATTTTTCTGTTCCTCCAGGTAGTGGATCAAATCCGTGAGCAAAATCTATACCTAATAACCCAAATGCTGGCATAAATATTCTAAGTCCTAAACCTGCTGATCTTTTTAGTTGAAATGGATTAAAGTTTTTAAATCCATCGTAAGAGTTACCAGCCTCTACAAATCCTAGAGCATATATAGATGCAGAAGGTTTTAAAGTAATTGGGTATCTCACCTCCATTTGAAATTTATTGTAAATGGTACCACCTTGAATAGATGAAAGTCGTCCGTTTTCGTAACCTCTTAAAGAAATAGTTTCTCTACCATCTAATTGGTAAGAGGCCATTCCATCTCCTCCAACAAAGAAGCGTTCAAAAGGTGAATCTCCTAATTTTTTGTTGTAATTACCTAATATTCCAAATTCTGTATTTGTCATTAAAACGACATCCTTAGTTAAAGCGGTATACCATTTTCCTTTAAAACTGGCTTTATAGTATTCTAACCATCTGTACTTTTCTTGATCTTCTATAGAAGAATAATCTTTGTTATTAACTAAAGAATAAGGGAATGTTATTTTTGCTCCAATACTAAAGTCAGATCCTGATTTTGGAAAAATTGGATTAGGACCAGCGGAGCTTCTTCCTAATGTAATATTATATGCTAAATTATTAGATTCTCCTGTTGAAAATGAAAAAGTAGAAATTGGATAATCTTTTAAATCGTACAATTGGTAACTAATACTTTGTGATAAGGTAAAATAGTTATCTGGCCATTGTAAGCGTTGTCCTAAACCAATTGTTGCACCAACAATATTTAAACGTTGGTCTTTATCAACTTTATTTGTAAAATAATCATATCTAAACTGTTTAGAGTTGTAAACTGAAAAAGATAGAGATCTAGGTTTTTTTCCACCTAACCAAGGTTCTGTAAAAGAAAAACTTGAAGTTGTATAATACCTACTTTTTTGTAAACGTAGCGATAAAGTTTGTCCGTCTCCCATTGGAAGCGGTTTGTATGCTTTTTTATTGAAAATATTTCGTGTAGAAAAATTGTTGAATGAAAGTCCTAATGTCCCAATAAAAGAGCCACCACCGTAACCACCTTGTAATTCTATTTGGCTAGACCCTTTTTCAGCAACTGTATAATCTATATCTACAGTTTTGTCTGAAAAGTTTGGGCTAATATCTGGTGAAATTGCTTCAGCATCAAAAAAGCCTAATTGACCAATCTCTCTAATAGTTCTAATAATATCTGCTTTACTATATAAATAACCTGGTTTTGTTGTTATTTCTCTGTAAATAACGTGGTCGTTAGTTCTGTCATTACCATTTACGGTTACTTTTCTTATTCTTGTTTGTTGATCTTCGTAAATTCTAATTTCTACATCAATAGAATCGTTGTTTACTCTTGTTTCAACAGGTAAAACACGTGAAAATAAGTAACCATTGTTTTGGTAAACGGTTGAAATATCTTCAGAATCTGGAGAGCCATCACCTGTAACGCGTTCTTTTAAAACTTTACCATTATAGGTATCTCCTTTTTCAATTCTTAAAATTCGTTGTAATTGTTCATCGGTATATTTACTGTTTCCGATAAACTTGATGTCACCAAAAATGTATTTTTTACCTTCTTCAATTTTAAGGTTTAAGTTTAGTGTATTATCATCATTCCAAGTAAGAGAATGATCTGTTACTCTAGCATCTCTATGCCCTTTTTCACTGTATGTTGTAATAATATTTTCAAGATCTTCTTTAAAGTCGGCATCTATATATTTAGATCCTTTCCAAAACCTACCAAGCATTTTCTTTTTGGTATTTTTCATCGCCTTTCTAAGCTTTTTGTCAGTAAAAGCTTCATTACCTTCGAAAGTAATATTTTTAATTTTTACTTTCTCTCCTTTATCAATATGGACTAACATATTAACTATATTTACTCCAGAGGTATCTTTTTTTGTATCTAAAGAAACTTTGGTTTTTAAGAATCCTTTTTCTTGGTATTTCTTTTTAAAATAGTTTTGAGTGGTAACAATTAAATTGTCTGTTACCATAGCTCCTTTTTTTAATTCGGCATCTTTTTGAAGTTCTTTTGCCTTGCTTGTTTTTACACCACCAATAGTGATATTATTAAGTTGCGGTAATTCTTCAACTTCAAATTCTAAATAAACAGTAGTTCCATCTATTTTAGAAATATAGACTTCTACGTTGCTAAATTGTTTGGTTTCGTATAATTTTTTTATGGCACTTGTTAGTTTATCTCCAGGAAGTTTAATTTCTTGGCCATCTTTTAAACCAGTAAATACCTTAACGGTTTGTTCCTCAAATTTTTGAAGACCTTTAACGGTTATTCCTCCAAGTTCGTAAGAGCTATCTTTAACAAATTCTGTAGTTAATTTAACAGGCGAAATAGTGTCTTTTTTAATAGTATCATTTACAATTTCACTATTTTTAATTTCGACATTTTTATCGTTATTAGTTTGTTCTTCTTGCGCATTTAGCGAGTTAAAACTCAAAATAATGGTAAAAAGTAAAAGGGCTATTTTTAAATTATTCATTTATTTTTTCAATTTGTTCACTGGTTTTTCCAAACCTTCGTTCTCTATTTTGATATTCTAAAACTGCATTAAACAGATTTTCTTTCTTAAAATCTGGCCAAAGTGTACTTGTGAAGTACATTTCGGCATACGCTATTTGCCACAATAAAAAATTGCTGATTCTTTGTTCTCCACTTGTGCGAATTAAAAAATCAACATCAGGCAAAGAAAACGTATATAAATGATTATTTATAATATTTTCATTAATTTCTTCGATCTGAAGTTCATTATTAACAACTTTTTTTGATATATTTTTGATAACATTAACAATTTCGTCTCTTGATCCATAACTTAAAGCTAAAGTTAGGGTTAAATCGGTGTTATTTTTTGTTTTTTCAATAACTTCTTCTAGTTCCTTTTGCGCACTTTTTGGTAAATCGTTAATATTTCCAATAGTGTTAAGTTTTATATTATTCTTTTGAAGAATTTTTAACTCTTTCTTGAGGGAAGAAACCAATAAGGCCATTAATGTTTTTACTTCTAATTTTGGACGGTTCCAATTTTCGGTAGAAAAAGCATACAATGTTAAGTATTCTACTCCTATATCACCACAAGCTTCAATGGTCTCTCGAACAGAATTTACACCATTTTTATGCCCAAAGATTCTTGGTTTATTTTTAAGTTTTGCCCATCTACCATTGCCATCCATAATTATGGCAATATGTGTTGGGACTTTATTTTTTAATATGCTGTTTTTTAAAGCTTCCATTAATAGGGTGTTGAATAACAAGGTGGTCTTCCAAAAGTATACACTAAATTAAAACCACTAAAAATATACCAATCGTTAGTATTTGGGTTTCCAAATTTTAACGAATCTATTTTATCATTATTAAAATCGAGATCATCTACAAAAGTATAGCGAGCTTTAAGCTCTAAGGCTATTGCAAAATCGCCGAATAGTTTAGTTTTATAGCCAACTCCGAAAGGAATTGCAAATGAGGTGTTTGTTTCATATTCATAATTAGACTCATCCGTACCGCTCACTATTGTTTTATAATTAAAAGCAGCTATTTCAACCAATAAATAAGGTGTTTTGGTTTTGCTGAAATCATCTAAATTATATTCAAAATAATTAAACTCTAAACCTATAGCTATTTCTTTTAAGCTATTTTTAAAGTTTATACCTCTGTTCAAACGCTCTTGATTAGTTGCATTTGCATCGTCTGCTTTTAGTTGTGTAAATGCAAAAGTACCTCTATATGAAATTCTTGGGTTTACATTCCATTTATAAATTACACCACCCATAAAACTGTTTGGGTTAATGTAATATTCAGAACCAATATCTCCAATATAGTTACTGCCACCTGCCATTATTCCAATTTCGTGAATTTGGGCAATGGAAGTTGTTGTGATACAGATGAATGCAATAAGTAAAATATTTTTTTTCATAAATAAAATAGCGTGCAAATATAATTAAATATACTCGCTTATAGAAGTTTAACAATGTCTTTTTTGATAAACTGTTTATAACTAAAATTATTGTTGAAGCTGTTATTTAACTTTTTGTAATTAATATGCTATTAATTGCGAGTGTCTTGTCCCCAAAGTAATTTTTCTCTGAGCGTTTTTAAAAAGGTTTGTTCTTTAAATTGAACCATTTTTAAGTTGAAATCAGCTTTTTTAACAGTAATTTCTGTATTGTTATTAATGGTTTTAATTCTAGAGTCTAAAGAAAGAAAAAATTGATCTTCCCTACCACTTACTGTAAATGTAATTTTTGTGTCTTCTGGGATTACCAAAGGTCTTGCATTTAAATTGTGAGGCGCAATAGGAGTAATTACAAAACTTTTAGCACGTGGAGTAATAATTGGACCTCCACAACTTAAAGAATAGCCTGTGGAGCCAGTTGGAGTTGCAATAATTAGTCCATCTGCCCAATAAGAATTTAAAAATTCATCGTCCAAAAAAGTTTTTATAGTAATCATAGAAGCTGTATTCTTTCTATTTACTGAAACTTCATTCAACGCAAAATTAAGTGAGCTTAAACTTTTAATTTTTGGTGAAGTTGTAACACTTAATAAAGAACGGTCTTTAATAACATATTCTTTTTTTAAAAGCGATGCAACGGCATTAAAAATGTTTTCTTTTTGAACAGTTGCTAAAAATCCTAACCTACCTGTATTTATGCCAACTATTGGAATATTAGACTCTCTAATATAGGTAACTGCTCTTAAAATAGTACCATCACCTCCAATGGTAAACATAAAATCAAACGTATTATTTAATTTTCTAAAAGATGAAAAAGTCTTGCATTTTTCTATATTAAGATGCTTTTTAAGTGCTTTATAATATTTTAGTTCAATAACATACTCTATATTATTAGTAGTTAATATTTGAAATAATTCTTCAACATATTGAGAATCTTCAATTTTAAAATACTGACCGTAAATTGCTACTTTCATTTGTTCGTTTTTATTGTTTTTTAAGGTCAAATGCTGTTCGCTATTAATCATTTATCAATGTAATAAGCTATTTAGACGCTCGTTTCATGCTTATATATTTAAGTATTTTTGTAAGTAATCCGATCGTTCTTTAAGGTCTTCTAAATAAAAATCTTCTTTGTGTTTTGAAAGCACATTGTAGTTATAGCGTCTAAATGTTTGTATAATCTCGTTTATTTCTCGTGCATTAAATTTAAGTGTAATTTTTACAATAGCACCTGAAGTTTCAGAAATAAAAAGCCCTAATACTTTACCGTTATTGGTTTCTACAATTTGACAAACTTGACTGAATGAAAAATCTTGAATTTCTTTTTCCAACACTAAAACAACACCTTCATTATTTAAAAACGGAGTTTCGTTATAAACATGTAAAATGTCGATTAAGTCTAAATAACCTAAATAAGTATGATTTTTTGTAATTACAGGAACTAAATTAGTCTCATTTGCTGCAAAAATTTTAACTAATTCTAATAAATTTTCCGTTTGTTCAGCGAAAAACAATTTAATTAAATAGCTAAAGTCTTCTAATTTTTTTTCATCTGCATCAATTTCATCAATATCAATTTTTGAAATTAAACCAATAAGAACATTTTTTTTAACAATAGGAAAATGAGAAAAAGCAGTTTCTTTAAAAAGTAATTTAGCATCGGCAACCTTACTATCAAATGTAAAAGGCTTAAATTCTTTTAATATAAATGGGGCTGTTTCCATATTGTTTGCTATTATACTACAAATTAATCAAAAATAAAACCAAAAACATATTCTTACTTCGTAAATTTGCCATTCTTTTTAAATTTAAAGATTTTAGCAATGACAAAATTAAGTGTAAACGTAAACAAAATAGCCACTTTACGTAATTCTAGAGGTGGAGATTTTCCGAATGTTGTAAAGGTATCCTCTGATATTCAGGATTTTGGAGCGGAAGGAATTACAATTCATCCAAGACCAGATGAACGTCATATTCGTTATCAAGATGCGTACGATTTAAAAAAAATTGTAACTACAGAATTTAATATTGAAGGAAATCCAATTCAGAAATTTATGGATATGGTGTTAGCTATTCGTCCAACTCAGGTAACTTTGGTGCCAGATGCAGTTGATGCAGTTACATCAAATGCTGGCTGGGATACTATAACACATCAAGCATTTTTGCAAGAAGTAATTGCAGAATTTAAATCGAAAGGAATTAGAACTTCAGTCTTTATTGATACAGATTTTAAATTAATTGAAGCTGCTGCAAAAACAGGAGCAGACAGAATTGAATTGTACACTGAAGATTTTGCTACTCAATATGGGTTGGGAAACAAAGATGCTATAATACCATATACCAAAAGTGCATTGTTAGCAACTGAACTTGGATTAGGAATAAATGCTGGTCACGATTTAAGTTTAGATAATATTCAGTTTTTTGCAGAAAATATTCCAAATTTATTAGAAGTTTCTATCGGACACGCGTTAATATCCGAATCGCTGTATTTAGGTTTAGAAAATGTTATAAATATGTATAAATATAAATTGAGTTTAAAAGTTTAAAGTTTTTATGCAGTGATTTAGCGGAATCGAAACCCTTTTATCAAAAACGAAAAACTTTCTCTTGTTATTTTTTTAAACTTCATTTAATTCCTAAGAACGATTACTAAACACTAATAATTACATGATTCTACATTCAAATATTTCAGGAACTGGAACGCCTTTACTTATTTTACATGGATATTTTGGAATGGGTGACAATTGGAAGTCTTTAGCCAACAAATTTGCTGAGAATTATGAAGTTCATTTAATAGATCAACGCAACCACGGACGTAGTTTTCATGCTTACGATTTTGATTATGAATTGCTAGTTGAAGATTTGTTTAAGTATATACAACATCATAATTTAGAAAAAGTAAATCTACTTGGTCATTCAATGGGAGGGAAAGTAGCGATGCTTTTTGCAGTTACTTTTCCTGAATATGTTCATAAATTAGTTGTTGCAGATATTAGTCCTAAATACTACAAACCACATCATCAGCAAATTTTAGCAGCTTTAAATGCGGTAAATTTTGAAATTCAAGATACCCGAAGTAAAATAGAGGACACTTTAAAAATATATATTAAAGACCCTGGAATTTTATTGTTTCTACTTAAAAATGTGTACAGAAAATCAAAAGACACCTATGCTTTTAGATTTAATTTAGAAAGTTTAACCATAAACAATAGTGAAGTTGGAGCGGCATTGCCGTCATTTACAGAATTTGAAGGGGAAACCTTATTTTTAAGCGGTGAAAATTCCAATTATATTACAAAAAATGAAGAAGGTTTAATAGCAGAACATTTTCCAAATGCTAAGATTGTAACTGTCAAAAATGCAGGACATTGGTTGCACGCCGAAAATCCGACACAGTTTTATACAGAAGTTGTCACTTTTTTAGACTAACCATGTAATTGGCATAATTATGGTTAAATTTATAGCTCATTATAAAATTAGACACATGAAAACAATTTTAAGAATACTTTTAACTGCAATTGCAGTTGTAATTTTAGCAAGCTTTTTACCAGGAGTTGAAATTCAAGGATATACAAGTGCAATAATAGTAGCAGTAGTTTTAGGATTATTGCGTGTTACAGTAAAGCCGTTATTAGTATTTTTTACACTTCCAGCCACCATTGTAACTTTAGGACTCTTTTTATTAGTTATAAATGCTGTAATTATTTTGCTAGCAGATTATTTAATTGGTACTAGTTTTGAAGTTTCCGGATTTTGGACAGCATTATTATTTAGTGTGCTACTATCTATATTTCAATCTATATTGTATTCATTTTTAAATGAAGACAAGCAAAAATAGTTGAATTTGAACGGGTTAAATATTTGTCAAGTACGTAAAAAGTAGTACTTTTGCACCCAATTTTGAATGATTTAAGATAAAAACAACATAAAATGAATATTACAAAAGAAAGTGTTGATGCATTAAATGCAGTGGTAAAAGTTGAAATTTCAGCTGCTGATTACCAAGAAAATGTAGAGAAGATTTTACAAGATTACCGTCAGAAAGCTGACATTCCAGGATTTAGAAAAGGGCACGTGCCAATGGGAATGGTAAAAAAACAGTACGGAAAATCTATAATGATTGATGAAGTAAATAAACTTTTACAAGAGTCATTAAACAAATACCTAGTTGAAGAAAAATTAGATATTTTAGGAAATCCATTGCCAAAAATGCAAGACGATTTTTCTTGGGATAAAGAAGATTATTCTTTTGAATTTGAATTAGGTTTGGCTCCTCAATTTGATGTTGATTTAGAAGCAAAAAAGAAAATTACACAATACAATATTGTTGCAGATAAAGAATTGTTAGATAAAGAGGTAGAAAATATCCAAAAACGTTTTGGTAAAATTGTTCCTAAAGAAGTTGTAGAAGAAGGCGTAAATATTGCAGGTGCTTTTTCTAATGAAGAAAAAGGAATAGATAAAAAATCTACAATTGAATTAGCTTCTATAAAAGGAAAAGTAAATCAAAAGAAATTTATTGGTGCTAAAGTTGGAGACGTTGTTGAATTAAATTCAAAAGGTTTATTTGACGATGACCATAAATTAATGGGAGCTTTAGGTTTAAATCACGAAGAAATTCACGGTTTAGAAATTCCATTAACGTTTACAATTGAAGAAATTAGTGTAACTGAACTTGCTGAAGTTAATCAAGAATTATTTGATAAAGTTTTTGGACCAGATGTTGTAAAATCTGAAGAAGAACTTAGAGAAAAAATAAAAGAAGATGCTGAAAAGCAATTTCAAACGCAAGCAGACCAACAATTATTAAATGCTGTAACAGAATATTTAGTAGAAAATACTAAGTTTGATTTACCTTCAGAATTTTTGAAAAAATGGTTGGCAGTAGCTGGTGAAAAACCAATCTCTGCTGAACAAGCTTCTGAAGAATACGAAAAATCTGAAAAAGGTTTACGTTACCAATTAATTGAAGGAAAAGTTTTAAAAGATAATGACATTAAACTTGATTTCGAAGAGTTAAAAGACTTTACAAAAGGTTTTGTAAAAGCACAAATGGCTCAATACGGTCAATTAAATCCAGAAGAAAAAGAATTGGATGACATTGTTCAAAGAGTTTTAAGTAACCAAGACGAAGCAAAACGTTTACAAGAACAATTAGTAAGTCAAAAATTACTTGCTTTTTACAAAGAAAAAATTACTTTTAAAGTAAAAGAAATGAGTTACGAAGCTTTTGTAAAAGAAGTTTACAAATAAAAAGTTTTAAATAAATATTAAAAACTCCTTAAAGAAATTTAAGGAGTTTTTTTGTGGAGTATTAGTAATTCTAGAAACAAAAATTTTATTAAACCTTACAACTCTTTCGAAAATTCCAATTTAGGTAAAACAGCCATTTTTTTCTTTTGAATGGATTGCATTTTACACAAAATTTTATCTAACATTTTCACTGCCTTTTCAATGTAAGGCCCTTTATTTAGCATAACACATTCTACACGCTGAGACATTGCAGCATCTGTAATTTCGGCCCGCGTTGGAATTCCTTTTTTTGCTAAATTTTCCAATACTTGGGTTGCCCAAATATCTGGTAAATGTGCAGCTTCACAAACACGTAATATTTCTTCTTGGATAACTGCAAAATTTTTCCAACCAGTTTCAATGGCTAGATCTCCACGTGCAATCATAACTCCAATTGGATAATTTTCCATTGCTTTTAATAAAATACTAGGTAAGTTTTTAAAAGCTCTTTTTGTTTCAACCTTTATAATAATGCTTAAGTTAGCTTCTAGTTTTTTAAATTCATTTAGTAAATCTTCAACATCTTGTTTAGAATTTACAAAAGAAAAATTTACGGCATCGGCATTTTTAGCAATATATTTTAAATCTTCTTTGTCCTTTTCTGTTAAACCGCTAATACCTAAATTACTGTTTGGAAAGTTAATTCCTTTATCGGCTTTAAGTTTGCTACCCTTTTTTTTGGCATTTGTAATTTCAACCAGTAAAAAATCGGTTTCAGCAGCTATTATAATTCCTTCTATTTTACCATCATCAAAATAAATTAGCTCGCCTTTTTTCACTTTAGCAAATAGTTGAGGTAGTGTACACGAAATATGTGCAACTTCAATTAATTCTCCAGCTTTATTGTATTTAGCGGGTTCGCCTAAAATAGGTTCTTTATTCAATTTTAAGGTATCCCCTTCAAATAAAAAGATAACTTCTTCTAGAGGTAATATTTCATGAACGGTATGAATTTCGGAAGTTGATTTTTTTTCTAAAAACACTGTTAATTGTGTGCCAGTAGTTACAAAAGCAGAATCTGAACAAGAGGCCCATCTTCCAAAGCCTTGTTTATCTTCAATAGTAATTTTACATTTTTTATTTCTAGAATCTAAAAAAGTGATATAAGATCCTTTTCTAGTTTTCTGCAACCATTTTTTATTTACTGGAATAATAGCATCAACTTCTGTATTCTCTGGAGGAAGCATTCCAAAAGGTGCTAACCATACTTTTGCGGGAACAGTTACTTGTCCTAAGGTATTTCGTTTTGGCTTTATATGAATTACTTTGTGGCCAGGTTTCATTTTACCAGTTCTTAATTTTGGACCACCCAAATCCATAAGAATTTTACAATTCGGATTTGCTTTTTTTGTGTTTGCTATAATGTTACTCCAAACTGTTTCAGAGTCATGAGCACAATTTATACGTGCAGTATCCATACCTAAATCGGTAAGGTTTTTTGCAAAATTTGGATCTTCTGCTGCAATAGTTGGTTGTGTTACCAGAATTCGAGTTCTGCGATTTCTGGTTATTGCACCAAACAAATCGTTAGCGTGTTTTTTTAAGAGTTGTTTACTTTCGCTTTTTGTTAAATGATTTGGAGTATTTTCAACTTCATTATTATTTAACAAACGATTAATTATTGTTTTGTAAACTAATAAATTGTGTAAAACGCTACTTTCTGAACTTGAAGTGTTTGAAAGTCCAATTTTATTTAATTTATCTTGAAAAACATCATTATCAAAACTTCTAAGTGCTAAATAATGAATTAGATTTATAGCACTTTCGGTATAATTTGGATGTACACTTGAAATCTGATTTTTATACCTATTCTCATATTCTAAGATTTTCTCTAAAATTAAATCTATTTGAATACGTATTTCTTCTAGTTTTTCGGTTTCAAAAAGCATATTTAAAAATTTGCAATAAATGTACTGTTATTAAGTATAATTATTGCAATTGAAAAAGAAAAGATATGTTAATTATTACTTCCTTTTCTGACCTCTAGTTTTAGGTTTTTTATACTTTTTAGCAATTTCTCTTCGGTAAGAACCACCTAAATTTACTCTGCTATTTTTTTCTTTTTTCTCATGAAAAGCTGGACCACTTGGTTCTGTTAGTGTCTTTTTTCTACTGCTTTTTTCTGGTTCAACTTTAGGCATTTCTTCATCAATCAGTTGTGTCGAAATTAAAATATTCTCAGGAAGGTCTACAACATCAATTTCAGTATTCATTAGCAATTCAATTTCACCTAAATATTCAGCTTCTTCTTCATTAAAAAATGAAATAGCAATACCTTCTTGTTCTGCTCTACCTGTTCTACCAATTCGGTGCATATAATTTTCAGGTTCTTCAGGAATATTAAAATTTATTACGTGACTCACATCTGTAAAATCCAAACCTCGCGCAATAATATCACTTGCAATTAATACATTAAAAAAGCCTTTTTCAAAATTATTTACTGCTCGTAAACGATAATTTTGGGTTTTATTAGAGTGAATTACATTTGTATCACCCGGAATTAAACCTTCTAACTCTTCATATAAAATATTGGCTTGTTTCTTGTTTTTTACAAATACCAACACTTTTTTAAAAGTTTCTTTATCTTTTAGTAATTGTACTAAAAAGTTAACTTTTGTGTAAAAATTTGGAACAGGATATGCTAATTGTTTTATAGTATCTAAAGGACTTCCGCTTGCAGCGACTTCAATTTTTATAGGTGATTTAAAAAAGTCGTGCAGTAAATCATTCACTTCCTTTGTTAGGGTTGCAGAGAATAATATATTCTGACGTTTTTTAGGCAGTAAATCTAGTAAAGTGATTAATTGTGCTCTAAAACCAAGATTCATCATTTCATCAACTTCATCAATTACTAATTTCTGAATTTGTTTTAATTTTAAAATCCCGTCTAAGGCTAAATCTAACAATCTACCTGGTGTTGCAACTAAAATATCTTGACCTTGATAAACAACTTGTTTTTGCTTATTTAAGTTTGTACCTCCATAAACTCCTGCAAAACGCACATTAATATAAGGAGTTAAATTTTCAATTTCTTGAATTACTTGAACAACCAATTCCCTTGTTGGCACAACAATTAAAACACGTGGATGTTTTTGTTCGGAAAAGGTGAGTTGTTTTAGTATTGGTAATAAATACGCATACGTTTTCCCTGTTCCGGTTTGTGCAATACCAACCATGTCTCTACTACTCATAATTACATTAAACGCCTTTTCTTGAATAGGTGTTGGTGTTTCAAAACCCATTTCAGTAAGGGCATCGAGTAAAAAGCGGTTTAGATTTAAATCGGAAAAAGTCATTTATTTATTTTTTGCAAATATAGACCTTAAATTATATTTCAAAGGCTATCAATCTAATATTCACCGTAACTTTTGAAAAATGAACAATTTTTGAATTTATTTAATGGCGTTTTTTGTTAATCGTTCGTTATTTCAAATAGTAAATTTACATTTGGATCGTAGTTAATTTCTTTTACATCCAAATCTTTAGTCAACACTACAAAAGGTTCTTTTTTTGTTGTTACTTCAATGGTTTTAATTTCTGAACTTCCATCTGAATACACAAGCTCTAAATCCAATGGAAATTGAAAAGCATTTTCTTGAAGTTGCTCTACAATTATGCGCAATTTACTTCCTCCATGAATCCAAGTAGTTTTTATTTTTGGTTGTCCAGTTTTTTCAAGCCATTGTGTAAAAAATACATCTAAATTTTTACCAGAAACCTCAGCCATTACATGTTTAAAATTATTTGTGGAAGCGTTCTTAAATTTGTAAAAATCATAATAGGTTTTAATGCCTTTCCAAAAACTTTCTTCACCAACTTTATTTTTTAGCATATGTAAAACCCACGCTCCTTTTTGATAAGAATTTGGGTTTAATAGCTTCATATAATTGGTTGTTTTAGTATCAACAACAGGTGTTTGTTGCACTTTATAAAAATTCAAGACTTTTGTACGTTCTTCTTTCAAACGATTTTTAAATGCAGCTTCTCCATCGCTTTTTAGAATGTACAAATCGGTTAAATAAGTTGCAAATCCTTCACTTAACCATAAATGCGGCCAATCTATTTCTGAGGCAGAATTTCCAAACCATTGATGTGCAATTTCGTGTGCAATTAAATCTTTATGTTCTTGGTTTCCTGTAACAGAATTTTCAAAATAAAAGATATTTCCTGCGTTTTCCATACCACCAAAACGTGTTTTAGATTGCACGTTTGCTAATTTTTGAAACGGATATTCCCCAACATTTTCAATAAAGAAGTCTAAAATATCTTTAGCAATTGAAAAATCGTAAAAACCAGCTGCTTTTGTTTGTGGATATACCCAAGTTGATACAGGAATATTATGCGTTTCTCCAATATTTTGAACCGCAAATTTAGCAATACCAACCACCATTACTTTTGTTGGTAAAGGGACATCAGTTTTATAGTGATATTGCTTTAAATTTCCAGATATATTAGTTTCTTCAACTTGAAAACCATTTGCAATCACTTGGTAATGGTTTGGAGCCTTAATTATATATTCAATAGTTGCTTTGTCTGATGGATGATCTATACAAGGGAACCAATTATGTGCTCTATTTGGCCAATTATCGCCAAAGAAAGTACGATCACCATGTATATTTTTAGAAATAACTAACCCATCTTTTGGAATTCCACTATACATTATTTTATAGGTATAGAGTAAACGAGGAAATACATGTTTGGCTTCAATAGTTAATTTGTTATTTTTTTGGCTAAAATCTACTACAATATCATTTTGGTAAACACTATCAACTTGCATTCCCGTATTTGTAGAATCTTTTGCAACCAAATCTAGTTCAAAAGAAGCAACCGATTTTTTAAATTTAATAGAAACTTCCATTTCGGCATTAATTACATCAGTAGTATCATTAACTGTTAGAGCTAATTTATAATGTTGCACGTCTAAACTATTAAATTGCTGATTGTTTGTTTGTGCAATCAGGATACTATTAAATCCAAAAAAAAGAAAACTAAGTTTAAAAATAAATTTCATGAAGTACTATATTTTTGAATTTCAAAGATACTTAAAATCAAAACCAATTGTAAATAAAAATGGGTCTGAAAGTAAAAACCTTCAGACCCATTTTACTAAAACTAAAATATTAACTTTTATTATAAAGTTTAACAATTTCTATAATATCAACCAATTCCTTGGCTTCAATACGTGCTGCAATTTGTGGAGCATCACTTAAAAAATCGCCAATAACTTTTCTGAATTTATTGCTTGAAGAAGGTATTTTTATTAATTCATCAAATACTTTTTCAATATAAAAAATGGTTTTACCATTATAATATCTTTCATAAAGATTTAATTTTTCACCAATTACAACTTTTTTAGCCATAATCATTTCTCCAGAATTATAAATTCTACAGAAAATGTCTTCCCCTCTATTATAACATTTAATAGATTCTATTTCAGGGCTTTGTTCAACACCCTGTTGATCAATATATGTTAAGTGTAATAAGCTTTTTGCATTGCTAATTTTTTTAATTTTCACATTAGCAATGGTGTCGTAATGTTTAGTTACAATAGTTCCATTTTCAAATTCTTGTCCGTAACTACTTATTGTAAAAACAACGAGTAATAATAGTACTAATTTAGATTTCATTGTGTCTTATTTTATTTAATAAATTATTATTCTGAATTTCACTATAAAGATACTTAATAATATTATGCACGCATAATAAAAAGCATGCTTTTTTGTTAAAATACTGTTATATAAAATCATTCTAAATTTACTATTTCTGTTAGAGCCTGAATATTTCATGAATACTTCTTATCTTTACCCCCATAATTTTATAAAACTATAAAATGGATTACGGAAAAGAATTTAAAAAGTTTGCCACTAAAGAACATGGAATTAGTAGCACGTATTACGATAAGATTGTTAGCAGTGTAACACCTTATATTATTGAAGAGCGCCAGTTAAACGTTGCACAAATGGATGTGTTTTCTCGTTTAATGATGGATAGAATTATATTTTTAGGAACTGGAATTGATGACTATGTAGCGAATATTATACAAGCACAATTGTTATTTTTAGAAAGTGTAGATAATTCAAAAGATATTTCAATTTACATTAATTCACCTGGAGGTGGAGT
This sequence comes from uncultured Flavobacteriaceae bacterium, assembly GCA_965367745.1. GTDB lineage: Bacteria > Bacteroidota > Bacteroidia > Flavobacteriales > Flavobacteriaceae > Lutibacter. Next base: position 10,764 of record CBDUKG010000002.1, on the reverse strand, counting down.
TTATGCAGGATTAGGTATTTATGATACTATGCAATTTATAAAACCAGAAGTAGCTACAATTTGCACAGGAATGGCAGCTTCAATGGGTGCAGTTTTAATGTGTGCTGGTGAAAAAGGGAAACGTTCTGCGTTACCACACTCACGCGTTATGATTCACCAACCATTAGGCGGTGCTCAAGGTCAAGCAAGTGATATTGAGATTACAGCTCGTGAAATTTTAAAATTGAAAGACGAATTATATCAAATAATTTCAAAACATTCTGGACAAACTATGGAAAAAGTTCATCATGATTCAGACCGTGATTATTGGATGAAGGCTGATGAAGCAAAAGCTTATGGAATGATTGATGAAATTTTAGTAAGAAAGTAAAAACAACTGAATAAAGGAATGGCGAAAGATGAAGTTTTAGAATGTTCGTTTTGTGGTAGAAAAAAACCAGAAACAGATTTGTTGATTGCAGGTTTAGATGCACATATTTGCGATAAGTGTATTGAACAAGCGCATGGTATTGTGATGGAAGAAATTGCTGAAAATTCTTCATCTTCACTTACTTCTGAATTGATAGTGAAAAAACCTTTAGAAATAAAGGAATTTATAGACCAATATATGATTGGTCAAGATCAGGCAAAACGTGTTATGTCTGTTGCAGTATACAATCATTACAAAAGGTTATTGCAACCAAATACCAAAGATGAAGATGATGTTGAAATTGAAAAAAGTAACATTATTTTAGTAGGAGAAACAGGAACTGGTAAAACATTAATTGCACGTACAATTGCAAGAATGTTAAATGTGCCTTTTTGTATTGTTGATGCAACAGTTTTAACTGAAGCTGGTTATGTTGGTGAAGATGTTGAAACTATTTTAACACGCCTTTTACAAGCTGCAGATTACGATGTAGCTAAAGCGGAACGTGGTATTGTTTTTATTGATGAAATAGATAAAATAGCTCGTAAAGGAGACAATCCTTCTATTACACGTGATGTTTCTGGAGAAGGTGTACAACAAGCTTTATTAAAATTATTAGAAGGTGCAGTTGTAAATGTTCCGCCTAAAGGAGGAAGAAAACACCCAGATCAAAAATTTATTGAAGTTAATACAAAAGACATACTTTTTATTGCTGGTGGTGCTTTTTCAGGAATTGATAAACTAATAGGAAAAAGATTAAACCGACAAGCAGTTGGTTATAGTGCTTCTATTAAAGTTGATAAAGTTGACGAAGATAATTTATTGCAATATATAATTCCTAGTGATTTAAAATCATTTGGTTTAATACCAGAAATAATTGGTCGTTTACCTGCCTTAACACACATGAATCCTTTAGATGCAGAAACGTTAAGAGCAATTTTAACAGAGCCAAAAAATTCTATTATTAAACAATATCAAAAATTGTTTAAAATGGATGGTATAGATTTTTCTATTAATGAAAAAGCATTGCAATATATTGTAGGTAAGGCAGTTGAATATAAGTTAGGAGCACGTGGTTTACGTTCTCTTTGTGAAGCAATTTTAACAGATGCTATGTTCGAGCTTCCAGGGACGGATGAAACAATACTTAAAGTAACAGAAAAATACGCTGAAAATAAAATTAGAAAGTCAACTTTAAAAAAATTGAAAGCGGTTTCTTAAAATTCAGCTCACATTAATTTAAATCACCCTTTAATTTTAATGGGTGATTTTTTTATCTAAAATTTCTTAATTTAGGACCTTAAAAATAATTAATAAAATTGATTTCCAGAGAAACCATAGACAGAGTTTTTGAAACCGCCCGAGTAGAGGAGGTTATTGGTGAATTTGTTCAGCTAAAAAAAGCAGGAAGTAATTTTAAGGGATTAAGTCCTTTTTCCGAAGAACGAACACCTTCATTTATGGTGTCTCCAGTAAAACAAATCTGGAAAGATTTTAGTACTGGAAAAGGTGGAAATGTTGTTTCTTTTTTAATGGAGCAAGAGCATTATTCGTATCCGGAAGCGATTCGTTATTTAGCGAAAAAATACAATATAGAAATTGATGAAATTGAACAGACTGATGAGCAAAAACAACATGCTGATGAGCGTGAAAGTATGTTTTTGGTTTCAGAGTATGCGCGTGATTATTTTCATAAAAACTTATTAGAAGATCCACAAGGAAAAGCAATTGGTTTAAGTTATTTTATTGAAAGAGGTTATACAGAAGAGACCATAAAAAAGTTTCAATTAGGATATTCTTTAAACGAGTGGGAAGCTTTTACTTCAGAAGCATTAAATAAAGGTTACAACTTAAAATATTTAGAGTCTACTGGCTTAACTATTGTAAAACAAGATTCACAAAACCCGAACAACACGAAGCAATTCGACAGGTTTAAAGGACGTGTTATGTTTCCAATTCACAGTATGAGCGGACGCGTACTTGGATTTGGAGGTAGAATTTTAACCAATGATAAGAAAGCTGCAAAATATTTAAATTCTCCAGACAGCGATATTTACCATAAAAGTAATGTATTATATGGTATCCATTATGCAAAACAAACCATTGCACGCGAAGATAATTGTTACTTAGTTGAAGGTTATACCGATACTATAACGTTGCATCAATGCGGTATAGAAAACGTGGTTTCTTCATCTGGAACGGCACTTACAGAAAATCAAATTCGTTTAGTAAATCGTTTAACAAAAAATATTACCATTTTATTTGATGGTGATGCAGCAGGTATTAGAGCTTCTATTAGAGGTATTGACTTAATTCTTGAACAAGGAATGAATGTGCGGGTTTTAATGTTTCCTGATGGTGATGATCCAGATAGTTATGCTAAAAAAGTAACCGAAGAAGAATTAAAACACTATTTAGAAAATAATTCGCAGGATTTTATAAATTTTAAGGTTTCTTTATTAATGGAAGAAGCCAAAAACGATCCTGTTAAAAAAGCAGGTTTAATTAGAGATATTGTTATAAGTATTTCTAAAATTCCAGATAGAATTCAGCGCGAAGTTTATATACAAGAATGTTCCAGAATAATGGATATTTCTGAAAATGTACTTTTTAATGAATTGGCTCAGATTGTTAATAAACAAAAAAGAGAAGCTTCAAAAAGTTCGGGTAGAACATCTAGTAATTATAATACTGGAAATCGTCCAGATCCTAACGAACCTCCAATGGATGTGTTGTATCCAGAAATGTTACAATTGCAAAAAACACCTAAATTCGAAAAGGTAAATGAGCTTCAAAAGTATGAGCGTGAAATCATTAAAATTTTATTGCTTTATGGTAATAATGAAGTTGATTTTGTAGATTTTGTTGAAGAAGGTGAAGTTGATGGAAGAGATTTTCACGCATTAAAAAAAGAACATTTTCAAAATCTAGTGTCAAAAGAAATCTATTTAAATTTACAAGATGATGAAGTTGAGTTTACTGATGAAACATTTAAACAGATCTATTATGATGTTATTAATCAACTAAATCAAAATAAAAATATTTCGGTTGATGTATTGGTTAATCACATAAATCCAGAAATATCTAGTTTAGTAACCAACATTTTAATGGACGATGAAAAGCACGTTTTAAGCAATTGGGAACGCAAAGATATTGTTGTAAAGAGTAAAGAAAGCGACCTTTCTAAAATGGTCCTCGATGCAATTTATAATTTAAGACGTGTACTTATTGAAGAAAAGATTAGCTCTTTAATATCCAATGTAACAGAGGATAGTGAACGAGAACAAATTCTAGAATCAGTAGTAAACTATACGGGTTTAAAACAACGTTTGTTTGAACGTTTAAATAGAGTAGTTTAGCTAAATAAGATCTTCCAAAACAATTGCTCCAGAAAATTCTTTTTTAATAAGTAATAAAACTCTATCTGCTTCTAACTTCGTTTCAAAATCACCAACTTGAGTTTTCCACTCAGGTTGCTTATAAATAATGGTTGTTTTATATTCAGGAAAGGCACTTCTAAAATTGCTTCTAATTTTATAGGCTTCACTTTCAGCACCATTATAAAGTTGAATTTTATAAACTAAAGTGTTTTTATTTTGTTGATTGTAATTTCTTTTTTGGGAAATTAAATTCTCAATTTTATCAGCTTCATTTTGAGCGAAAGCAACTCCACTAGTTATTAAAAGAGCTAATAATAAACCAATATGTTTTTTTTTAGTTAGGAACTTCATTATTTTAATTTTTTTCAAATTTAGATTATTCATTATTAATGTAAAAGGAAAAAGGTCTTATTTAGAATCAGTATAAATTAACTTTAACACAATTTTTAGATTTTTAGTTTTACTTTTAAATAGTACTTTTGTGAAATCATTTTTAAATAATGACTTTTATCATTATTTCTTTAATGAAAATATTGTACCAAACAAGAAAGAAAAGATTTTTTTTAAGTATGAAAAGTGTGAAAAAACACAGTCCATTATCAAGATTAGTCAATATTAGTCTTGCTTTCCTTTTATTATTTTCACTTAGTTTATCAGCTCAGCAAGCCGATGTAGCGAATGGAGAGAAACTCTTCAAAGCAAATTGTGCTGCCTGCCATAAACTCGACAAAAAATTAGTTGGCCCTGCCTTAAAGGGAGTAACTGATAAAAGAGAACAAGATTGGTTAATTGCCTGGATTAAAGATAGTCCAGGAATGATTAAGTCAGGTGATAAACTTGCAATTCAGGTTTTCGAAGAAAACAATAAATTGCCAATGACAGCAAATCCGCATTTATCTGATCAAGATATTGTAGATATTTTAGAATATACTAAAGGTGAAGAAGCTGCGCCACAAGCTGTGCAGGTTGCTCAAGAAGTTGACCCAGGTGTAGAACGAGGAAAACAAATTTTTAAAGCTAATTGTGCTGCCTGTCATAAAATGGAAGGTAAATTAATTGGCCCAGAATTGTTTAAAATTACAGATAAGCGTGAGCCTGAATGGTTGAAAGCTTGGATTATAGATAATAATGCTTTAGTTGCTTCAGGAGATAAATTAGCAAAAGAGGTGCAAGAAAGCAACCCTGCAGCTATGACTCCTTTTCCTCAATTAAGCGATCAGGATTTAGATGATTTATTAAAATATTTTGCGGTTGGAGATGTAAAAGAAGTTGCAGTTGCAACAACAGATGCTTCAAGTCAGCAGCTATTTGATAAGCCTGGCTTTGGTGTTTTACCAACTTTAGGTGTTACAATTTTAGTATTTTTACTACTTTCATTAATTGTTGCTGCAACCACTAATAAAAAAGTAGAGGAGGGAGAAGAATCAACAGAAAGTATGTTGAAATCAATGATTTTCAATCCTTTCTTACGTTTCTTAACAGTAATTTTTGTTTTATTAGGAGGTGCATGGTTATTGTTTGCCTGGTTATTACAAATTGATGTTAACGAAGGGTATCAGCCAATTCAACCAATTGCATTTTCACATGCAATACATGCTGGTGATAATAAAATTGATTGTCAATACTGTCATTCTTCAGCGAAGCATAGTAAAACTTCAGGAATTCCTACAGCTAATGTTTGTATGAATTGTCATAAATCAATATCTGAATATACCGGACCATTGTTTGGTGATTATTCAAAAGAAGATTTAGATAATGAAATTCAAAAAATCTATGATGCTGTTGGATGGGATAAAGATAATATGCAATACATTGAAGGTTATGAGCAAAAACCTATAGAATGGATTCGAATTCATAATTTAGCTGATTTTGCTTATTACAACCACGCACAACACGTAACTGTTGCTGGTGTTGATTGTCAGAAATGTCATGGTCCTGTAGAAGAAATGCACGAAATGCATCAGTTCTCTCCATTAACAATGGGGTGGTGTATAGACTGTCATAGAGATACTGAAGTTGACTTAACTGAAAATGGATATTACAAAAATATTCACGATCAATTAGCTAAAAAGTACGGTGTAGAAAAAGTGACAGCCGCTCAAATGGGAGGTTTAGAATGTGGAAAATGTCACTATTAATATTAATTACGAAGTAAATAACCAAATATAGAATGGCATCAAACAAAAAATACTGGAAAAGTGTTGAAGAGCTAGATACAAAAAGCTCTATTGTTGATACGTTAAAACAAAACGAGTTTGTTGAAGAAATTCCTACTGATGAATTTTTAGGTAATAAAGAGAATTTAGAAACTTCATCAACAACGCGTAGAGACTTTTTAAAGTATGTTGGATTTACAACTGCAGCTGCATCTTTGGCTGCATGTGAAGGTCCAGTTGTTAAATCAATACCTTATGTAATTAAACCGGATGATATTATTCCTGGTGTTGCAGAATATTATGCAACTACAATGGCAGATGGTTTTGATTTTGCAAATATTTTAGTAAAAGTTAGAGAAGGACGTCCAATAAAAATTGAACCTAATAAAGAAGCAAACGGAAGTACAAATGCACGTGTGCAAGCATCTGTTTTATCATTGTATGACAGTCTTCGATTAAAAGGTCCAAAAGCAAATGGCTCAGAAATTTCTTGGGCTGATGCTGATAGTCAAATTATTTCAAAATTAAATGAAGTAAAAGAAGCAGGTTTGCAAATTGCAGTTTTAACTGGAACTTGTGCAAGTCCTTCAACTAAAAAATTGATAAATAATTTAGGTGAAACTTTTGGCGCTGTAAACCACGTAGTTTATGATGCCGTTTCAGAATCTGCTACATTAGATGCTTTTGAGGCAATGTATGGAACTAGAGCGTTACCAGATTATAATTTAGAAAAAGCAGCTGTTATTGTTTCTGTCGGAGCAGATTTCTTAGGTGATTGGCAAGGTGGAGGTTTTGATTCAGGTTATTCAAAAAGTCGTGTTCCTTCAAATGGGAAAATGTCACGCCATATTCAGTTCGAGTCTAATATGACTTTAACTGGTGCAAATGCAGATAAACGTTTTATTTTAAAACCATCTGAACAAAATTTAGCATTAATTAAATTATATCAAGCAGTTGTAAAAGGAATTTCAACTAGAGAAGCAACTCCATTAAACGATGCTGTTCAAAAAGCTGCCGCTCAAATAAAAGCTGCAGGGAGTAAAGCCGTTGTATTAACTGGAATTCAAGATAAAAACGCTCAATTATTGGCTTTAGCAATAAACAACGCTATTAATAGTGAAGTAATTGATGTTGTAACTACAAAAAATATTAGAAAAGGAAGTGATACTGCTGTATCTCAATTAATTGCTGATATGAACGCAGGAAGAATTGGAGCAGTAATTATTAATAATACTAATCCAGTTTATTCTTTACCAAATTCAAATGAGTTTCTTGAAGGGTTGAAAAAAGTAACATTATCAGTTGCATGTTCTATGCAAGATAATGAAACAGCAAACGCTGTTCAATATGCATTAGCAACACCACATTATTTAGAATCTTGGGGAGATGCTGTTATTAAAAAAGGACAGTATAGCTTAATGCAACCAACTATTAAACCTTTGTTTGACACACGCCAGTTTCAAGATACATTATTAACTTGGACAGGAAGTGCATCTACGTATTACGATTTCTTAAAAGAAACTTGGAATACAGAAGTGTTAGAAGGAAAATCTTGGAACCAAGCCTTACACGATGGTGTTTTTACGGTTGAATTACCAGCTGAAGAAATCACATTAAATGAAGTAGATATTGATGCTGCTGGTTCTGAATTAGCAAAAGTTAAAGGAAGTGATTTTGAACTTTCACTATATACAAAAACTGGCCTAGGTGATGGACAAATGGCAAACAATCCTTGGTTACAAGAATTGCCAGATCCAATTACAAGAACATCTTGGGATAATTACTTAACTATGTCTAAAGCAGATGCTGAAGCATTAGGTGTAATTAACCATAATGTTGCAAACGGAGCTTTAAACGGTAGCTTGGTTGAAATGTCTGTAAATGGTATTTCTGAAGTATTACCAGTTTTAATTCAACCAGGTCAAGCAAAAGGTTCTATAGGTTTGGCATTGGGTTATGGACGTAAACAAGGTTTAAAAGCAGAAATGCAAACCGGAAAGAATGCATACCAATTTTACAAAGGATTTAACAATCACCAATCTGATGTAACTTTAAAGTTAGTTGAGGGTGAACACGAATTTGCTTGTGTTCAGTTGCATAATACTTTAATGGGAAGAGGTGATATTATTAAAGAAACTACTATAGATGATTATAACAACGTTGATTCTAAAGAATGGAATGTTGTACCTGTAGTATCTTTAGATCATAAAGAGGTTGAGGCAACATCAGTAGATTTATGGGAAGCTTTTGATAGATCTGTTGGTCATCATTTTAACTTATCAATAGATTTAAATGCGTGTACTGGATGCGGAGCTTGTGTTGTAGCTTGTCACGCTGAGAATAATGTGCCAGTTGTGGGTAAAGAAGAAATAAGAAAATCTAGAGATATGCACTGGTTGCGTATTGATAGATATTATTCTCACGAAGAAGATTTTGCTGGAGATAATGAATTAAAAGAAAATGGAACAGGAGTTTTAGGTTATAAAAATACAATGGCAGCTTTAGAAGATCCTTCAGAAAATCCTTCTGTAGCTTTTCAACCTGTAATGTGCCAACACTGTAATCACGCACCTTGTGAAACTGTTTGTCCCGTTGCGGCAACTTCTCACGGTCGTCAAGGTCAAAATCAAATGGCTTATAACCGTTGTGTAGGTACTAGATATTGCGCAAATAACTGTCCTTATAAAGTTCGTAGATTTAACTGGTTCAACTATCCTAATAATAGTGAATTTGACTACAATATGAATGATGATCTAGGTAAAATGGTTTTAAACCCAGATGTTACTGTTCGTTCACGTGGAGTTATGGAAAAATGTTCTATGTGTATTCAAATGACACAAGCAACAATTTTAAAAGCTAAGAAAGAAGGAAGACCGGTAAATACAAACGAGTTTGAAACTGCTTGTTCTAATGCTTGTACTAACGGAGCTATGGTTTTTGGGGATGTAAATAAGCATGAAGATACAGTTGCGAGTTTAGCAAAAGATAAAAGAGCATATCATTTACTTGAACACGTAGGTACAAAACCTAATGTGGTTTATCATGTAAAAGTTAGAAATACGCAAGAAGCATAAGAATATTAATAAAAGATAATAATTAAATTAGAATATGTCGTCTCATTACGAAGCACCTATTAGAAGACCTTTAATTGTTGGGGATAAAAGCTACCACGATATTACTGTGGAAGTTGCAGCTCCTGTTGAAGGTAAAGCAAATAAATTATGGTGGACAGCTTTTACAATTGCACTGTTAGCCTTTCTTTGGGGTATAGGTTCAATTATATACACCATTGGAACAGGAATTGGAGTTTGGGGTTTAAATAAAACCGTAGGTTGGGCCTGGGATATTACCAACTTTGTATGGTGGGTAGGTATCGGTCACGCAGGTACTTTAATTTCAGCTGTATTATTATTGTTCCGTCAAAAATGGAGAATGGGGATTAACCGTTCTGCAGAAGCAATGACTATTTTCTCTGTTGTTCAAGCAGGGTTGTTCCCAGTTATACATATGGGACGTGTTTGGAATGCACATTTTGTATTACCAATACCAAACCAATTTGGAACACTTTGGACTAACTTTAACTCACCATTATTATGGGATGTTTTTGCAATATCAACTTATTTATCGGTTTCATTAGTTTTCTGGTGGACTGGTTTATTACCTGATTTTGCAATGTTGCGTGATAGAGCTGTAAGACCTTTTCAAAAGAAAATTTATAGTTTATTAAGTTTTGGTTGGACAGGAAGAGCTAAAGACTGGCAACGTTTTGAAGAAGTGTCTTTGGTATTAGCAGGTTTAGCGACACCTTTAGTGCTTTCGGTACATACAATTGTATCTTTTGATTTTGCGACTTCGGTAATTCCTGGTTGGCATACAACAATTTTCCCTCCTTACTTTGTTGCAGGAGCGGTATTCTCAGGATTTGCAATGGTAAACACATTGCTTATTATAATGAGAAAAGTTTCAAATTTAGAAGCTTACATTACAAAACAACACATAGAATTAATGAACATAGTAATTATGATTACTGGTTCAATAGTTGGTTGTGCTTATATTACGGAATTATTTATAGCTTGGTACTCAGGTGTAGAATATGAACAATACGCATTTTTAAATAGAGCAACTGGACCTTATTGGTGGGCATATTTATTAATGATGAGTTGTAATGTTCTTTCACCACAATTTATGTGGTTTAAAAAGTTAAGATCAAGTATAATGTTCTCATTCTTTATTTCTATAGTTGTAAACATTGGGATGTGGTTTGAGCGTTTTGTAATTATTGTAACTTCTTTACACAGAGATTACTTGCCATCATCTTGGACAATGTTCTCTCCAACATTTGTTGATATTGGAATTTACGTTGGAACAATAGGGTTCTTCTTTGTATTATTCTTATTATATGCAAGAACATTCCCTGTAATTGCGCAAGCAGAGGTGAAGTCCATTTTGAAATCTTCAGGAGAAGCTTATAAATTATTTAGAGATGCTGGAGGAAAAAATCCTGCACCTGTTAAAAAAATAACTAAAACTGTAAAAACTAATACAGAAGTTGTTGCTGAAGATCCTTCAGAACAAAAAAACACTTTATTAGGAAGTTTAGGTGTATTTGACACAGCAAGTCAGACTGCAGATGATTTAAAACTAATTAGTGGCGTTGGACCTAAATTAGAAAAAACACTAAATACTATTGGTATTTATAGTTTTGATCAAGTTAGTAAAATGACTGATAAAGAATATGATTTGTTAGACTCTCTTTTAGATTCATTTAAAGGAAGAGCAAAACGAGATGATTGGGCAGGACAAGCTAAAAACTTAAAAA
>CBDUKG010000001.1:0-132298 GCA_965367745.1 uncultured Flavobacteriaceae bacterium | reverse complement strand
TTTTCTCAATTTGTATTTTACTCCGTCAATTTTAATAGTATTAAAATCAATTTTATCAAATGAATATTCGTTTTTCTTTCCGTTAATCCAATTTGGTTTAGCAAGAGCTAATTTAATTATTGATTCATAACTTTTCTTCGTGTCAATTTGAAACTTAAATCTCTCGTAACCAAAATATTCAACCTCGTAATTTTCGTTTACTTGATTTTTCAAATATCTAAATACTATATTTCCATTTTCATCTGAAATATTTTCATCGAATTCAAATTCTCCAGTCTCTTTGTATATTGTCACAGATGGCATTTTCTCCCCGTTTTCATCTATTAATTTAATTCTATGGACAATTGTGTCATTATTTACTTTTATGATTTTAGAAGTCATTATTTCACTCTTAAATTCTTTATCGAATTTATCAAATGATAAAGTTAGACTTGAATTTTTGAGTTTATATTTCCCAATTCCATACTTATAAGTTCCTAAATCACTTGAAGTTCTATAAACAAATCGATTGTTTTCTTTAAAATCGATACAGGTCACATCAGATTCTCCAATTAGAATTGTACAATATCTACCAATCAATTTATCTTGAGAATAAATCTGTATTTGAAATATTAGAAAAATAATCATTAGAATCTTTTTCATAATTTTTGGCAACTTGTTATATCCACAATAAAACTGCTTTTATCCCCTAAATTTTAACTGTAAAACAGCAAAAAAGGAGACATTAATTAATTCATCTATTTTTTAGGTAAAAGCAATTTTCAGGGGTTTTGTAAAGTAAAAATAGCAATTATTGTGTGTTTGTAGTATGATAATTATCACTTAAAGCGTTAATAACCACTAATTTTATAATGCTTATTGTTTTTAGATTGGTGTTTAAAAGAAAGTAAATGTAACCAAAGTTGTTCTCGATACACCTACGCTATGCTTCGGCACAAACATTGACGTCTTTTTCTAAAGTGCCGATTATCTTGTCTTTCCTGCGAAGGCAGGAATCTATAATATCGGCAGTAGATTCAAAAAATTGCTCTGTATGGATACCTTCCTTCGAAGGTAGGACAGCACAGTTGTTTTCCGTCATTCCCTCCGCTCGATAAAATTTTTGTCTGATGCCTCGAGATGACGTAGCGTTACTTAATTATTCAATTTTTTAGAATTTCCTTGGCCAACACCAATAACTTTGGTGTAACGGCTTCCAAATTTTTTGTAGTAAACCAACACCGTATAATCGTTTTCAGTTTGGTAAAAAGAACCGTCTATGTCACTATTGTTAATTACACCTTCTTGGTTTTTTGTTACATATTGGTAATTGTAAAAACCTTGTTTTAATAGTAATTTAGCTTGGTACAAGCCACTTTCTTGGTTATACGTTAGTTTGTTAGTATCCTTTAATTGCCAATTGTTAAAATTTCCACTAATAAAAACATCTTTTCCATCTAAATTTTCTAAACAACTTAAACTAAAATGTACCCAACCATAATCGGCATCGGTATTGTTATTATCGCCATCTAAAGTTCTTATTACAAAGTTTCCGTTTATATCTTCTAAAAGTGTGTATGGCTGGTCTATTCTTTCTTGGTTGGTATATAAATATGCGTGGTATAAATCCCTGCCTTTTTCTACTTTTGCAATGTTTAAGGTGGTGTTTCTAATAAATTTAGTGTCTAAATACATGAACTCGTTTCCTGCCAAAAAACTGGTTTCTTTATTGTATTTATATAACAATTGTGTACCTCTGTAAAATTGAGGTTTTAAACCTTCAATAGCAGTTTGCCAATTATTATTCTGCAAAACAACGGGTAAAATCTCTTCTTTTGGGTTGTTAATTCTTAAATTCGGGTGGTTTATAATAAACTCTACAGATTGGTGGGTATTTATGGTAGAAATATCCCTGCTTTTATAAACCGTTACACCAACTGTAACAGTAGATTCGTACACTACAAATTTACGTTCAAAAACAATTTCTTCATCTTCGTTTAGCACATATATTTTGTAATTTCCAGAAATCTTTAATCGTGTGTCTTCATTAGGTATTGTTAACCTGTAATTTGTGTAAGGTTGTAAGGTATTAAAAGAGTTTTCGTAATCTCTAATTCTATCTTCGGCATAGCCATCTACAAATTCTGAATCTGATAAACCAGAAGAGTTCCAATTATAATCGCAATGTTCAATTTTATAGGTATAATCGTGTTCGTCTGCATTTAAATCGTCGAAAATTAATTGCATACTGCCTCCTAGCCTTATTATTGGTGCGTAGGTGTTAACGGAATTCGGTTTTAAAATAATGGTTTTAATATGTGCTGCATCTTCAGTTTTTACCTGAGAATAGCTTGGCTGAATTAACAAAATTGCAATAAAACAGGAGTAAAATAGCTTCAAAATTAAATGGTGTTAGAAAGTTCTTTCTTCAAAATTTATACCAAATATAGAATTGTAATTGTAAATACTACAGTTTATGTCTTAAAAGTTAATTATTAGCTATAAAAAGTTGATTTAAATCATTAAACTACAATTATAAATTCTTATTTTTGCTCCGTTTTTAAAGACTATTAAATAAACTTAAAATATGTCACAGGACATTCGAATTAAAAAAGGTTTGGATATTAAGCTAGTAGGTGCTGCTGAAAAGGTTACCGAAAATGCTAATTCTTGTAGTGTTTACACACTAAAACCTGAAGATTTCCACAGTATCATTCCAAAATTATCTGTTAAAGTTGGCGAAAAAGTAAAAGCAGGAGAAGCTGTTTTTTACAATAAAGCTAATGAAGAAATGAAATTTCCTTCACCAGTAAGCGGTGAATTGATTGATATTATACGTGGTGAAAAAAGAAAGATATTAGCTGTTAAAATTCAAGCTGATACAGAACAACAATATGTTAATTTTGGAGTAAATGACCCAAAATCTATGAAAGCTGAAGAGATTAAAAGTCTTTTGTTAAGCTCGGGATGTTGGCCATTTATTAAACAAAGACCTTATGATGTTATTGCAAACCCTGCAAATACACCTAAAGCCATTTTTGTTTCTGCATATGCAAGTGCTCCTTTAGCTGCTGATTACGATTATGTATTGGCTGGTAAAGAAAATGAGTTACAAACTGCAATTACTGCTTTAAGTAAATTAACAACTGGTACCGTTCACGTTTCAGTAGGTAAAAATGCAAACTCTCCTTTAGCAGGTTTAAACCATTGTACGCTGCACAAAGTTTCAGGACCACATCCTTCTGGAAATGTAGGTACGCAAATTGCAAAAATAGATCCTGTAAATAAAGGTGAAACCGTTTGGACAGTTAATCCTCAAGATTTAGTAATTATTGGTGAGTTATTACTTACAGGTAAATTTAATGCTGAACGTATTATTGCGTTGGCTGGTTCGTCTGTTGAAGCTCCTAAATATTACAAAACAAAAATTGGAGCTACAATAATTTCTATTGTAGACAAGAAACTTAAAGGTGATAATAATAGAATTATTAGCGGAAATGTTTTAACAGGAAAAGCTACCAACTTAAAAGGTAATTTAGGATATTATGATAATATAATTACTGTAATTACTGAAGGAAACGATTACGAATTTTTTGGCTGGACAATGCCAGTTTTTAATAAGTTATCAATTTCAAGAGCCATTACTTTTTCTTGGTTATTTCCAAATAAAAAATACAATTTAAATACCAATACCAACGGAGAGCATAGAGCCTTTGTTGTAACTGGTAATTATGAACAAGTTTTTCCTTTAGATATTTATCCAATGCAAATTTTAAAAGCTTGTATGTATCAAGATCTAGATGAAATGGAAGTTTTAGGAATGTACGAAGTTGCTCCTGAAGATTTTGCCTTAACTGAATTTGTATGTGTTTCTAAACAACCACATCAAGAAATTATTAGAAAAGGTTTAGACTTAATGTTAAAAGAAATAGGATAAATTATGGGATTAAAAGAAGAATTACATAATATAAAAGGAAAAGTTGAAGGGACAAGGTGGCAAACTATGTTTGGTGCTATTCATACACTTTTTTACACTCCAAATGAAACAACACATTCAGGAGGACATTTAAGAGGAGCTGATGATTTAAAGCGTACAATGATGAATGTTGTATTGCCTTTAATTCCACTATTTATTTTTGGAATGTTTAATGTTGGTTTTCAGCATAACGCAGCAATTAATGGTTTTCCAGAGGGATTAGGCTTTTTTAGTCCTGAATTTTGGAATTTAGACAATCTATCTATTGGAGCCATAAAATTATTACCATTATTAATAGTTTCTTATGTTGTAGGTTTAGGTATCGAAATAGTTTTCGCAACCATTAACAAACACGAAGTTGAAGAAGGTTATTTTGTAACTGGTATGTTAGTGCCGCTTATTATACCTATTGACACTCCTTTATGGATGCTTACAGTTGCCATTATTTTTGGTGTTGTAATTGGTAAAGAAATTTTTGGTGGTACTGGAATGAATATTCTAAACCCTGCTTTAACAATTAGAGCATTTTTATTCTTTGCATATCCAACTTGGATGAGTGGAGATAAAGTTTGGGTTGCTGGCGCAAAAGAAAGAGCTAATGAAATAATGGCTGGAGCCGAATTAGACGCCATTTCTGGTGAAACTATTTTAGGAAGTTTAGCTCAAGGACAAGAATTCGCTTATTCTGTTTCAGATATGTTCTTAGGTTTTATACCAGGTTCTGTTGGTGAAACATCTACCTTATTAATAGTACTTGGTGGTTTATATTTACTTTATACCAAAGTTGCCAGTTGGAGAATTATGGTATCATCTGTTATTGGGGCTTTAGTTATGGGTCTTATTTTTAATGGTGTTGTTGATGCTGGATGGATTACAGAAAGTAGCAAGTTTTATTCATTAATGAGTACTGAATTTTGGCATCATTTATTAATTGGTGGTTTAGCTTTTGGTATTGTATTTATGGCAACCGATCCTGTAACAGGTTCGCAAACAAACAAAGGAAAATGGTATTACGGTTTCTTTATTGGGTTTATCTCAGTAATGATACGTGTATTTAATCCAGCTTATCCAGAAGGTGTAATGTTAGCAATTCTATTAATGAATGTGTTTGCACCAACTATTGATCATTACGTTGTTCAAGGAAATGTAAAAAGAAGATTGAAACGTTTAAAATCAAAAACAGCATAACAATGGCAAAGAATACTGAAAGTAACGTTTATACAGTTTTGTTCGCAACAGGAATGGTTCTTGTTGTTGGTACATTATTAGCGTTTTTAGCGTCGTCATTAAAAGATAAAATAGCTGAAAACAAAAGAATTGAAAAACAACAAAATATTTTATACGCAATGGGTATTAACGAAAACGACGAAAGTAGCGTTGAGTTTGTATCTAAAAATATTGTTGGAGAAGAGTTTAACAAATATATAACCAAACAATTAGTAATTACTGGAGCTAATGCTGTTGAAAATGACAAAGCATATTTAATAGATTTAAAAAAGGAATCTGCATTAGCAAAAAGCGAAAACTACCAAAGAAGGTTACCATTATTTGTTGGAAATAAAGATGGTAAAGAATCATACATTGTTCCAGTAAGAGGAAAAGGTTTATGGGATGCAATTTGGGGTTATATTGCTTTAGACAGTGAGTTAGTAATTCAAGGAGTATATTTTGATCACGCAGGTGAAACACCAGGATTAGGGTCTAACATAAAAGAACGTTTTTTTATGGATGATTTTATAGGTGAACATATTATGGATGGTGATACCTTTAAAGGTGTAGCAGTTTCAAAAAGTAATGCAGATCCAAAAAATCTAGACAAAACCGATAATGAAGTAGATGCAATTTCTGGTTCTACAATTACAGGTGATGGTTTAGCTGCAATGCTTAAAAAAGACTTGAAAATGTATTTACCTTATTTAAAAACATTAAACCAATAATTTATGGGACTTTTATCAAAAAAAGATTTAAAATTAATTACAGATCCTTTAGCAGATAATAATCCTATTACTATACAAGTATTAGGTATTTGCTCTGCCTTGGCAATTACAGCTGAGCTTAAAGCATCAATTGTAATGTCTATTGCAGTACTTTTTGTAATGGGACTGGGTAATTTAACTATTTCATTAATGCGAAATATAATTCCACCAAAAATAAGAATTATTGTACAACTTATTGTTGTAGCGACATTAGTAATTATTGTTGATTTAGTGTTGAAAGCTTTTGCTTATGAACTAAGTAAAACATTATCTGTATTTGTTGGGTTAATTATTACCAACTGTATTATTATGGGACGTTTTGAAGCTTTTGCTTTAGCAAACGGACCAATAAGATCATTTATAGATGGTGTTGGAAATGCGCTAGGATACGCTGTAATATTAATTATAGTAGGATTTTTTAGAGAATTATTAGGATCTGGAACTTTATTAGGATTTAAAGTATTAGGTGATCCTATTGAAAAAACAGGCGTGTACGCTTTTGGTTACGAAAACAACGGATTTATGTTGTTAGCACCAATGGCATTAATAACTGTAGGAATTATTATTTGGATACAACGCTCAAGAAATACATCATTAATAGAAGATAACTAGAATATGGAACATTTAGAATTATTTTTTAAGTCAATCTTTGTAGATAATATGGTATTTGCAACATTCCTTGGAATGTGCTCTTACTTGGCAGTATCTAAAAAAGTTTCAACAGCAGTAGGATTAGGAGCGGCAGTTATTTTTGTAATGGCTATTACAGTTCCTTTAAACTGGTTGTTAGATCAATATATTTTACAAGAAGGAGCCTTAAAATGGCTTGGTGAAGAATACGCAACATACGATTTAAGCTTTCTATCTTTTATTATGTTTATTGCAACCATTGCAACAATGGTGCAATTAGTTGAAATTATTGTAGAAAAATTTGCTCCAGCACTGTACAACTCTTTAGGTATATTTTTACCTCTTATTGCTGTAAACTGTGCTATTTTAGGAGGATCGTTATTTATGCAATCAAGAGAAATTGCTTCTTTAGATTTGGCATTTAATTATGGAGTTAGTTCAGGTATAGGATTCTTTTTGGCAATCTTAACAATTGCTGCTATTCGTGAAAAAATTAGATATTCAAATATTCCTGCACCGCTTAGAGGTTTAGGAATTACATTTATTATAACAGGTTTAATGGCAATTGGATTTATGAGTTTTGGAGGAATGTTAACTGGAGGAGATGAAGAGGAAACTACAGAAGTAACTGCAATAGTAACTCCTTCTGAAAATAATACCATTGAAGTTAGTAAAGAAGAAGCTATTGAATTAGCCAATAACGAAAAAGAAATTATAGAGTAATGATGATATTAGCAACAAATACCTTAGGTACAATTGTAGCAACTGTAATCGCGTTTTTAGTTTTAACACTATTATTAGTTGCTCTATTATTATATGTAAAACAAAAACTATCTCCTTCTGGCCCTGTTAAAATCACAATTAATGGTGAAAAAGAAATTGAAGTAGGTTCTGGTGATACATTATTAACAACTTTAAGTGCAGCAAAAATATTTTTACCTTCTGCCTGTGGTGGTGGTGGAACTTGTATCCAATGCGAGTGTCACGTACTTTCTGGCGGTGGAGAAGCTTTGCCAACAGAGACACCTCACTTTACGCGTAAAGAATTAAAAGACGGAGCGCGTTTAGCATGTCAGGTTAAGGTGAAACAGGATATGAATATTACGATTCCTGAAGAAGTTTTCGGAATTAAAAAATGGGAAGCAACTGTTGTAAGAAATTACAATGTAGCATCTTTTATTAAGGAATTTGTTGTTGAAATTCCAGAAGATATGGGTTACAAAGCAGGTGGATATATTCAAATTGAAATTCCAGAATGTGAAGTAGACTTTAAGGATATGGATATTACTGCACATCCTGAAGAACACGAAACTCCAGATAAATTTCAAGTTGAATGGGATAAATTTGGTTTATGGGATTTAAAAATGAAAAATGCTGAATTGGTTGAACGTGCGTATTCAATGGCTTCTTATCCTGCAGAAGGAAGAGAAATTATGTTGAATGTGCGTATTGCAACACCACCTTGGGATAGAACTAAGAATGGTTGGATGACCGTTAATCCAGGTATCGCATCTTCTTATATTTTCTCACGTAAAAAAGGAGATAAAGTAACAATTTCTGGTCCTTATGGTGAATTCTTTATAAACGAATCTGATGCTGAAATGTTATATGTTGGTGGTGGTGCTGGTATGGCTCCAATGCGCTCACATTTATACCATTTATTCAAAACCTTAAAAACTGGTAGAAAAGTAACATATTGGTATGGTGGACGTTCTAAACGCGAATTATTCTACTTAGATCATTTTTACGAATTAGAAAAAGAATTTCCTAACTTCAAATTCTATTTAGTATTATCTGAACCAGCTCCTGAAGACAACTGGGTGAATAAAAAAGATGCAGACGATCCAAAAGGTGATGGATTTACAGGATTTGTACATCAATCTGTAATAGATGAATATTTATCTAAACACGAATCTCCAGAAGACTTAGAATTATATTTCTGTGGTCCTCCATTAATGAACAAAGCGGTTCAAAAAATGGGTGAAGATTTCGGTTTAGCCGATGAAAACATCAGATTTGATGATTTTGGAGGGTAATATTGAATGTTAAATAAAGTAGAAATTGGTCTTTGACCAGATTCAAAATGTAATCACAATAAAAATAATAATTTTAAAAAATCCGGTACATTTGTATCGGATTTTTTTATACGAACTAGTAATGAGCAGACCACTTACAATTCAAGAACAACATAACTTAGCAATGAATATTGTTGGAAAAGATTTAGAAGCTAAAGGTTATGAATTTTTAGCGGTAAACAGCCAATTAAAAAGAAATCCTCAATTTGTGTGTATCGATAAAAATAACCAACGTTATTTTGTAATAGTAAAAACAGGACCAATTAATGAATTGGGTATTACCTTCGATGTAATTTGGATGGAAACTTTTAAAGTACATGCCAGAAAAAACAATGCTAAAGTTATATTTGCTGGAATTGGCTTAGGTGCTAAAAACGATACTAAGACACCACCATTGTTAAATAAAGAATACGCCATACAATTTGATGGCTTACAGTATTTAGAGGTAGCATTGAATTAATAAGGCATCCTTCATAAAGCAATGCATTTCATAATAATTGTTTATAAACATACTCCATAAAAAAAGCACGCCAATGGCGTGCTTTTTAATGTATAAAATTACTTTATTAGTTTACTTTTTGTTCTAAAAGATCAAAAAACTGCTCTAATTGTGGCATTAAAACAATACGTGTTCTTCTATTTCTAGCTCTACCTTCAACAGTATCATTTGTTTCTAATGGTTTGTACTCGCTTCTACCTGCTGCAATTAAACGTTCTGGCTTAATATTAAAGTCATCTTGAAGTACTCTAATAACAGAAGTTGCACGTTTTACACTCAAGTCCCAGTTATCTTTAATACCTGCTGTACTAATTGGTTTGTTGTCTGTGTAACCTTCAACCATAACTTCTAGGTTGCTCTGTGCAGCAATTACATCGGCAACTTTACCTAACACTCTTTTTGCGTCAGAAGAAATAGTTGCACTACCGCTTTTAAATAATAATTTATCAGCTATAGAAATATAAACAACTGTTTTTTCTACATCAACTTGAATGTCTTCATCATTAAACCCATCTTTAAGTACTCTTTTCAATTGGAAACCTAAAGCTAAATTTATTGAATCTTTACGGTTCATTGCTTTTTGAACATGTTGAATGTATTCATCTTTTTTACCCATTTGAGCCAACGTTTCTTTAATATTATCTGAAGCAGATTTAGATAATACCGTTAAATTGTCTACATACTCTAATGTCTTTTCTTTATCACTTCTTAAATCTTTCACTTGTTGTTCTAAAGAAGTTACTCTACTTTCACTTTCAATTCTACATTTCATTAAATCAGCCTTTGTATCAACCAATTCTTGATTTTTAGAATTAAAATTACCCTCTAATTCTGTGTACTTTTTTTTAGATACACAAGAACTTAACACTATTGACATTACTAATATCAATAAAAAACTTTTTTTCATAATTTACACGTTTTTAAACAGACAAAGTTAAAAAAAATAAAACTCATTTCAACAATAAATCAAATATTTAAGATGATTTTAAGATATATTTATGTACTATATTTGTACAAACAAATTTTATTATTTTAAACGTGAGAAATTACTTATTTATTGTTGGTTTTTTATTTATTGTAGCATGTAATTCTAATAAAACCGATTTACAAGTTTTGCAAGGAAATGCTATTGGCACCACATATTCTATAAAATATATTGCTTCAAAAAATACTAATTTTGAACTAAAAATTGACAACCTAATTAAAGCTGTAAATAAATCCACCTCAACTTATATTCCAAGTTCAGATATTTCAAAAATAAACAACGGAGATACTTCAATAGTTGTTGATGCTATTTTTGAAGAAGTTTTTAATAAGTCTGAGAAGATCTATAATGAAACCGATGGCGATTTTGATCCAACGGTAGGTGTTTTAGTAAACGCTTGGGGTTTTGGACCTGGAACTAAAATTAACAACTTAGACTCTCTTAAAATAGATTCGCTATTAACTTATGTTGGTTTTAATAAAGTAAGCCTTTCAAATAAAAAAGTAACAAAGCTATATCCAGAAATTTATATTGATTTTAATGCTATTGGTAAAGGATATTTAGTAGATCTTATAGCGAGACAATTTGAGACTGCCAATATTGAAAATTATATGGTAGAAATTGGTGGTGAAATTAGAGTAAAAGGTAAAAATCAGAAAGATGAATTTTGGAAAATAGCTATTGAAAATCCAAATGAAGATGGCACACGTTCTTTTGCTACTATTATTCAGTTAAAAGATGAAGCTATGGCGACTTCTGGAAACTACAGAAAATACCGCACCACTGCTGATGGTAAAAAATATGTACATACAATTAATGCAAAAACAGGCTATGCAAGCGAAAGTAACTTATTAAGTGCGTCTGTAATATCTAATGGTGATTGCGCAGATGTTGATGGTTATGCAACAGCATTTATGGCAATGGGCTTAGATAAATCTATCGCGTTTTTAGAACAACATACCGAATTAAAGGCGTTTTTAATTTATGCTAACGAAAATGGTGAAATTAAAACGTTTGCTTCTGCTAATTTTGACAACTAAATTCTACTTTGTACAAACTGGTAAAATTTCGCCTTTTACCAAACAGTATTTTGTAATTAATTCTGGTGAAAGGGTTTTGGAATAATCAATTTCGTTTACCGTAAATCCAACAGCTCTTAATCTGTCAAAATAATCTTTACCATATACCCGAACGTGATCATATTGTCCAAAGTGTTTTTTTCTTTCTTCTTCTGAAGTGATAGAAAAATCTTCATATGTTTCATTTAGACTCAAATCCTGTGGAATTTGAAAAATACCCAATCCTTTCGGTTTTAAAACACGGTACAATTCGCTCATCGCTTTTTTATCATCTTCAATATGTTCTAGCACGTGATTACAAAAAACAACATCAAATGAATTGTCTTCAAAAGGTAAATTACAAATATCTGCTTTTACATCTGCAATTGGAGAATATAAATCTGCAGTAATATAATCTAAGTTTGTTTGTTCTTTAAAACGCTTTAAAAAACATTGTTCTGGTGCAATGTGCAATACTTTTTTTGGTTTCGTAAAAAAATCTGTTTCATTTTTTAAATACAACCATAATAATCTATGGCGTTCTAAAGAAAGTGCGCTTGGAGAAAGTGCATTTGTACGTTGCTCACCATATCCATACGGCAACATTTTTCTAAAACTTTTACCATCAATAGGATCTGTATAAGTTGTTCCTTTAAGGTAAAATGAAACTAATGGAGCAACCCAATAACTTGCTTTAATAAGTATTGGGCGTGGAATATTATTTAAGAAAAATTTGAAAATCTTCATTATAAGTTTTGTCTAAACTCATCCTCTTCGTTACTTTCAATGCCTAAAGCTTGGTACACATATTTAAATGTAGAAAGTAACTCTGGTTTTCCATTTACAATAGCGACATCATGTTCAAAGTGAGCACTTGGCTTGTTGTCTTTTGTTAAAATAGTCCAACCATCGTTTAATTGATTAATTCTATGAGTTCCTAAATTTATCATTGGTTCTATTGCTACAACCATTCCTTCAATAAATTTTTTCCCTCTTCCTCTTTTTCCATAATTAGGCATTTCTGGATCTTCGTGCATCGATCTTCCCAATCCATGACCCACCAATTCTCTCACAACACCATAGCCTCTTTTTTCACAATAGTTTTGAATTGCGAAACCTACATCTCCTACTCTATTTCCGGCTTTAAATTCCCTAATTCCAACGTATAAACTTTCTTTTGTTACTTCTAGCAATTTTTTAGTTTCTGGCGCTACTTCACCTACTTCAAAAGTATAAGCGTGGTCTCCATAAAATCCATTTTTCAAAGCACCACAATCTATTGAAATAATATCGCCTTCTTCTAACGGTTTATCATTAGGTATTCCGTGCACAACTTGAGCGTTCGGACTCATACAAAGTGTGTTTGGAAAATCGTACAATCCCAAAAATCCAGGAATAGCACCGTTATCTCTTATAAACTCTTCCGCTAATTTATCTAAAAACAACGTTGTAACTCCAGGCTTCACTTCTTTTGCTAATAATCCTAAAGTTTTAGACACAATTAATGCGCTTTCTCGCATTAATTCTATTTCTTCTCGTGTTTTAATAAGTATCATTTCAATTTTATATTAATTTTTGCAAAGGTAAATCAAAAATATAAAATATATAGTAGGAGTCATAAATATATAAGAATTGAATAAAATGTAAAAAAAGTGACTTTCGACAGCTATTTTTTATTATATCCTTAGTAAATTTACAGCATCACTTTTAATATTATATTATGTATAAAGCAGTATCTGCTGAAGAAGCAGTAAAAGTTATAAAATCTAACGATAGAATATATATTCAAGCAGCGGCCTCAGCATCTCAAATATTAATTAATGCAATGTCTGCAAGACATGAAGAATTAAGAGGTGTAGAAGTTTGCCATTTGCACATTGAAGGCGATGCTCCTTATGCAGATCCAAAATACAAAGATAGTTTTCACGTAAATTCACTTTTTATAGGTAAAAATGTACGTCACACTATAAAAGCAGGGAATGGATCTTATACTCCGGTATTTTTAAGTGAAGTGCCAAATCTATTCAAAAAAAATGTGTTACCAGTCGACGTTGCATTAATACAAGTTTCAACACCCGACAAACATGGTTATTGCTCATTAGGTGTTTCTGTTGAAGCAATTTTAGCTGTAATTGCAAATGCAAAACATGTAATTGCCCATATAAATGATCAAATGCCAAGAGTTCATGGAGAAGGTCTAATTCATATTTCAGAATTAGATACTTTCGTAGAAGAAAGCGCTCCTATTCACGAGTTTCATATGCCAACTCCATCTAAAATAGAAAGTACAATAGGTGATTATATCGCAGAATTAATTGAAGATAGAAGTACTTTGCAAATGGGAATAGGCTCTATTCCAAATGCTGTGTTATCGCGTTTAGGAAATCATAGAGATTTAGGGCTACATACAGAAATGTTTTCTGATGGAGTAATTGATTTAATTTTAAAAGATGTAATAAACGGAAATTACAAAGGAATAAATGCAGGTAGAGCTTTAACAACATTTTTAGGAGGTTCTAAACGTTTATATGATTATGTAGATGACAATCCATTTATTGAAATGCGTTCGTGTGATTATACCAATAGCGTTTCTAATATTCGTCAAAACCCTAGAATGGTAGCTATTAATTCTGCTATTCAGGTAGATTTAACTGGACAAGTTTGTGCCGATTCAATCGGAGCAAATATGTTTTCTGGCGTTGGTGGACAAATGGATTTTATTAGAGGAGCTTCTTTAAGTGAAGGAGGAAAAGCCATTATAGCATTACCTTCAATAACCAATAAAGGGATTAGTAGAATTGTTCCTTTTTTAAATAAAGGAGCCGGAGTTGTTACTACAAGATCGCACGTGCATTATATAGTTACGGAGTATGGAGTTGCAAATTTATATGGCAAAACAATAGACCAGCGTGTTGCTGAATTGGTAAAAATTTCACATCCAGACTTTAGAGAAAGTATGGAGCGAGAATATTATGAAGCTACAAATTAGTAATTGGTTAACATACAATTTTAAGATACACTCTTAAACTAATTTGAAAACAGTGGACTTAAAAAGTCCGCTGTTTTGTTTTTATAATTTTGTGCTGTTTTTAAAAATCGAAATACCAATTAAAAACATCGGTTTTTAAACCAAATGAAATCCAAGTAGTATTAGAACTTTCAAAATTTACTGAAGGTGTTATTGGCTCAAAATTTCTAAAAGTAACGCCTGCGAATAATTTTAAATTTGTTGCCGGGTTTACTAAATATCCAACTTGTAAATCGGCAATTGCAACAGAAGCTTCATTCCCTTGTCCTATTTCGTTTCCATAATCTGAAACTCTATCATCATTATCTCTGTAAATATTTCCTCCATAGCTAAAGGTATCTGAAGTTGAATTAAAGTCAAAACCTTTTTTACCTATTACTATTTTAGAATTTGCAAACCATCTATCTTTTGAATACCTGGCAATAAAAATTGTTTCATTAAAATTTGAACCCCATAAATGTGCTAATGGCTGATTGTTATGTCCAAAATTATAATTTAACTCATCATGAGAATATGTATATGGTTTTACAGCATTGTGTTCAATTTGTAAAAACAAATTTTCAACTTTAAAGGCATTGTAGAATTTCGCTCCAATTTGAAGCCCGTTTTTATTTCCCCACCAGCCATTAGAATCTGTAACTTCAGAAATTCTAAATTCATCAATTACAAATTGAGAATACAATGACATGTTTTTGTGTTTGTACTTTAAACTTAATCCTAACAAGGTGTTTCCAGCTCTGGATCCTGCACCAAATTCTGCTGCAGTATAAAAAATTAATGGATTTAAATAATTCATATCAAATCCTCTATCGTTTGTGGTATCCCAAATTACCGTTTCAAAAAGCCCTAAATTTATCTTTTTGGAAACATTCCAACTTAAATAATGAATTGCCACAAACTTCTTTTTATAAGCACCATCAACTGTTAATTCTGGTCTTACATCTTGCATAGACATCCACAAATTTGTGTATTTAATTTTCCAAAAACTGGTGTTAATTTTAAAATAAGGATACGGGGAAGCAACATCTGATAAAAATAAAGAACGATACCCGTCACCAATAAAATTTTTCCCAGTTCCAAACTGAAAATTAAAAAAGTTACTTGGTGAATAAGACACATAAGCTTCCGCAACAGGATAATCATAAGCATCGGTTTTAAAATCTTTTGCAATTCCTCTTCCGGGAATAATTGCTGGATTTCCACCATCTGGTTTTATAGATTCTGCGTATGTATTAAAATAGTTGGCAAAGCGCCCTTGACTTTCATAAAAACTCGTTGAAAAATTAAGGTTTTTTCCAAGTCCACCATTTATGTGGACACCTCTTGTATTGTTAAACGTATTAATATCTTCACTATCTCTCCCTACTTGTAAATCAACAATTGGGTCTATTGTAAACCAAAAACCCTTACCTTTTACGTTTGCCATGTGTTCATTTAACAACTTTCTTCCAAACCAAGTAGTTTTGGGTTTTATCAATTTGTTTTTTTGAGAATCTAAATCAACATATTTCCTAACTTCATTATAATCATAAGGTTTTATAGAGGTATGGGTATTTTCAGCTTGATTCAAATAGTAATCATAAACAGTATATTCTGAATTTGAGAAAGGAATATTTAAAGCACTCTTATGTTCTGGAAATAAGCTTTTTTCAGTTAAAATTTCTAGTGGAGCTGGCTTTTCAAGAGTTTCAATCTTTTTTACTTCCTGCACAACATCCTCTTCAACTTGTTTATTGTTTTCTAAAGGAATTGACAACGGAAATACAAATTGCATTTCTATGGTATGATTATTAAACTTTGCAGGGGTTATTTTAGGAAGCGTTTTAAAAACACGTTCCACTTCAGTTTTCAATTCTTCATATGGTGAATTTACATACAACACTTTAAAGTTACCAGTTGCATCTACTATAAAAACAATATTAATTAAACCGTTGAAATTTTGTTGAAGTACATTCTCAGGGATTTTAAATTCAGCAACAATGGCTTCCTTTACCTGATTATTAAAACACGTTGGTAGGTTTGCTATTTGTTCAGATTCGCATGCGATAAAAACCGGATATTTCTCAGCTTGTGAATATGTTATTACTGAAAATAATAAAAAAAGTATGCTTAAATATATGTTTCTTATTGTATCCAAATTATGCTATTTTTTCTACTTTGTTATTTTTTAATTGATACTTCTCACCGCTTTCTTCACAAGTTGCAAACCCTTGTTTATCAAATTCCAATCTATGTCCGTATTCGCTAATCCAACCTATTTGTTTTGAAGGATTACCAACTACCAAAGCATACGGTTTTATTTCTTTTGTAACTACAGCTCCTGCGCCAATAAAAGCATATTCGCCAATATTATTACCACAAACTATAGTTGCATTTGCACCTATACTCGCTCCTTTTTTTACCAATGTTTTTTGATATTCACCACGTCTAACTATTGCACTTCTAGGATTTATAACATTGGTAAAAACCATTGAAGGGCCTAAAAAAACATCATCTTCACAAATTACACCCGAATAAATAGAAACATTGTTTTGAACTTTTACATTTTCACCTAATATAACATTTGGAGAAACCACAACATTCTGACCTAAATTACAGTTGTTTCCAATCTTACAGTTTGGCATAATATGACTAAAATGCCAAATTTTTGTACCTGTTCCTATTTCACAACCGTCATCAATTACTGCGGTTTGATGTGCAAAATAATTATTCATATTAATAGCCTTCTTTTGCTGTATTCCCTTCAGTTATTACTTTTGCTGAAGAAGTTCCTATGCGGGTTACCCCCATTTCAACCATTTTAACGGCGTCTTCATAATTCCGAACACCACCTGCTGCTTTTGCTGGTAATGGCTTTGCATTTTCAACAATTAATTCCATGGCTTCAAAAGTAGCTCCGTTTGGCTTACCGCCTTCTGTTTTAAAAAACCCTGTAGATGATTTTACAAATACATTTGCCGCATTTTCTTCTCCAAAATTTTCTAAAACTACATCTCGTATAAGTTGCGTTAAAGCTATTATTTCCTCATTGGTTAAAGCTGCAATTTCTATAATCCATTTTGCAACTTTATTATTATCGAGCGCTAGTTTGGTGCCCTTATAAACCTCAGCTTTTACTAAATTTATTTTTTCTTCTTTAAATGCGTTGTAATTAACTACATAATCTAACTCATCAGCATTATCATTTATTGCTTTTTGCGCTTCAGTTAGTTTGTCAGTGGTACTTTTAGTTCCTTCATGAAACCCTATTACGGTTCCAATTAACACTTCAGAATTTGCAGCTGCCACCATTTCCTTTGCCATTGCAACAAATTCTGGTCTAATCATAGCTAATTTAAAGTTGTTTTC
This sequence comes from uncultured Flavobacteriaceae bacterium, assembly GCA_965367745.1. Taxonomy (GTDB): domain Bacteria; phylum Bacteroidota; class Bacteroidia; order Flavobacteriales; family Flavobacteriaceae; genus Lutibacter. The sequence continues at coordinate 114,744 of CBDUKG010000001.1, read as the reverse complement.
AATAGCTTCATTTACCAAATCTATTACATTTTGTTTGGTTGCTGCTTCCGTAATAGTAGCTTGTGCAGCTGTTTTTAAATATGTAGAATCTAAGTATTGATTGATATTCATTGTATTATTATTTATGCTATTTCACTTATTTGAATAACAAATATAGTTTTTTATGAAGCATTAGTCTATAAAAAAATCCTGCTATTGCAGGATTTAAATAAAAAAACTGGTTATACTTATTCAATTTTAAAAACTATAGGCAATCCATAACTTACGGTTACAGGTCTTCCTCTTTGTTTTCCAGGAGTCATTACTGGTAAAGAACCAACCACTTTTATTGCTTCCTCTTGTAATTTTTTATGTGGAGCTCTGGCTTTAATATTTGTAATTTGACCATTAGCATCAATTTTAAACACCACATATATACGTTGAATACTTCCCGACTGTAATCCTAAATCTGCCGAAATTTCTGAATTAAAATTACGTAACACAAATTTTGAAATTTTTTCTGAAAAACAGCTTCTAAGTTCTTCTTTAGTTCCTGTACAACCTGGATATATTGGAACCTCCTCAATAACAACAAATGGAACATCTTCTTCTACTATTTCTTCTTCTTTAACATCTACAATATCTTTATTCATATCAATAAAAATAGCTTCAGTCTCATCTGTTTCAGTACTTTCAATTACTGTTTCTTGAATATCGATTTCATCTTCAACTTTAATTATTTTTTCTGGTATAACAGTTTTTGGAGCCGGTGTAGTTTGCACCTCCATTGGCTTAATCTCCACCAATACTTCATCGTCATCATCTTCACTTAAAATGCTTGCAGATAAAGCTTCAATTGGACGTGGATAGGATTTCATTTGAATAAATTCATACACTATAAAAAGGGCTAAAACCAACCCTAGTTCCACTAAAATTAGAGAATAGTTTTCGAGAACGGCATCAGGATATTTTTTAATTTCCATAGCTATTTATTTTAAAATTGACAAAAAAAAGAAAAATTTAAACCGATTAAAACGGCACTAATTATAATGCAAGAAACTGCAACTATAAAATTGTAAACCTGAAGTCTCTTACAAGGTTATGTTCATATTAAATTTACAAAAAATTAGTTTTAAAAACAATTTTTTAAAGTTAAATAAAAAGCTAGAATTCCGTCAACCTGAACCTGTAACCCAACTGGTAGGATTTATTCAGATTGACGGCTTCCAATACATTTCAAGCAACCTCTTTTTTTATTCTATTTTAAAAATAATTGGCATTGAATATCGCACTTTAACTGGTTTACCTTGTTGTTTTCCTGGTTCCATTTTAGGTAATAATTTAATAACTCTTATCGCCTCTTCTTTCAACTTTTTATGTGGCGCTCTGGCTTGAATATCAACAACATTTCCGTTTTTATCAATTTTAAAAATTGTAAAAATTCTTTGAACTCCCGGAGCTAATCCTAATTCTTCTGCTAAACCTGCATTAAATTTTCTGTTTATGTACTTGCTAATTTGTTTTGAAAAACAAGCTTTGCGTTCTTCGTTTGTACCTTTACAACCAGGAAACAATGGTGCTTCTTCTAAAAATACATAATCTACCTCGTCTTCTGGATTAAATTCTTCTTCTAGTTTTACATCTTTTATATTAGAAATATCAACTGGAGCATCAATATCTGGCTGATTTATTATAGTTTCTGTAATATCTTCATCATCTTTTACTTGATCAATAACAGCGATAATTACCTTTTTTTTGGGTTGTGGTTGCGCCTTTGGTTCTTCAAATTTAATAGCAACAAGTTGTTCTGTTTCATCAATTAACTGCCTGTCTTGAGTTGATTGCATTGCAAATTGATTGTCGATTGTTTTGTTTTGAATTAGTAAATAAGCAATAAAAAGCGATAATACCAAGCCTAATTGTGCGAATAGTTTACTGTAATTCTCTAAATTTGCTTTTGGATGTTTTTTAATCATAATTTATAGGTTTTATGATGTCCTTTTAATTGCTTGTATTTTGAATAAATCCTATTGAGTGGAATTGAGAAGATTTATTTTACTACAAAAAATTTGAGGACAAATGTTAAAATTATGTTAAAGCAAAAAACATACCAAAAAAAAGAAGCTGTCCAATTTGGGCAGCTTCTAATAAAGTAATTAACTTATTCCTATAAGTTGAATGTTAATCTTTTTTTAAATTTAACACATAAAAAAAAGGCTATCATTTTGACAGCCTTTTCCCAGTTATTAACCTATTTCTAACTGTTCGCAATTGTAATATTTTAAGGTAATCCGTTTATTAAACTTTCTAAAGCAGGTTGTGTTATTGGACTTAATCCTGAAATTACTTCTATATGGTCCTCTACGATTGTTGTTCCTTGTATTGCATAATGCAATTGTCCATCTATTTCAGCAACCATTATAATATGAACTTCTAATCCTACTGGAATTAATCCGTAATGCTCTGTAAACATTTCTAATGTTGTATTGTAAACATCCATTCTTGCCAAAGCTGTTGGTTCTCCGTCGTATGATAAATACACCGCACAATTGTCTTGATTAAATTCAGCTGGAACGTCAATAAAAATTTCAGTTTTTGCACCTGCAAAGCTGTACCATCTGTCAAGATTTGTCCATCCAAAAGATCCAATATTATAATTGTATGTTGCAAATTCACCATCAGCTCCTTGTCCATCTCTTATTTGAGCATCATCTTGTTCTCCATTTTTATCTTCATCAGCTTCAACCCAATCACAATCATCATCAATACCATCACAATCATTGTCTATTCCAGTTCTAAAAATTTGCATTCCACCATCTAAATCTGCAAAATCTACTGGACGACTTTGAACTGTAGCCATTTCTAATAATTCTAGTTCATTTGCTCCTTGTTTCGCATCAATAAAAAATTGACCAGCCGATTTTAACGCTTCTTTATCTCCATTTGCTTTTTCACCTAACGTAGAACGGTTTTTAAGAACCATAGAGGCTTTGTCGTAAATTTCAATTAATTGTATAACAACGTTTCCAGTAACAGGTGCTCCGTTTATTCCAAAAGAATTTGGTTGAAAAGTTACATTTGTACCTTCCGATCCTGTAATTGTACCACCTGCTGCGGCATCTAGTGTAAACTCTTCTAAACCATTAATTCTATTATCTTGAAACATATTATTTAAGGCAACTCCATCTGGTTGTGGTTTTGTATCTTCAATATCTGAATCTGACATACAACTGGTAAAAGTTGCTATTAATGATAATCCTAATACGCTTTTAAAAATGTTACTCACTACTTTACTGTTTTTTAAGTTTGTGAAATTTAGTTTTTGTGTTTTCATAATTATTAAATTTTATATTGTTTTTAAATTTGTTTTACACTTACATATCAACACAATTATAAATTGTTACCCCTTTCTGATAAAAAAAAATTAAATTAGCTATATCTAATATTTTTAAATGAATAAAAAACCACACGCAGATCATATATATATTGAGGCTTTGCTGAAGAACGATAGCAGGGTACTTTCTAAACTATATGAGAAATTTTCGCATAAAATAGTAGCTTATGTTAGAAAAAATAACGGAAATTCAGATGATGCACAGGATATTATTCAAGAAACATTAGTTACTATATACCACCAAGCAAAAGAGAAGAGCTTTATACTTACATGTCCGTTCGATGCATATTTTTACTTATTGTGTAAAAGAAGATGGTTAAATGAGCTAAAAAAAAGAGGAACTAATAGGGTAACAATTTTAGAAGATGAAGCATCTATTAAAGACGAGCACGAGCAACAAGTTGAAGAAACTGAATTATTTGAACAACAAAATCAGCTTTTTGAATTAAAATTTAAAGAATTAGGGGCAAAATGTCAAGAATTATTAAAAGCTACATTCAAAATAAAGTCGATGGAAGAAGTTGCTGAATTTTTAGGCGTAACGTATGGTTATGCTCGTAAAAAGAAATCGCAGTGTATGGGTAAATTAACCCAGTTAGTGAAAAATTCGAATGAATTTCAACAACTAAAAGACTTTTAAAAATGGAAGAATTAAGATATATTGAGTTTGAAAGCTATCTCAAAAACGAACTCACAGAAATAGAAAAAATAGCTTTTGAAGAAAAGCTACAATCCGATGCTGATTTTAAACAAGAATTTGAAATTTATAAAGCATTAGAAACTTCTTTATCCTCAAAATTTAAAAATGAAGAAAGTGAACAAGAACTTAGAAAAACCTTGACTAACTTAGGAACTCAATTTATTAAGGAAGAAGTATCCACAAAAAAGAAATCTAAAGTAATCTCTCTATTTAACTACAAAAAACTGATGGTTGCTGCAAGTATTGCATTGCTAATTAGCTTTTTTATATTTAAAAATGGAAACCCCGTTTATAGTGATTTTGCAAATCATACTAATTTAGAATTTACTGTTAGAGGTGATAATAACCAGACAATTACAAATGCAGAAACTGCTTTTAATGCTAAAAATTATAAAACAGCTTTTGCACAGTTAACAGTGCTTGAAGCACAATTTCCTAACGATATAGAAATACAATTATACAAAGGAATCTGTTTATTAGAAATGGATAAATTTTCTCAAGCGGAAACTATTTTTGAAACAATCAGTAGAGGGAATTCTGCATTTTTAACCAAAGCGACTTGGTATAAAGCATTAAGTTATTTAAAACAAGAACAATTTGAGGCTTGTAAAAATACCCTTAAAACAATTCCAGAAAGTGCTGAGGAATATACTCAGGCTAAAAAATTATTGAGGAAGTTGTAGTATTTCTTGAGTATCTTTAAATATAAAACCCATAAATGTCAAAATCAAAAAAATGGTTAAGTGTTATTTTATGGGTCTTTTACGCGCAAACTTTTCTACTCAGATTTATGAACTTCTAATTCAATTTCTATCATAAATTCTGGTATTGCCAATTCTTTAACTCCAAGCCAAGAACCCGTTGGAAATTGTTTCGTATAAATCGAATTTCGATATCCTGCATTTTCTAAAAACAGTGGCATATTTGTAGTGAAAATATTTTCTACAATTACATCATCAAAAGTGCAACCATAATGTTTTAATATTTTTTCTAAATCCGCATAACAATTTTTCATTTGTTGCTCAAAATCTCCAATTGCAGTTGGATTCCCTTCATTATCCATACTTACAGCTCCAGAGATTTTAATATCATTACCTATTTTTACAGCGTGTGAATATCCGTAGGCTTTTTCTACTTCAGGTCGCAACTGAAAATATTCAGGTTTTTCAATTTTTACAGTTGCATCATGTTCCGTTATTTTCGTTGATTCTTTTTCCTTTTGCTCACAGCTTTGGAATACAAAAGTCAGTGAAAAAAGAATCGCAATTAAAGTAAATTGATTAGTAGTGTTAGTTAGTTTTTTCATAATAATAATTGTTTAGTGCCTACTTTGGTTTTAGGCCTATTTTTTTTTATATTAGTCAAGTTGATTGTGTAATGGATACATTTCAGGTTGGGCATCAATACCATGTTTCTTTGCCAATGGCATCATAATTTGACCAAATTTTTGAAAATCCTCAACTGATTCCCAGATGTCAACAACTAGTATTTCCCCCTCTTTAATGGACGTGAAATGATGTGGTCTTGCTTTCAGTTTTATTTGTTTTACTTCTTTTAAATCCACTAATAAATCGTCATAAGATTTTGTGGTTGCTCCTTTTATGTGCACAATTGCTAATACTTTTTTCATTGTTTTTAGTTTTAAAAAATGTTTGCCTACTCTAATCGATTTTCGGCATCCCCGTTTAATAAACTTAGTGTGTTTTTATACTCATAACTATCAATTAAAGCAGTAACTAAATCCTTCATCCTTTTTTTGAGGGATAAAAAATGACTAATTAGTTATAAGATTTAAATTAAGTAGCTAAAAATAGGATTGTTTAATAATTTATTTCTTAAAATTATTAAGTATCAAATAGCAGTTTTAGGAAAGCAAGTTTTGTTATCATAGTTGATTTTTTCAGTTAGTAGTAGCTAAATATAAGAAAAATAAATGACAAACAATAAATGTAAAGTGCTGGATATGTATTTGTTAATTCAATTCTAGGTAAAAAAATAATATCTTAATTATTTCTTTTAGCTAAATAATAAGGCAACAATTTGTTCTTCCCATGTTCAAATCGAGATTGACAATTCGTGATATCTCCTTCAAATTTTAACTCGTTAGGGACAGCCAAATTAAATATCCCTTTTCCTTTTGCAATTCTTTCCAATCTATAAAGGGCTTTAAATGAAAGTGCATTATATAATGGCTCCAAAACGTAACATTGTTCAAAAGTTCCATTATTAATATCCCAATTTTTAGCTTTTTCACCTGTAATAAGTTCTTCAGAAAAATAAATCTTTTTCAATAATGGAAATGCAAATTCTAACACTTTTTTCGAACCCTTATTTGCGAAAAGCACGATTTCTTTATTTCTAACTATAAAAATCCTGATAAATCGATTATCTATATTAGATAATTGTGTTGCAGCTATAGAAGCTATTCCAACGCCATTTATTTTATGTCCTTTTAACTTAATCTCCTTATCAAACCATTTGTAAAAATCTCTAATTTGACTGATAGAAGTATACTTTAAGTTACCATTTTCAGCAGACAAATTAAAAACATTCGCATTTTTCCAAATTTCAGTTTTCTTTAACCTGTCTTTTTTTAGCCAACATCCATTTTGTAAAATTTCATAATTTGTTATCTTTTTATATGTATGTACATTTCTATATTCCTGCGTGTAAACACTTTCAAAAACGAAAACAAACAACAGCATAAGACCAATCTTAATATACATTCTTTAACAACTTATTTCTATTTAACTAATGTAGTTTTTAATTACTAAACAACGCTATAATTTAAAACCGTTTTTAACTACTTTTGCACTATGATAATTACCGATACACATACACATTTATACAGTGAGCAATTTAATGAAGATAGAAATGAAATGATGCAACGTGCACTAGATGCAGGTATTACTCGTTTTTTTATTCCGGCTATAGATTCAACTTATTTACCAGCTATGCTAGATTTGGAAAAATCGTTTCCGAAAAATACTTTTTTAATGATGGGCTTGCATCCAACCCATGTAAAAGAAAATGTTGAAGAAGAGTTGGCTTTTGTAAAAAAGTGGCTTGATAAACGTAACTTTTATGCGGTAGGCGAAATTGGAATTGATTTATTTTGGGATAAGACTTTTTTAAAAGAACAACAACATGCTTTTAAAATACAAATACAATGGGCAAAAGAAAAAAACTTGCCAATTATAATACATTGCAGAGACGCTTTTGATGAAATTTTTGAAGTTCTAGAGGAAGTAAAAGACGACAAACTTTTTGGAATTTTCCATTGCTTTACTGGAACTTTAGAGCAAGCCAAAAAAGCAATTTCTTACAATATGAAATTAGGAATTGGTGGTGTAGTAACTTTTAAAAATGGTAAAATAGATCAGTTTTTAAATGAAATTCCAATTGAAAATATTGTGTTAGAAACTGATGCGCCTTATTTAGCACCAACACCTTTTAGAGGCAAAAGAAACGAAAGTAGTTATATTACAAAAGTATTGGATAAATTAGTAGATATCTATGGATTGAGTCCAGAAGAAATTGCGGAAAAAACTACTCAAAACTCAAAAGACGTTTTTGGAATTTAAACCTATTCCATTTTTATAAACGGCAAGTCTGAATAATCGTGTAACATGAGTTCTCCTTGCCAATTAATAACATATTTAGTAATAATTACTGCATCCAATTCATCAATTGTCAGACTATTTTCATCGGCGCTCCAATTAAACTGAACAAGTGAAGAAGTAATTCCCGTTTTAACATTGCCCGTTTTAAAGGTTCTATACCCAACATTATTTGCGTTGAAACTTAGTTTAAATTCTAACTCATCACTAAAATCACTGCGCATCCATTCACCAACCAATTTTTCAGAATAATCCAACTCATCATCACTTTTACAAGATAATGTTAACGTAAAAACTAAAATAATTAGAAGAAACTTACTATTTTTCATAACAAAACAAAGTTAATGTAAAAAACCTTTCAAATTCTTTTTGACTATTAAACAGCTTGTTTTTCTAATGATTGGTACGTTCTTATAAATAAATGTACCTTTAAAATTAATAAATGAAACTCAAATCAGTTGGAACAATTAAAAATAACCTATTATAAAACACCCATTGGAACTGCCAAAATTGAAGGAAATAACGATGGGATTACTTCTATTACAGTTTTAAATGAAGAAATTCCAACTTCAAAAACCAATCCAGCATGTTTGCAGGATTGTGTGCTACAGTTAAATGAATATTTCACTGGTAATCGCAAAACCTTCAATTTAAAATTAAACCCACAAGGAACTGAATTTCAAAAAAAAGTTTGGGAAGCCCTACAAAATGTTCCCTTTGGAAAAACCATAACCTATTTAGAGCAATCTAAAATTCTTGGCAATGTAAAAGCCATTAGAGCAGTTGCTGGAGCCAATGGTAAAAATCCGATTTCAATTGTAATTCCGTGTCATAGAATTATTGGAAGTGATGGCTCTTTAACAGGTTACGCTGGAGGTTTGTGGCGAAAAAAATGGTTGTTAGAACACGAAAATCCTACTACACAACAATCATTATTTTAAACTATTTTTGTTGAAATTACGTTAGTTTAAAATAATGAAAAAAGGCTTACTCTTATTATTTCTTTTAGTTGGTGTAATTTCTAATGCTCAAATTCAATCTAAAAATTTTCATAAAAAGTATTTTGTCGTTAAAAACGATACCCTAAAAATAGATTCCGTTAGTATTACTCCTTTTAATTTTAAGATTTTCTCTAAAGATGATATCCTCATTGACAGTTCAAAATATACTATAGATTTTTCAAAAGCACTGTTGGTTTTCAACTCAATAAATGAAACAAAATATTCTGAAGTTATTGTTGAGTACACTTCTTATCCAGATTTTTTAACTAAAGAATATACCATTTTCGATACAAAATTAATTGTCCCAAATGCTTCAAACCAAACGCAGCTTTATAGTTTAACTACCAACCAACAAAAAATTCCTTTTAAACCTTTCGATGGACTGAATACAGCTGGAAATATTACAAGAGGACTAACCACCGGAAACAACCAAAATGGTGTTGTAAATTCTTCATTAGATTTACAAATTGCCGGTAAACTATCTGATAAGGTGACTTTAAAAGCAGCCATTTTAGATACAAATTTACCAATTCAGGAAAATGGAAACACCTATAAATTAAACGAATTTGATCGTGTTTTTATCGAATTATTTAGTGATGATTGGAGCATAAATGCAGGTGATATTTATTTGAAAAATAACAAAACTTCCTTTTTAAAATTCAATAAAAAAGTATCTGGTTTGGGGGTAAAAGCTAAAATTATTAACGACAATTCTGAAATTAATGTTGAAACCTCAGGAGCCATTGTAAAAGGAAAATATAAAAAGATAGCATTTAAAGGACAAGAAGCAAATCAAGGTCCTTATCAATTATCCGATTTCAATAATAGTTATATCTTAATTTTATCGGGAACTGAACTAATTTATGTAAACGGAATACAACTAAAACGCGGAGAAGAAAACGATTATACTATTGATTATAACACCGCAGAAATTACGTTTACAACCACATTTCCAATTACTGGAAATATGAGAATTACCGCCGAATACCAATATACAGATAGAGTTTACACACGTTTTATTACTTATAATAATATTGACTATACAAGTGAAAAATTAGCTGTAAGTGGTTATTTTTATAATGAAAACGACTTAAAAAATCAGCCTTTAGAACAAGATCTTTCTAACGAACAAAAACAATTACTTTCTGAAGCTGGAAATAACCCAAACTTAATGGTTACTCCTTCTGCCTATACAGATTCGTTTTCTGTAGATAAAATTCTATATAAAAAAGGTGTTATTGGCACTGCAGAAATTTTTGAATATTCAACAAATGAAAACGACGAGTTGTACAATGTTGCTTTTTCATATGTTGGAGAAAATTCAGGAAGTTATGTGTTAAAAGAAGTAATCGCGCTCGGTAAAATTTTTGAATATATCGGTGAGAATTTAGGAAACTACAATCCCGTAATTCAATTAATTGCACCAAATAAATTACAAATTGCTGTTTTTAAAGCAACGTACAATCCAACTCTAAAAACAACGCTAAATGTTGAAACTGCTTTTAGTAGTAATGATGAAAATTTATTTTCAACCATTGATGATTCTGAAAATAATGGTTTAGCCACAAAATTAAATTGGGAACAAGTGCTTTTTGATAAAAAATGGCAATTAAAAAGTAATTTAAAATTTGATTTTATAAATGAAAAATTTAAGAGTATTGAACGTATTCAAAATATAGAATTTAATAGAGATTGGAATATTGAAACTAGTAGTGGTAATCAGAAATTAATAAGCAGTGCTTTAGAGTTTTCAAACAAAAAAAACAATACTATTAATTATTTGTTTGAAAACTTAGAATTTAGCGATTCATTTACTGGAAATAAACATCATTTATTTGGAAATTTAAAGTTGAAAAACATTTCAATAAATTTTAACAACAGCATTTTAAACAATAAAACTACTTTTGAAAAAGGAACATTTTCAAGATATTACATCAGCTCTAAATACAATCTTTCAAAAAGTTGGTATGGCGTAGCTTTGCACGGAGAAAACAATAAACGTACAGAAATTTCGACTAATTTACCTTTAGCGATAAGTCATAAATATAATGAAATTGAGGCTTTCTTTGGCGTTGGAGATTCTACAAATGTATATACGCAGTTTGGTGCAAATTTTAGAACTACAGACAGTATTCAAAATACCAATTTCGAGCAAGTAAATAATTCTAAAACTTTTTATATAAAATCAACCTTATTAAATACAAATACTGCGAACTTAAAAGCGTATGTTAATTACAGAACGGTTGAAAACGCTAACTTTAAAGATGAAGCTTCATTAAACTCTAAAATAGTCTACAATCAGCAACTATTCAATCAATTTTTAAATTTTAATACCAGTTATCAATCACTTTCCGGTACACTTCCTCAACAAGATTATACCTATATAAAAACCGAGCCCGGACAAGGTTTTTACACTTGGATTGATTATAACAACAACGAAATTAAAGAGCTAAACGAGTTTGAAATTGCGCAATTTACAGATCAAGCTACATATTTAAGAGTCATTCTACCGACCATAAATTATATTGCTACGCATCAAAATAAGTTTTCGCAAATAGTAGCAATAAATCCACAACAATGGAATGGGAAAATTGGAGTTAAAAAATTACTTTCACATTTTTACAATCAGACTTATATTTTAATCGACAGCAAACAAAAGAAAGAGGATAACAAATTTAACTTAAATCCCTTTGATACAAATAACTCAAATTTATTGGGTTTAAATTTTAATTTAAACAATAGTTTTTACTTTAATAAAGGATTAAAAAAATATTCAACCACCTTTAATTTTACAAATTCTAAAAACAAAAATACTACAACAATAGATAATTTAGAAAACTCGATCCAACAACATAAACTGCAATTTGAACATAAATTAGGTAGTTTTTGGCAATTTAATTTTGATGTTAGTAATTCCTTAAACAAAACAGAATCGCTTAATTATGACAATAGAAATTACGAATTAAATAACACTAGTATTTTTCCTAAAATCTCCTATTATTACAATACAAACACTTATTTTTCCTTATTTTTTGAAGCAAAAAAGAAAGAAAACCAGATAGGAAATCTTGAAACCTTAGCTACTAATAAATTTGGGTTAGAGATGAATTATGCAAACAATTCTAAAAACTTATTAAAAGTAGCAATTAATCTATTTAATAATAAATTTGAGGGAAATAAAAACTCGCCAATTGCATATCAAATGCTTGAAGGTTTGCAACCTGGGAAAAACTATACTTGGAGTTTGCTGTTCTATAGAAAAATTAACTCGTTCTTGAATTTAAACTTAAATTATTTAGGCAGAAAAAGTGAAACTTCAAAAACCATTCATACGGGTACTATTCAATTAAAGGCACTTTTTTAGAATAAACATAAAATTCTTCCTCATCCTTTTAATTCAGATTACCATAATATTATAAATCAATCTTAAACTAGTTTTTTTAATATTTCACTACTAATTTTAGTAGAATTTTTAGCTTCCGAAAGTGCAATATGAGTTTGTACATTTCCTAAATTTTTAAGTAAAGAAAGTTTCGTTAAAATAAAATTTTCATAATCTTCAATATCTTTAACAATTACCTTCACTAAAAAATCAAAATTCCCTGTTATACGGTAACATTCCATGACTTCAGGAAAGGTTTTAATGTCTTTTTCAAACTTTGTTAAATAACTTCTGTTGTGTTCTTTTAATGTTAAACTAATAAAAACGGTTTGCTTTAAACCTAATTTTCGTTCATTTAACAAAGCCGTATATTGTTTTATAAACCCTTCTTTTTCTAGCTTCTTTATCCTTTCAAAAACAGGCGTAGTTGAAAGGTTTAATATTTCGGACATACTTTTTATAGTTATCCGCCCGTTTTCTTGAATTAATTCAAGAATCTTTAAATCAATAGTATCTAGTTTTAAACTCATTTTAGAAGAAACCTATTTTAATACATCAAATATACGGGTTTGTAGATTTTTATTCTAGTATTTAGTATTTTTATATTGTTTTATGCTATAATTAAATTTATTAAGCAGTTTAAAAATATTGACTTCTCCTAAACCATATTTTTGATTTTCTAATGTTTTAAATAAAAAATATGTCTAGTTTAATAAAAGAATTTGAACAAACACCACCAGAAATTGTTTTTGAGTGGAAAGATAAAGAATTGGGTGCTGAAGGTTGGGTAGTTATCAACTCTTTAAAGGGAGGTGCCGCAGGTGGCGGAACCCGAATGCGTAAAGGACTAAACAGAAATGAAGTAGAGTCTTTAGCCAAAACTATGGAAATAAAATTTACTGTTTCTGGACCTAAAATTGGAGGTGCTAAATCTGGAATAAATTTTGATCCTCAAAATCCTAAAAAAGAAGAAGTTTTAAAAAGATGGTATAAAGTAATAATGCCCTTATTAAAAAATTATTATGGAACAGGTGGAGATTTAAATATTGACGAACTGGTTGAAGTAATTCCAATTACCGAAAGTTATGGTTTGTCGCACCCTCAAGAAGGTGTTGTAAATGGTTTTTTTAGTATGGAAATAAGCAAACATAAAGATAAGATTGAGCGTTTACAATACGGTGTTTCCAAACAAGTTACAGATAAAAAATACATTCCAACTACCGCTAATAATTATAAAATAGCAGATTTAATTACGGGTTATGGCGTTAGTGAAGCTGTAAAACATTATTACAATATATGGGGTGGTAAAATTGAAGAAAAAAGAGCGATCATTCAAGGATGGGGAAATGTTGGTGCGGCAGCAGGATTTTATTTAGCAAATTACGGTGTTAAAATTGTTGGAATTGTAGATTATAATGGTGGTTTAATAAATACTGAAGGTTTTAACATTCAAGAAATTGAAGCCTTATTAGCCAGTAAAAAAAGTTTAAAAGAACAAACCACTTTTATAGATTTTGAAACTATTATGCAACAAATATGGAGTGTTGGAGCAGAAATATTTATTCCGGCAGCTGGCTCAAGAATGGTTGAGAAAAGTCAATTAGATACAATGATTGCAAATGGTTTAGAGGTAGTAAGTTGTGGTGCAAATGTTCCTTTTAATGATACAGAAATTTTTATGGGCAAGATTTTATCTGAAGTCGATAAAAAAATAGCCATTATTCCAGATTTTATTGCCAATTGTGGAATGGCAAGAGTTTTTGCCTTTTTAATGGAAAACGAAGGTGAAATAACCGATGAAATTTTATTTAAAGATGCTTCAGACGTTATTAAAAAAGCATTGAAAAAAACCTATGAAGTTTGTCCAAAAGGTATTAACTTAACAGAAAAATCATTAGATATTGCTATAAAAGAATTACAAAACAGAAAGTAATAACTATTTTTAAATAAAAATAAGATGCCAATCTATCATAAACTTGGAAACATTCCTCCAAAAAGACATACCGTTTTTAAGAAACCAAATGGTGACTTTTATTATGAACAACTTTTTGGAACTATTGGTTTTGATGGAATGTATAGTAATTTATACCACGAAAACCGACCTACACAGGTTAAAAAAATAGCAGAACCCTATAGTGTAGCTCCAAAAATTGCGAAAGCCGTTAATATTCAATCCTACAGACTTAAAGGTTTTCAAGTAAAACCTGAAAATGATTATTTAGATAGTAGAAAAATTGTACTTACAAATAGCGATTGTAATATTATTTTAGCAGCACCTAAAGCGTCTACCAAAAATTATTTTTATAAAAATACAGATGCCGATGAACTTGTTTTTATTCATAAGGGTACTGGAAAATTACGTACTCATTTAGGTAATTTAGACTTTAAATATGGCGATTATTTACTAATTCCAAGAGGAACTATTTATAAATTTGATTTTGACACAACCGATAATCGATTGTTTATTGTAGAAAGTTATAAACCAATTTACACACCAAAACGCTACAGAAATTGGTTCGGTCAATTATTGGAACATTCACCATTTTGCGAACGTGATATTAGAAAACCTCAAGAGATAGAAACGTATAATGAAAAGGGAGATTTCCTAATCAAAATTAAAAAACAAAATCAATTGTTTGATATGGTATATGCAACGCATCCGTTTGATGTTATCGGTTACGACGGGCATAATTATCCGTATGCGTTTTCCATACATGATTTTGAACCAATTACCGGAAGAATTCATCAACCACCACCAGTACACCAAACTTTTGAATCCGATGCTTTTGTAATTTGCAGTTTTGTACCTCGCTTATACGATTATCATCCAGATGCTATTCCGGCACCTTACAACCATAGCAATATTGATTCTGATGAAGTTTTATACTATGTTGATGGCGATTTTATGAGTAGAAATGATATTGATGCGGGGCATATTTCACTTCATCCGGCAGGAATTCCACATGGTCCGCACCCCGGAGCAATGGAACGTAGTATAGGTAAAAAATTTACAAATGAACTGGCAGTAATGGTTGACACTTTTAAACCACTTATGGTTACAGAAGATGCGCTTGAGATAGCAGATAACGATTATTATAAATCGTGGCTAGATTAAAATTTGCAACAACAAATTTACTATTTAACAAAAATCTAAAAAAATGGCAGCAGAAATTAAAAACTTAAAAAACATACAAAACACGACCTATAGTTTAAAAAAACTCTTTAAAGAAGCAGCAGATTTTTTACCATTATTAGGTACAGATTATATTGAATTATATGTTGGAAATGCGAAACAATCAGCACATTTTTATAAAACTGCTTTCGGATTTCAATCTGAAGCCTATGCAGGATTAGAGACTGGTTTAAAAGATCGTGTTTCGTATGTATTAAAACAAAACAAAATTCGAATAGTACTTACTTCTCCTCTTCAAAAAGATGGGGAAATTAACCAACATATTAACATTCATGGAGACGGTGTTAAAGTTGTTGCTCTTTGGGTTGAAGATGCCAAAAAAGCATGGGAGGAAACTACTTCTAGAGGCGCCAAATCATATATGAAACCTACCGTTGAAAAAGATGAACATGGCGAAGTAATCCGCTCAGGAATTTATACCTATGGAGAAACTGTACATGTTTTTGTTGAGCGAAAAAATTACAATGGCGTTTTTTTACCAGGCTATAAAAAATGGGAATCTCATTACAATCCAACACCAGTTGGTTTAAATTATGTAGATCACATGGTTGGTAATGTTGGTTGGGGAGAAATGAAAAAATGGTGTGAATTTTATGCAAAAATAATGGGATTTGCTCAAATTATTTCTTTTACTGATGACGATATTTCTACAGATTACACAGCATTAATGAGCAAAGTAATGTCTAATGGAAACGGAAGAATTAAATTTCCAATAAACGAACCAGCAAAGGGTAAAAAGAAATCTCAAATTGAAGAATACCTCGATTTCTATAATGATTCGGGAGTACAACATATTGCTTTGGCAACAAATAATATTGTTGAAACTGTTTCTGAAATGAGAGATAGAGGTGTTGAATTTTTGTATGTTCCAGAAACATATTACGACGATTTATTAGAACGTGTTGGAGATATCGATGAAAATGTTGAAGTTTTAAAAGAACACGGAATTTTAATTGACAGAGATGATGAAGGCTATTTACTACAATTATTTACCAAACCTGTTGTTGATAGACCAACAATGTTTTTTGAAATAATTCAAAGAAAAGGAGCACAATCTTTTGGAGTTGGTAACTTTAAAGCGCTGTTTGAAGCCATAGAAAGAGAACAAGGAAATAGAGGGACTTTATAATAAAAACATGAATTCAGAAATAACAACAATAGATCCAAATTCTATAACTACTGCCGAATTGCATAGTATTTTATTAACTGCGGTAGCACCAAGACCCATTGCTTTTGCAAGTACTGTTGATGCGAATGGCAACGTAAATTTAAGCCCGTTCAGTTTTTTTAATGTGTTTAGCGCAAATCCGCCTATTTTAATTTTTTCACCGGCAAGAAGCGTAAAAAACAATACCACTAAACATACTTTAGAAAATGCAAAAGCCACCAAAGAAGTAGTCATAAATATTGTTAATTTTCCTATTGTAGAGCAAATGTCACTCTCCAGCACAGCATATGATGTTGGCGTCAACGAATTTATTAAATCTGGTTTAACACCTGTTCCTTCGGTAAAAGTTACACCGCCCAGAGTTGCAGAATCACCTGTTTCATTTGAGTGTGTAGTAGATAATATTATTGAATTAGGAAAAGAAGGAGGCGCTGGAAATTTAGTAATTTCAAGAGTAGTTTGTATTCATATTAATAATAAATATACAGATGCTAACGGGAATTTAGACACTAAAAAATTAGACTTAGTGGCTCGTATGGGAGGCAGTTGGTATGCTCGAATTATTGAAGAATCTTTATTTGAAATTCCAAAACCCCTTTTTAACAAAGGTATTGGAGTAGATAGTCTTCCAAAACACGTTTTAAACAGTACCATTTTAACTGGCAATAATTTAGGTCGTTTAGGGAACTTACCAGCAATTCCATCATCAAAAGAAATAGAAAAAATTAAAAAAACAGCTATGTTAGCTTCTATATTGACTCTTAAAAATAACGCTGAGAAAGAAAATCAACTTCATTTAGCTGTAAAGAAATTAATAAATGAAGATAAATTAGAGCAGGCTCTTACTGTTTTATTTTGCCTAGAATAACTGGTTTACTTTATTACGTATTTTATAGTTTACAAAATATTAGGCATCATTTTTGTTAATAAGTTTAAACTATTATTTATATTTAACCTTTAATTTAAAAGAACAAAATACTGATGAAAAAAATCACACTTACTGCGCTATTATTAATTAGCAGTGTTATATTATTTGCACAAAATAATAATTATTCTGAAATGAATAATGAAATAAAATTAAATATGTCTAATTTAATTGGTTTTAAATGGTTAGATGTAGGTTACGAACGTATCTTAAATGAAGAATCTTCTATAGGTTTTGGAACACTTATAAGTTTAGATGATAATGTAGATGGTTTAGATGAGTACAGAACATTTTCTTTAACACCATATTACAGACATTTTTTCTCTAATAAATATGCGCAAGGTTTTTTTATTGAAGCATTTACAATGATACATTCTGGTAAATTTGACAATTATTATTATGACGATTATTATGACAATTATGACCCTCAATTCAAGGACAATAAATATACGGATTTAGCTGTTGGGGTTTCAGTTGGTGGAAAATGGGTAACAAGAAGAGGTTTTGTGGCTGAAATATATGCAGGAATTGGAAGAGATATGCTAGACAATAGTGATATTGAAGTTGTTGGAAGAGGTGGCGTTTCTATTGGGTATAGATTCCAATAAAAAAATTAATTTTATAAAAAAAGCCGAGCAAATTTGCTCGGCTTTTTTTATCTATAAATTTGAAAATTAATCCGCAAGAATAATAACCTTGTTTTCTTTCATTTCAATAGTTCCGCTTTTTATTTGCAATGCGTATTCTCCCTTGGTATTTGTAAAATTAGCTTCAAATTCTTCATCAATCTTTATATTTTCTCCTTGAAACCTTACCGTTCCTTCAACAAGTAAAGAAACAATTGGTGCGTGATTGTTTAACATCTGAAACTCACCATTAATACCTGGAACAGCAATTAAATCAACTTCTGAATGTAATAATGTTGCTTCTGGTGATACTATTTCTAAAATCATAATTTAATAATTGAGAGTTGATAATTGATAATTGTCAATTGAATTATGCTTCTATTAACATTTTTTCACCAGCATCAATCGCATCTTGAATAGAACCTCTAAGGTTAAATGCTGCTTCTGGATATTTATCTAATTCACCGTCCATAATCATATTAAAACCTTTAATAGTATCTTTAATGTCAACCAAAACACCAGGAATACCAGTAAATTGTTCTGCTACGTGGAATGGTTGTGATAAGAAACGTTGTGCTCTACGTGCTCTATGTACAATTAATTTATCTTCTTCAGATAATTCTTCCATACCTAAAATTGCAATAATATCTTGTAATTCTTTATAACGTTGTAACAACTCTTTCACACGTTGTGCACAATCATAATGTTCATCACCTAAAATATCAGCTGTTAAAATTCTTGAAGTAGAATCTAATGGATCTACTGCCGGATAAATACCTAGCTCAGCAATTTTACGCGATAATACTGTTGTTGCATCTAAATGCGCAAACGTAGTTGCAGGCGCAGGATCCGTTAAATCATCCGCAGGCACATATACTGCTTGTACAGATGTAATAGAACCATTTTTAGTAGAAGTAATACGTTCTTGCATTGCTCCCATTTCAGTAGCTAATGTTGGTTGGTAACCTACCGCAGAAGGCATACGACCTAAAAGTGCAGAAACCTCTGAACCAGCTTGTGTAAAACGGAAAATATTATCAACAAAGAATAAAACATCTTTTCCTTGTCCTTCACCAGCTCCATCTCTAAAATATTCAGCAATAGTTAAACCAGATAAGGCAACACGTGCACGTGCTCCAGGTGGCTCATTCATTTGACCGAATACAAAAGTAGCTTTCGATTCTTTCATTATTTCTTTATCAACTTTAGATAAATCCCATCCTCCGTCTTCCATAGAATGCATAAAATCATCACCGTATTTAATAATACCCGATTCTAACATTTCTCTTAAAAGGTCATTTCCTTCACGGGTTCTTTCTCCTACACCAGCAAATACTGATAAACCACCGTGACCTTTTGCTATATTATTAATTAACTCTTGAATTAATACAGTTTTACCAACTCCGGCTCCACCAAATAATCCAATTTTACCACCTTTTGCATATGGCTCAATTAAATCAATTACTTTAATTCCTGTAAATAAAACTTCTGCTGACGTAGATAAATCCTCAAACTTTGGTGCTTGTCTGTGAATTGGCAGTCCGTTTGCACCTTCTTTAGGTAAATCACCTAATCCATCAATAGCATCTCCAATAACATTGAATAAGCGACCATAAACAGCATCTCCAACAGGCATCTGAATTGCATTTCCTGTAGCAAAAACTTTTGTTCCTCTACTTAATCCATCGGTTGAATCCATTGATATTGTTCTAACAGTATCTTCTCCAATATGAGACTGTACTTCTAATACTAAAAGGGATCCGTCTTCTCTTTTAATTTCTAATGAATCGTATAATCTTGGAAGTTCTGCCCCAGATTGAAACTCAACGTCTATAACTGGACCAATAATTTGTGCAACTTTACCTGTAACCTTTGTCATTACTTTAACTGTTTATATTTTAGATAATTAATCTTTTTAGTCTAACCTATTTTTTCGATGTGCAAAGATAGTTCTTTGATTTTATTTTAAAAAAAATAATTAGAGTTTTTTAATAAAAACAAACGCCCTAAAAATTTAGGGCGTTTGTTTTATACTATATTTTTAACTTTTATTATGGATTAATAGTCCAAGAAGCAAAGTACTGAGAACCTATTTTCCCATTACCTGGTGCACTTAAATATTCTTTACCTCCTAGGTTAGCTCCACCAATTTTAAAAGTAGATTTCCATTTTGGTACCGTATAATTAATTTGAGCATCAACTACAGTTCTTGCATCTATTACAGCATCTACAAATGAAGATTGCCAGAAGTATTCATCACTCCAACGAACATTTACGTTAAATCCTAAATTTTCTATGATATCAGTATTTCCAAAAGAAAATTTCACTTTATTTTCTGGAGTATTAAACCCAGCTTCATAATCTGGATCACTTGCCTGATCAAAATCAAATTTAGCATACGTATAACTTAAACCTACACTATAATCTCCAGCAACTCTGGTTGAAACTCCAATACTACCTCCATAAGAGGCAATATCTGCTTTTGAATTTGTATATACCTGAAATGGTTGCCAATCACCATTACCAATTGCAATTAATGCAGCTGGTGTTGGACCTCCTAATTGCGCTGGTAATGGAATTATATCAGAAAAATCAACTTGACCATAGTGTGGTACTACAACTGTTTTGTTTCCTATAAAATCTTCATATTTATTATAGTATGCACTTGCATCTAGAGAAAGTCTACCAAATACTGCTCTATAACCAATTTCATAAGCTGTAACTTTTTCTGGTTTTACATAATCAAAATTACCAACTTTTAACAATCCTGGGTTTACATTCCCGGCTGCTGCACTTGCACCAAATGCACGAAGAGATGCTAAGGTATAAGCGTTTTCGTAGGCAGATCTTCCAGTTAATTGCACTGAAGCAGGAAACCCTAATTGCTGTGCTGTTGCACTATTAGGTTTTGGATTAGAGGTATAACGATCTAAGTTGTCTGGCGCAGACCCCACTAAAATAGCCTGTGAGGCATCTAAACCAATGTATTGATCTTGTGTTGTTGGATTTCTAAATCCTGTTTGGAAAGATGCTCTTACATTTCTAGTTTTCTCTTGTCCTAATGAATAAGACAATGAAATTCTTGGAGATACATTTCCATCAAAATTCTTTGCTTTATCATAACGAATAGAACCTGTAAACTTTAAGCGATCATCTAAATATTTCTTTTGAACTTGAGTATACGCTCCATATTCATTATAATCAATTGGACCATCGTAATCTGTAAATATGGTCCCGCTAGAATTTAAAGAATATTGTCTCCATGAACCACCAACTTGTATATCTGCAAAATCAACTAATTTATGAAAGTTATAGTTTGCATCAGCGTGGTATATTCTTGTATTATCCTGAAACTTCGCTCCAGTTTCTAAATCTGGATCGGAAGCAGTAGCTTCTAAAGCTGCCTTAAATTCTGGTGTTCCAGGTTGTAAAGTAACATTTGCATCTGCAAATTGTCTTGCACCAGCGTGTAATTGAGCAGAAGCCGCTACAACATCAGCTGGAGAACCTCCACCTTGAAGAATTTGACCTGCTCCTGTAGCATATGCACCTGCATACGTACCAAACCATTGTGATGCATTTGCTTTGTTCATATTAATACCCGCAAAACGCATATCATAAGAATCTCCTGCATCTTCATCTGTCATATAAGCTCTTACAAAAAAGTCGTCATTTCTAACTTCAATTTTGTGTTGTTGCATAAAAAAGTTTTTAATACTATATCTATTTGCTCCTTGGTAAATAGTATTTCCTTGTCCAAATTTAGCATTATATATAATTTCTAAATCATCTTCAAAAGGCTTGTAATGTAAGGCAATATCTACTTTAGCACTTTCCGCTTGATAATCCGTTAAATCTCTTTCTCTATAACCTGTACGAGAAACGTCGTCTTTTGGAATCAAAGCAACTAATGGGCCTAATTCTGGATTCGTAGTTGAAGCTAAAAAACCAGCTACACCTTGTAAATTACCAAATGGCGTTTCAGACAATTTCACTTCATCACCATAAACATTTAATCTGTCAAATGCGGTTTGCCCTGTTTCAGGTACAATTGTAGTAGATTCTCCTGGAACACTATTAAGATGGTCATAATCTTTATAATCGGTTGCATACCATTCTGTACCTTTTAAGAAAGAAAAAGATGCTTTTGCCGCAAATTTATCACTAAATTTATGTGACATTCTTATCCCTGCATCAACAAAATTATTATCTCCTGCATCTTTAGATGAAGTTATTCCTGTTTTACCATATACACTTACACCTTCAGAATTGAATGGATTTTTGCTTGTCATAAATAAAATACCATTAAAAGCATTTGCACCATATAAAGCCGATGAAGCTCCTGGCAATAATTCAACAGTGTTTACATCTAATTCAGACATTCCTAAAAGGTTTCCTAAATTAAAATTAAGAGCTGGTGATGAATTGTCCATACCATCTACCAATTGCATAAAACGTGTATTTGCAAAAGTTGCAAAACCTCTGGTATTTATAGATTTAAATGTTAAACTATTGGTATTAACATCTACTCCTTTTAAGTTTTCTAGACCATCATAAAATGTTGGTGAAGAAGTGTTTTTTATTTCTCTAACATCCATTCTTTCAATGGTTACTGGAGATTCTAAAATACGCTCAGGAGTTCTAGAAGCAGAAACAACTACCTCATCTAATGCGGTAGCAGACTCATCTAATGAAATTGATATTTTTTGATTATTTTGAGTTATTTCAACTTCGGTAGAAGAATAACCAATTAACGATACCTCAATTGAAAATGGAGGGTTTTGGGCAATTTTTAATGAAAAATTTCCATCAAAATCGGTTGTTGTCCCTATCGATTTTCCTACAACCTTAATATTGGCACCCGGAATAGGCTGGCCTGTTTTTGCTTCTATTACTGTTCCTGTGATTGATGTTTGAGCAAACATCGAAACGCTAATAAAAAATACAAAAAAAACACTAACAAATTTTTTCATAATATATAATAGAGTATTGATTAACATGGTCGCAAAATACAATTTTTTTCTAATTTACATTAAAATGAATAATAAAAAAATGAATATCTTTAAATATATGGTACATTTTATTATGAATGTGATAGTTATCACTTTAAAATATTGCCATAAAATTATAAAATTTTACATTGTATTATTGTTTCATAAAAAATGTATTTATCTTAATTAATGCATCAAAAAAAGCGCTCTTAATTTTTAAATATTAATTAAATAATATTTAACTATTTTTGCGTCAATTTAAAACTAACTATTATGATTAAAATGATTCACTCTTACTGGGCTTATATAGTTCTTATTGTATTAATTTTTGCAGTTGTTAATGCCTTTATTGGTTTAAGAGCCAACAAAAAATTTGAAGCTAAAGATTTACGAATTGCATTATTTGCTTTAATAGCATCTCATATTCAACTAATTTTTGGGTTTGTTGCTTACTATTTATCATCTTTTTACGATACTATGCGTGCTGCTGGTATGGGAGAAGTTATGAAAAATAGCGATTTAAGAAAAGTTTTAGTTGAACATCCTTTGGTAGGTATTATTGCTATTACATTAATAACAATAGGATTTTCTAAACACAAAAAGAAAACTACCGATGCTGCTAAATTTAAAACAATCGCAGTTTTTTATACAATTGCGCTAATTTTAATATTAAGTAGAATTCCTTGGGACTTATGGTTCTCTAACTAATAAAAACTAAAGGTTGTTTTAAAATTTACTTTTAATACAACCTTTTATATTTTTCAATATGAAAAAAATACTATCATACATACTTTCGTCAATCTTCTATCTTTTTTATGGAATTTTGTTGCTGTTTTTTCACGCATTACAATGGATTGGTTTTAATGTTGGTAAGTATAAAGGGCATAAAATTGCAGTTGATTTAATGAATTGCACACTTACGTACCTGTTGTACATTTTAGGCACACGCATAAAGTTTATAAATAAGTACCCAATTCCAAAAGACGTTCCTTTAATAATTGTCTCTAACCACCAAAGTATGCATGACATTTGTCCTATTTCATGCTATCTAAAAAAACAACACCCAAAATTTGTTTCAAAAATAGAATTGGGGAAAGGGATTCCAGCTGTTTCTTATAATTTAACACACGGAGGCTCTGTACTAATAGACAGAAAAGACCCAAGGCAAGCTTTAACTGCCATAAGAGATTTTGGAAAATATATTGAAGAAAATAATTATGCCGCAGTAATTTTTCCTGAAGGCACAAGAAGTAAAGACGGAGTTCCAAAACGTTTTTCAGAAAATGGACTAAAAATGTTAACCAAATTTGCCCCTTCTGCTTATGTAATTCCAGTTTCTATAAACAACTGCTGGAAACTAAATAAATTTGGAATGTTTCCGCTAGAAGTTGGTGTAAATGTTACTTTTGAGTTTCACGAGCCAATAAAGGCAAACTCTCTAAAATTCGAAGACTTATTTAAAAAAGTTGAAACTACAATTAAAAATTCATTATTTTAGCGGCTACTACTACTAAAAAAATAAACATGTCGTTACACAATATCCGGTTAGAGGTAATGCTAACCCTTGAAAAGAATATAGATACTTTTGTAGAAAAATTCTTAATAACTCCTGAAAAAATCTGGCAACCAACAGATTTTCTTCCAAATTCGCAAAGTGATTCATTTATTGAAGAAGTAAAAGAAATTAGAGAATTATCTAAAGAATTAGATAATGATTTTTGGACCGTTTTAGTTGGGGATACCATTACTGAAGAAGCGCTACCAACATACGAATCTTGGTTATTAGATGTGGAAGGAATTTCACAAAATAGCAAAGACGGAGGAGACAATGGCTGGGCAAAATGGATTCGGTCTTGGACTGGAGAAGAAAATAGACATGGCGATGTGTTAAACAAATACATGTATCTTTCTGGTAGAGTTAATATGCGTGAAGTTGAAATTACAACCCAACATTTAATCGCTGATGGTTTTGATATTGGTACTGCGCGCGATCCTTATAAAAACTTTGTATATACCAGTTTTCAAGAATTGGCAACGTTTGTTTCACATAATAATGTTGCAAAAATAGCTCGAAAAAACGGACATAAATTATTAGCTAAAATGTCTAAAATTATAGCTGGTGACGAAATGCGCCACCACTTGGCATATACAGAATTTGTGCGCCAAATTTTTCAACACGATCCAAGTGAAATGATGCTGGCTTTTCAACATATGATGAAACATAAAATTGTAATGCCTGCTTTGTACTTAAGACATTCCCATGAAGAAAAAGGGACGCTGTTCGATCAATTTTCTGTGGTAGCGCAACGCGCAGGTGTGTATACTGGATTTGATTATGTTGATATCATTAAAAAATTAAACACCGCTTGGGAAATTGATAAAATTACCGGTTTAACTGCCGAAGCCGAAAAAGCCAGAGATTATTTAATGAAATTACCAGACAGAATGTATAGAATTACAGAAAGAATTGTAATTCCAACTACTCAATATAATTTTAAATGGTTAAATCCATTGACTTAAAAGTTAATAATTGTCAAACTGAGCCTGTCGAAGTTTCAAATATTTCGACAAGCTCAATATGACTTTCTATTATAAATTTATCATCCCTTTATTTCAAATACATCTTTATCGCTTAAAAAGTTTAACGTATTTCTTGTTTCAGTAATATGATTTTTTTCTAAAACAGCAATTATTGTTTCTTCTTTGTTCGGCTTTGCCTTTACAACTTCTTCACCCAAACAATTATAAACTCCAGAGTGCCCAGAATATTCTAAATTGTTTGCATCGCTCCCTACTCTATTCACTCCTATTGTATAGCACATATTTTCAATGGAACGCCCTTTTAGCAAGGTATCCCAAGCGGAGATTCTTGGTTTTGGCCAATTGGCAACATACAGCAATACATCGTACTCTTCAACATTTCTTGCCCAAACCGGAAAGCGTAAATCGTAACAAACTAATGGGCAAATTTTCCAACCTTTATATTCAATAATTAATTTCTCTTCTCCTGATGTATATACATTATGTTCACCTGCCAATGTAAATAAATGACGCTTGTTATAGTATTCTATTTTTCCTTCAGGATGCATAAAAATAAACCGATTGTAAAAATTTTTATTTTCTGAAATAATAATACTTCCACAAATAGCGGTATTTTTTTCTGAAGCAATTTGTTGCATCCATTTTACCGTATCACCAACCATGTATTCTGCAATCTTTTGAGGCTGCATACTAAAGCCAGTGGTAAACATTTCCGGAAGTACAATTACATCAACTTTCTCAGTAATATTATTAATTTTTTCTGAAAAATTAATCCGATTTTGCTTGGCATTTTGCCAAACTAAATCTGCTTGTATTAAGGCTATTTTTAAAGATCTATTCATAAAAAACAGTTATAACTTTCTCTTTAATTTATCAATTTTATTCTTTAAACCTTCTAATTTCTTTTGCCAATTAATTTCATCTTCAGGTGATAATTTTCCTTTAGACTGCAATTTCTGATGCTTTTTTAATTCTTTTTTATACTTATTTTGAGCATCGGAATAATTGTCTTTCGCCTTTTCTGCCTGTTTTATTTTCTTTTCAGCAGCTCTTTGTTTTTTCTCTGCTTTCTTTTGAGATTTCTCTGCTTTCTTTTGAGCCTTTTCAGCTTCTTTTAGTTTTTTATCGGCTAAAATTTGTTTGCTTAATCTGTTTTTAATATTTGCTTGTTCATCTGGACTTAATGTGCTGGTTACATCATTTTTACCCATAAAAATGGCATTCCCTTTTACTCTATAGGTAGTTCCGTTATAATCAACTTTTTGCGCAAAACTAATTGTAATTGCAAAAAGGAAAACGACTGTTAAAAATACTTTTAATGTTTTCATAATTTGTTTTTTTAGTTATACTAATTTACGAATTAAATTGAACATAATATCTTGGCAGCCTTTATTAAAGTTTCATCTGTTTTTGCAAAACAAAAGCGTAACACTTTTGTGTCTAATCCATTTTCATTAAAAACCGAAATGGGAACACTTGCAATTTTTTGTTCTTTTGTTAATCGAATTGCAAAATCGTAATCACTTTCATCAGTAATATTTTTGAAATTCAACAACTGAAAATACGTTCCTTTTGAAGGTGTAAATTCAAAACGAGCATCTTTTATCAAGCTTAAAAATAAATCTCTTTTTTGTTGGTAGAAATTGTTTAATTGTAAATAATTATTGGGTGTTTTTAAATACTCAGCTAACGCCACTTGTGTTGGATGATGTACACTAAACACATTAAACTGATGGACTTTTCTAAATTCAGCCATTAATTCTTTAGGCGCCAAACAATAGCCTACTTTCCAGCCTGTATTATGAAATGTTTTTCCAAAAGATGCAGTTATAAAAGTCCTTTCTGCCAATGCCGGATACAATGCAGCTGTTTGGTGTAGTTCACCATCAAAAATTATATGTTCATAAACTTCATCGCTCAATAACAAAATATTAGTGTCTTTTAATATGTTTTCTAGTTGTAACATATCTATTGCCGATACTATTCTTCCTGAAGGATTGTGTGGTGTGTTCACAATAATCATTCTGGTTTTCTCAGAAATTAAACTTTTTACCAATTTCCAGTCTATCGTAAAACTTTCGGGGTCTAACTGCACTGCAACTGCTTTTCCTCCAAAAAGTTGAATAGTTGGTTCGTAACAATCATAAGCTGGCTTAAAAATTATCACCTCATCATCTTTTTTAATAGTGGCAGCAATAGCCGTAAAAATTGCTTGTGTTGCTCCTGCTGTTACCGTTATTTCAGTTTCAGGATTGTAAGAAACACCATATAAATGCTCCATTTTATTAGCAATTGCTTGCCGCAAGCTAAAAATACCAGGCATTGGCGCATATTGATTTTTACCATGGGCCATCGCTTTAGCAACCATGTTAATCAGGTTTTTATCGCTTTCAAAATCTGGAAATCCTTGTGATAAATTAAGGGCATTTTCTTTGTGCGCTAAAGCACTCATTATTGAAAATATGGAAGTTGGCACTTCTGGTAGTTTAGATTGAAATGGAAATTTGTATGTTGGCATTCATTGCGTATTTAGAATACTAAATGTACTAAAACTTCCTTTTAAAAAACAAAAAAACCGATTCCATTTCTGAAATCGGTTTACATATATATGTTAATTTATGCTTAAATACTAGCTTTTAAATACTCACGATTCATACGTGCAATATTTTCTAATGAAATTCCTTTAGGACATTCCACCTCACAAGCACCTGTATTTGTACAGTTTCCAAATCCTTCATCATCCATTTGCTTCACCATATTTCTTACACGGTCTGCAGCTTCAACCTTACCTTGAGGTAATAGTGCAAACTGAGATACTTTTGCAGAAACAAATAACATAGCACTTGAGTTTTTACAACTAGCAACACAAGCTCCACAACCAATACAAGCAGCAGCATCCATAGATAAATCTGCATTTAGCTTAGAAATAGGAATTGCATTTGCATCTTGTGTATTTCCTGAAGTATTTACCGAAATATAACCTCCCGCTTGTTGAATACGCTCAAAAGCCATTCTATCTACAATTAAATCCTTTATAACTGGAAATGCTTTTGCTCTCCAAGGTTCAATATAAATAGTATCTCCATCTTTAAAAGTACGCATGTGCAACTGACATGTAGTAATTCCTCTATCTGGTCCGTGAGGTTCTCCATTAATATGAAGTGAACACATTCCACAAATACCTTCTCTACAATCGTGATCAAAAGCAATTGGCACTTCATTTTTTTCAACCAAACTTTCGTTCAATACATCCATCATTTCTAAAAACGACATATGTTCTGAAATATCGGTAACTTTATATTCGACCATTTGACCTTTATCTTGTGGCCCTTTTTGTCTCCAAATTTTTAACGTTAAATTCATAATGTCTATCTTATTTGTATGAACGAGTTTTTAATTCGATATCTTTAAATTCTAATTGTTCTTTATGCAAAACTGCTTCACTAGGTTTTCCTGTATATTCCCAAGCTGCAACATATGCAAAGTTTTTATCATCGCGCAACGCTTCACCATCTTCAGTAACGTACTCTTCACGGAAATGACCTCCACAAGATTCATTTCTATTTAAAGCATCTAAAGCAAATAATTCTCCTAATTCTAAGAAATCAGCAACTCTTCCCGCTTTTTCTAATTCAGGGTTTAATTCATTTAAATCTCCAGGAACTTTAACATTCTTCCAGAAATCTTCACGAATTTCTTTAATTTCTTTAATAGCTTCTTTTAAGTGTTTTTCGTTACGAGCCATTCCTACTTTATTCCACATAACTAATCCTAGTTTTTTATGGTAATAATCTACAGAATGTGTTCCTTTATTATTGATAAAGAACTCTAATTTCTCTTTAATTTCTTTTTCAGCAGCATCAAACTCTGGAGAATCAGTGGCGATTTTCCCTGTTCTAATATCGTCTGCTAAATAATCACCAATTGTATATGGTAATACAAAATATCCATCAGCTAAACCTTGCATTAATGCAGAAGCTCCTAAACGATTCGCACCGTGATCAGAGAAGTTTGCTTCACCAATACAATACAATCCAGGAACGGTTGTCATTAAATTATAATCAACCCAAACACCACCCATTGTATAGTGTGTTGCAGGATAAATCATCATTGGAGTTTTGTATGGATTTTCATCTATAATTTTCTCATACATTTGAAATAAGTTACCATATTTCGCTTCGATAACTCCTTCACCTAACTTGATAATTTCTTCTTTAGAAGCATTGTCCATTCCTTTAATTTTCGCTTGCTCTGAACCATAACGGAAAATTGCAGCAGCAAAATCTAAATACACAGCTTCACCAGTTGCATTTACACCAAAACCAGCATCGCAACGTTCTTTTGCAGCTCTTGATGCGACATCACGTGGTACTAGGTTTCCATATGCTGGATATCTTCTTTCTAAATAGTAATCTCTATCTTCTTCAGCTAATGCTGTTGGTTTTAATTTCCCTTCTTGAATTGCTTTTGCATCTTCAATTTTTGCAGGTACCCAAATTCTACCATCGTTACGCAATGATTCTGACATTAACGTTAATTTAGATTGGTAATCTCCTGAACGCGGAATACAAGTTGGGTGAATTTGTGTCATACAAGGGTTTGCAAAATACGCTCCTTTTTTATGAACTTTCCAAGCAGCAGTTGCATTAGATCCCATGGCGTTGGTTGATAAGAAATATACATTTCCATACCCACCAGTTGCAATAACTACTGCGTGTGCAGAATGACGCTCAATTTCTCCAGTAATTAAATCACGTGCAATAATACCTCTTGCTTTTCCATCAACTTTTACAACGTCTAACATTTCGTGACGATTGAACATTTCAATCTTTCCACGAGCAATTTGACGGTTCATTGCTGAATAACATCCTAATAATAATTGTTGCCCTGTTTGTCCTTTTGCGTAAAAGGTTCTTGAAACTAATACACCACCAAAAGAACGGTTGTCTAACAATCCACCATAATCACGTGCAAAAGGAACACCTTGTGCCACACATTGGTCAATAATTGCTCCTGAAACCTCAGCTAAACGAAATACGTTTGCTTCACGAGAACGGTAATCACCACCTTTTACAGTGTCATAAAATAAACGATAGTTAGAATCACCATCATTTTGATAATTTTTTGCTGCATTAATACCTCCTTGTGCTGCAATTGAATGCGCTCTACGTGGAGAATCTTGATATGCAAATGCTTTTACATTATATCCTAATTCTGCTAACGATGCCGCTGCAGAACCTCCTGCTAAACCAGTTCCAACTACAATAATATCAATATTACGTTTGTTTGCTGGATTAACAAGATTTACATTTTCTTTATAGGTTGTCCATTTATCTTTAATTGGACCTTCTGGTACTCTTGAATTTAAAGTAGTCATATTCTCTTAAGATTAATGGTTAAAATGGTGGAATAAAGCAATTATAATAAATCCTAAAGGAATTACAATTGAATAAATAACGCCTAAATTTTTAACACATTTTGTGTATTTATTATTAAAACCAATTGATTGAAAAGCAGATTGGAAACCGTGCGCTAAATGCAAGCCTAAGAATATAAATGCAACTACATACATAGCAACTCTCCAAATTGGTGCAAATTTATGCTGCAATTCTTCGAAATAACGATAGCCTTCTTGTCCAGGGAAAACACCACTCATATCTCCTAAAACATATTTAGTGTTCAATTCTGGAATCCAAAAATCTATAAAGTGTAACACAATAAATGCTAAAATTGCTGCACCGCTGTAAACCATGTTTCTTGACATCCAAGTAGCACTTGCTGCACCATTAAATTTAGCATACTTAACATTTCTCGCTCTTTTATTCCTTAGCTCTAAAACAAACCCCATAACAAAATGAAAAACCACTCCAAATATTAATACAGGTTGCATGGCAAACTGAATTAATGGATTGGTTCCCATAAAATGAGAAAGCTCATTAAAAAGATCTTGGCTAAAAATCGAAGTTAAATTTACCGCTAAATGAATAATTAGAAAAATAATTAGAAAAAGTGCTGACAACGCCATAGCTACTTTTCTTGCAATTGATGAAGATATAAATCCGCTCATTTTTATTTAATTTTTTAAAATTCAAAGATACTATTTACTTTTTTGTTAAAAAACACAAATTTATTGACTTTTCTTATTTAGAATGATTTTAAATATAGTCCTAAAAAAAATTATAAATTAGTGAACTTTAAAATTTAATACAATCCAACTAACATGAAAAATCTTGTTTTATTCATTTTATTGATTTCAACATCTTTAAGTGCGCAACAAATTGACCTCAACAAATTAAAAGAAATAAAAACACGTGCTATTGGTCCTGCCGGAATGAGCGGAAGAATAACCGCAATTGATGTTGTAACCAATGATCCTGAAA
The DNA here is from genome assembly GCA_965367745.1 of uncultured Flavobacteriaceae bacterium. Lineage (GTDB taxonomy): Bacteria > Bacteroidota > Bacteroidia > Flavobacteriales > Flavobacteriaceae > Lutibacter. The sequence goes on along the minus strand of CBDUKG010000001.1, from coordinate 82,844 downwards.
TTATTTATGCCGGAACTGCCTCTGGAGGCTTGTGGAAATCTGAAAGTGGCGGTATAGAATGGACTCCAATTTTTGATAAACAAACAGCAATGTCTATTGGTGCTGTTGCAATTCAACAAAGCAACCCTGATGTAATTTGGGCAGGAACTGGGGAAGGAAATCCCCGAAATAGTTTAACAGGTGGTTATGGCTTGTATAAAAGTTTGGATGCTGGTAAAACCTGGAAATCAGTCGGATTAGAAAAAACTAGAAACATCCACAGAATCATAATTGACAAAGACAATCCGAATACAGTATATGTTGGCGCTATTGGCTCTCCTTGGGGTGAACACCCAGAACGTGGGGTGTTTAAAACTACCGATGGAGGAAAAACATGGTCGAAATCTTTATTTGTAAATAACAAAACTGGTTGTGCAGACTTAGTGGTTGACCCTACCAATCCAAACAAATTAATTGCTGCAATGTGGGAACACCGCAGAAAACCTTGGACATTTAATTCTGGTGGTGAAGGGTCTGGAATGTATATTACTTATGATGGCGGTGAGCACTGGAAAAAAATAACCGACAAAGAAGGATTGCCAAGTGGAAATCTTGGGAGAATAGGTTTAGCAATTGCTCCTAGCAATCCAAAATTTATTTATGCTTTAGTTGAAGCTAAAAAGAATGCTTTGTACAAATCTGAAGATGGTGGCTTTTCTTGGAAAATGATCAATAATAAGTCCGGTGTTGATGGCAGACCATTTTATTATTCAGATATTCATGTGGATTCAAAAAACGAAAATAGGATTTATTCAGTGAATACTTTTGTACATATGAGTATTGATGGTGGAAAATCTTTTAAACAATTAATGCCTGCCTATGGCACTTCAGTTGGCGTGCATCCAGATCATCATGCTTGGTGGATTCATCCCGAAGATCCAAACTTTATGATTGATGGAAACGATGGTGGTTTAAATATTACACGAGACAAAGGAAAAACCTGGCGTTTTGCAGAAAATATTCCTGTTGCACAATTCTATCATATAAGTGTTGATAATGAATTTCCATATAATGTATATGGTGGCATGCAAGATAATGGATCTTGGGTTGGTCCAGCGTATGTATTAAAAGATCAAGGAATACGAAATTCTTATTGGCAAGAACTCATGTTTGGCGATGGCTTTGATGTTATTCCCGATCCTAAAAACACACGTTATGGCTATGCGATGTCTCAAGAAGGTTCTGTTGGCAGGTACGATAGAGAAACCGGAAATGCTAAAAGGATTCGCCCAACACATCCAAATGCCGATGTGAAATTGCGTTTTAACTGGAATGCCGCAATTGCAATGAACCCTATTGATTCAGCAACCATTTATTTTGGTAGTCAGTTTGTACATAAATCGACAAATAAAGGACATACCTGGGAATTAATTTCACCAGATTTAACAACAAATAATCCTGATAAACAAAAACAACATGAAAGTGGCGGAATTACAATGGATGCCACTGGCGCTGAAAACCACTGTACTATTCTTGCTATTGAACCAAGTTCTTTAGATGAAAATTTACTTTGGGTTGGAACTGATGATGGCAACATTCAATTAACTTTAGATGGTGGAAAAACGTGGAAAAATACTTCTCAAAATATTAAAGGAATGCCCTCTGAAGCCTGGATTCCACAAATTAGAGCTTCAAAATTTAATAAAGGTGAAGCTTATGTAGTTGTAAATAATTACAGACAATTCGATTTTACACCATATTTATATAGAACACGTGATTTTGGTAAAACTTGGGAAAATATATTAGAAGGAACAAATGAAACTTTTGGTTATGCGCTTTCTGTAATTCAAGATTTAGAGCAACCTAATTTATTGTTTTTAGGAACCGAATACGGTTTATATATTAGTATTGATGAAGGTAAAAACTGGACTAAATGGACACATAACTTCCCGAATGTCTCAACCACAGATTTGGCAATTCAGCCACGTGAACACGATTTAATTATTGGTACTTTTGGAAGAGCCGCTTATGTTTTAGATGATATTAGACCCTTTAGAGCTTTGGCAAAAGAAGGCGCACAACTCTTAAATAAAACCTTACATTTATTTCAACCTCCAGCTGCTTTTATTACTCAAAATCAACAACCTTCTGGAACACGATTTGGAGCAAATGCAATTTTTAATGGAGAAAATAGAGCAAAAGGTGCTATGATAACTTATAGCATTAACAACCTTGAAACTAAAAAAGCACCCATAAAAGAGGAGAAAAAGAAGAAAAATATCAAAACAGCTGCTTCAAAAGAAGCAAAACCACCCATAAAATATGACTCAATTATTTTTGAAGTTTTTAATGACAAAAATGAATTAATACGCACTATAAAACAAAAAGCACCCAAAGAAAATGGAGTACATAGAATGTATTGGTCTATGAATGAAAAAGGAAAACAACGGCCTTCCAGAAGAAAACCACGTAAAAACGCTTCTGAACCTAGAGGTGTTAAAGTGTTGCCCGGAACTTATAAAATAAAACTTCATTTTGGAAATGAAACTGTTACAGAAAAAATAACAATTGCTTACGACCCAAGAGTTGAAATGCCTTTTGAAGTTTTAAAAAATAAATACGATCTATTAAAACAACTAGAAAATAAAATGGATGTTGCAGGAAAAGCAACCCAACGCTTATTAGCGTCAAAAGAAATTGTTGAAGATTATCAAAAACGTATTAAGTCTCAAAAGCAACAACACAAATATGAAGGTATTTTGAAATCTCACACAGAAATGTTGAAAAAAATTGATGGTTTGTTAGACGATATGCTCGGAAAAGAAGATAAAAGACAAGGCATAACTGCTACAGAATTTCCAAGTACAGTTTCTTATTTATTTACAGCCAGTAGATATGTAAATGGTCTAATGCAACATCCAGGACCAACAGAAACCACTTTGGTGATAAATGCTGATGAAAAGGTAAGTTCTGTAATTTCTAAAATTAACAGTTTTTACACATCGGATTGGATTACCTATAAAAATTCTGTGAAAGATTTAAAATTATCTCCTTTTAATGATTTGAAAGAATTAAAATATGAGTAAATAAAAAAGGGGCTGTATATACAGTCCCTTTTTATTTACTAAAAATTAAATCGAGGGTTTACAATGGTGTTATAAATGGACCCAAATGAATAATTTAATCCAGTACTAATAAAATAATCGTATCCAGATTTTACTTGTTGTTGACGTAGCAATAATTCCTCTAACGATAAATTTCCACCAGCCAAATTTATTTGATTGTTTGTAATATTATAATTTCCGCTAACATTGAAGGATAAACCTTTAAAAATTCGGAAATTAGTTCCTAAATAAAATGAAAATTCGTGCAAATCAGAATCGTGTAAAAAGCTTTGGTAAGAAATTTCACTAGTAATATTTCCCCAATTTTGTTTTACACTACCTCCTAACATTAATCCATGTTCCCAAACAAATTCTTTTTCTTTATTAAAAATTGTATTTTCAACATAATTATTATGCACTCCCCCAACTTTATATGACAAGGTTAATTGCTTTTTAGAAGATTCTTCATATGAAAAGAAATTATACTCAATAGCAGGTTTTATAGTAGAATAAAATGAATAATTTCTATATGTAGATTTTCCGGCTGTAACAAACATTCCTGCAGACCAATGATTGTTAATACTAATAACATCATATAAATTAAAATAAGTAGATTTTTGTCTTGACACAATGTCATCACCATCATATGTAAAAACAGATTTACTGTTATTTAAACTTCCTCTTAAATAAAACTTGTTCTTTTCTGTAACTTGTTTAATTGTAGCACTAAAACTAATACTTTCGTCGTTACTAGTTTCCTGTCCATAAAAATAACCGTTTACACCTAAATTAAAAACCCATTTATTCCAAGGATCTTTTTCTTCTTCATTAGTTTTTGTTTCAATTTTATCTAATTGAATCGTGATCTTATCCTGTTTCCCATTTTTAATCCAATAACGAATTAAACCTAACTTAATATTTTTAAAAATTAAATCTCTAATCTCGTTGTCAGTACTATTCGCATTTGTAGAGAATGTTAATTTCTCATTAATTTCATTATAACTATTTTGCCCCGTAAATTCAATTTCATAAGTTGTACCTCCACTTCCATTTTGTTGCGTTCTAAATAGTAAAATCGCATCAGCATAATTTTGGTCTCTTACAAATTCAACCATATTTAAATTTTGCTTGATAAAGGTTTCGTCACAATAGTTACAATTTAAAAATAATTTGATATTCTCTTCCTTGTTTTGAGCAAACAAATTAAAACAAGATAATATGGCAAAAATGAAGGTTAATTTTTTCATAGGGTTATTTTGATTTAAGTGTTTCTATTATCAATAATCACACCTAAAATCAATAAGTATTTAATATGAATCTAAATAGTGCTTTTGAGGAAGCATTAAATTAGACTATAAAGGCAGCACTAAAAGGCGATTATGAAAAGAAAAAAATTGAAACTATTTAATTGGATTCCACCCTTGAGCAGTTAATTGTATTTGCTGCCCAGCTCTGGTTACTAAGTTTACACCACTATTTTCATCAGTAATATGCCCTATAACCGTTAAGTGCGGATTCCCTTTTATTTTTGGAAAATCTTCTTGTGAAATTGTAAATAACAATTCGTAATCTTCACCACCACTTAGCGCAATAGTTGTGCTATTTAGATCGAATTCTTCACAGGTAGCAATAACCTGAGGGTCTAACGGGATTTTTTCTTCATATAAATTACACCCAACTTTAGACTGGTCGCAAATATGTAAAATTTCAGAAGAAAGTCCATCTGAAATATCAATCATAGCAGTTGGTTTCACCTCTAAATCCTGTAATAATTTAATGATGTCTTTTCTTGCTTCTGGCTTTAATTGTCTTTCAATTAAATATGAATAATTTGTCAAATCTGGTTGAGAATTTGGATTTACTTCAAAAACCTGTTTTTCTCTTTCCAGCACTTGCAAACCTAAATATGCAGCACCTAAATCACCTGTTACAACCAATAAATCATTTGGTTTTGCGGAATTTCTATATACTACATCTTCCGCCTTTGCCTCACCAATAGCAGTAATGCTAATCAGTAAACCTGTAACTGAAGAAGTGGTGTCGCCACCAACCAAATCTATTGCGTAATTCTTACAAGCCAAGTGAATTCCTTCGTACAGTTCTTCAATTGCTTCTAATGGAAAACGGTTAGAAACCGCAATTGAAACTGTTATTTGCGAAGCTGTTCCATTCATTGCATAAACATCGGATAAATTTGCCATAACCGCTTTGTAACCCAAGTGTTTTAGGGGCATATAGCTTAAATCAAAATGCACACCTTCAATCAATAAATCGGTTGTAACTAACACTTGTTTATTTTTAAAGTCCAAAACAGCAGCATCATCACCTACACCTTTAACTGTAGTAGTATGTGCTATTTTAAAATTTTGAGTTAAGTGTTTTATCAGCCCAAATTCACCTAATTCAGCTAAACTTGTACGTGCTTGGTTTTTATCTTCTATCATTTTGCAAAGATAAATCTTTATAGGAAATAGCAATTACACTATCAATTTTATTCATATTAAAAAAATACTATAAATCATTTTTTGTACCTATATTTGCACTAATTTAGAATTAATCTATATAAGCAATATGATAAAAGTTTCAGATATAGCAAAAAAGAAAGTTGTAGAGCTTATGACTGATGATGGCTTTAACCCACAAGTTGATTTTGTGAGAGTTGGAGTGAAAAGCGGTGGATGCTCAGGACTTTCTTACGATTTAAAATTTGATAAAGAAAACCAAAATGAAGATAAGGTTTTTGAAGATAATGGTGTAAAAATTATTGTTGACAAAAAAAGTTTCCTGTATTTAGTTGGTACAACATTAGAATATTCTGGTGGTTTAAATGGTACTGGTTTTGTATTTAATAATCCGAATGCACAACGCACTTGTGGATGTGGGGAGAGCTTTTCGTTATAGCGAAAGCAATTCAAAAATTGAAAGATTCAAAACAATTATCTAAATTTATTAACTATCTTAAAAACAGTAATATTGAATAATTTTTAATCATTCAATATTTCAATCTTTTAATAAAAATGAACAAGTTTACTGAAGACGATTTAAAAAAAGAACTCGAAACAAAAGAGTACGAATACGGTTTTTACACTGATATTGAAGCTGATAAATTTCCTGTTGGTTTAAATGAAGAAGTTGTAATCGCAATTTCTAAAAAGAAAAATGAACCAGAATGGATGACTTTATGGCGTTTAGAAGCTTTTAAGGTATGGAAAGAAATGAAGGAACCAGACTGGGCAAATGTTAATTATGAAAAACCAAAATTTCAAGACATTAGCTACTACTCTGCTCCAATTCAAAAACCAAAATTAGACAGTTTAGATCAAGTTGATCCAGAATTGCTTAAAACATTTGAAAAACTTGGAATTTCTATAGATGAACAAAAACGTTTATCAAACGTAGCGGTAGATATTGTAATTGACTCCGTTTCGGTTGCAACCTCTTTCAAAAAAACATTAAAAGAAAAAGGTATTATTTTTATGCCAATTTCTGAAGCCATTCAAGAACATCCAGAATTGGTGCGAAAATATTTAGGAACTATTGTTCCAACTACAGATAATTTTTACGCTGCTTTAAATTCTGCTGTTTTTTCAGATGGATCTTTCTGTTACATTCCTAAAGGAGTAACCTGTCCAATGGAGCTTTCAACTTATTTTAGAATTAATGAAGGTGGAACTGGGCAATTTGAGCGTACATTAGTTATTGCAGATGAAGGAAGTTTTGTAAGTTATTTAGAAGGATGTACAGCTCCTGCACGTGATGAAAATCAGTTACACGCTGCTGTTGTAGAATTAATTGCTTTAGACGATGCAGAAATAAAATATTCGACGGTACAAAACTGGTTTCCTGGAGATAAAGACGGAAAAGGTGGCGTTTACAACTTTGTAACCAAAAGAGGTTTGTGCGAGAAAAACGCAAAAATTTCTTGGACACAAGTTGAAACAGGAAGTGCTGTTACTTGGAAATATCCAAGTTGTATATTAAAAGGAGATAATTCGGTTGGAGAATTTTACTCAATCGCAGTTACCAATAATTACCAACAAGCAGATACGGGTACAAAAATGATTCACTTAGGAAACAATACTAAAAGTACTATCATTTCTAAAGGAATTTCAGCAGGACATTCACAAAATTCATATAGAGGTTTGGTGCAAATTGGAGCTAGAGCAAAAAATGCACGTAACTTTTCGCAATGTGATTCCCTTTTAATGGGAGATTTATGTGGAGCACATACATTCCCATATATTGAAGTAAAAAATAAAACTGCTCAAGTAGAACACGAAGCAACCACTAGTAAAATTGGAGAAGATCAACTTTTTTATTGCAATCAACGTGGTATTGATACTGAAAAAGCAATCGCATTAATTGTAAATGGCTTTAGTAAAGAAGTATTAAATAAATTACCAATGGAATTTGCAGTTGAAGCTCAAAAATTATTAGAAATTTCCCTAGAAGGGTCTGTGGGGTAAAAACCTCAAAAGGGCGAATTTATAAAGTTGAAAAAACTATTAAACTATTATTGAAAATGTTAAAAGTAAAAAATTTACACGCAAGTATAAACGATAAAGAGATTTTAAATGGTATAAATCTCGAAATAAAAGCTGGTGAGGTTCACGCTATAATGGGGCCTAATGGTTCTGGAAAAAGCACACTTTCAGCAGTCATTGCCGGAAAAGAAGAGTTTGAAGTTACTGAAGGTTCTGTAATTTTAAATAATGAAGATTTAGAAGATATGGCTCCTGAAGAAAGAGCGCACAAAGGTATTTTCTTATCGTTTCAATATCCTGTTGAAATTCCTGGCGTTACGGTTACAAATTTTATTAAAACCGCTATTAACGAAACTCGAAAAGCGAAAGGTTTAAAAGATTTACCAGCAAAAGATATGTTAAAGTTAATCCGTGAAAAAGCAGATTTACTTGAAATTGATCGTAAATTTTTATCGCGTTCTTTAAATGAAGGTTTTTCAGGAGGAGAAAAAAAGCGTAATGAAATTTTTCAAATGGCAATGTTAGAACCAAAACTTGCAATTTTAGACGAAACAGATTCTGGTTTAGATATTGATGCATTAAAAGTTGTTGCTAATGGTGTAAACAAACTTAAAAGTAAAGACAATGCAGTGTTAGTTATTACGCATTATCAACGTTTGTTAGATTATATTGTTCCGGATTTTGTACATGTATTACACAATGGTAAAATTGTAAAATCTGGAGGAAAAGAACTAGCTCTAGAATTAGAAGCAAAAGGATACGACTGGTTAAAATAAATTATTAGTCAAAAGTTAAAAAGTAAAAAGTTGTAAAGTTTTTATAAAACTAATAGTACTCCTTTGGACTTTAAAACTTTAGACCTTAAGACTATAAAAAAATGGATTTAAAAGAAAAATTAGTTTCTTCATTCTTAGCATTTGAAAATAAAGGTGGATTAGATCTGGATTCGAATGTACATTCAATAAGAACTAAAGCTATTCAAAATTTTGAAAAGGAAGGTTTTCCTACAAAAAAAGATGAAGAGTGGAAATATACAAGCCTTAATTCTGTATTAAAAAACGACTATAGCTTATTTCCGAAAACAAAAAAGGCTGTTGAATTTAAAAATGTACGAGAATTTTCAATAAATGAAATAGAATCTTATACCTTAGTTTTTATTGATGGTGTTTTTAGTTCTTTTTTATCGGAAACAACACACGATGATTGCGATGTTTGTGTATTATCTTCTGCATTAACACGTCCAAAATATAAAATGGTAGTTGATAATTATTTCAATACCATTGCTAAGAATAACAATAGTTTAACAGAATTAAATACAGCCTTTTCAGTTGAAGGAGCTTTTATTAATATTCCAAAAAACACAATTGTTCCAAAACCAATTCAAATACTAAATTTTTCTACTGGAAGTGAAAAAGAAGTGATGCTTCAACCTAGAAACCTAGTAGTTGTTGGTGAAAATTCGCACGTTCAAATTATTGAACGTCATCAAAACTTATCAAAAAATGCTGTACTTACAAATGCGGTAACAGAAATTTTTGTACATAAAAGAGCCATCGTAGATTATTATAAAATTCAGAATGATACTGAAAATTCCTCGTTAATTGACAGTACTTTTGTTTCACAAAAACAACAAAGTGTTGCTTCTGTTCATACGTATTCGTTTGGCGGAAAATTAACTAGAAACAATTTAGAATTTTACCAAGAAGGTGAACATATTACTTCACATTTAAATGGTATTTCAATTTTAAATAAAAAACAACACGTAGATAATCATACATTAGTGAACCATAAATTTCCAAATTGCGAAAGCCACGAATTGTACAAAGGAATTTATGCAGACAAATCTACAGGTGTATTTAATGGAAAAGTAATTGTGCAACAAGCAGCGCAAAAAACAAATGCTTTTCAACAAAATAACAATATTTTAATTGATGATGGCGCAAGTATTAATGCTAAACCACAATTAGAAATTTTTGCAGATGATGTAAAATGTTCTCACGGTTGTACTATTGGGCAATTAGATGAAAGTGCGTTGTTTTATATGCAATCTAGAGGAATTCCTAAAAAAGAAGCAAAAGCATTGTTGCTATTTGCCTTTGGAAACGATGTAGTTGAAAAAATTAAAATACCGCAGCTGAAAACAAGAATTACAAAATTAATTGCCAAAAATTTAGGTGTTAATTTAGGTTTTGAATTTTAGAAGTATTTATTAAAAAGATCATTGCGAGCGAAGCGAAGCAATCTGTATATTTTAAAAACCCTATTATTTTAATAAAAATGATAGGGTTTTTAAGTTTGTTTTTATTCAACAACGTCGTGAATCATAGTATGATTTCCGTTATTCCAAACAGTTAAAATATCTGTGGCTACTTGAGCACCACTTCCAGCAGCAATTGCATATTGACTTCTCCAACCAGCTAAAACACCTGCAACATAAATTCCTTCTGCTACTACATGGTTATTGTTTTTCAGCATAATTTTTTCTTTTTGTGGAGGAATACTTGTATGCGGAATAACATATTGCATCAATCCTTCAATACTAAACATATTTGATGGTCCAACTGCTACAACAATTATTGAGGCTGTATATTCATTTTTATTGGTTATAACCGTGAAATTTGGTGATTCCCCTTTTATAGAAACTACTTTTTCTTTTTCAATTTGTTCAACATGAGGAAAATCTTCGGCTAATTGTATGAGTCCGTTTTTAAGAATATCAATTCCTTTTGTTCCTTTTTTAAAGCCTAAAACATTGTTTAATTCGGCCGTATTTAAAGCCGATGCTTTTTGATGTATTACAATTCCAATTTTTTTTCCTTCAGCAAAAGGTTTTCCAATTGCAGAACCTAAAATTAAAGCACTCGATAACCCTGCGGAACTTCCACCAATAATTAAAACATCAAAAGATTTCATATTAAAAAATTTAAGAAATTAAACCTTGAATATTCGAAGCAAATAGTTTTACAGCAATAGCTAAAAGAATTACTCCAAATACTTTTCTAATAATTAAAATACCGTTATCTCCAATAAATTTTCCTAATTTATTTGAAGTTTTAAGCACTATAAACATAAAAAACAAATTAATAATAATTGCAATTAAAATATTAATAGTTTCAAATTCTGCACGCAAAGAAAGTAACGTTGTTAAACTTCCTGGACCTGCAATTAAAGGAAATGCCAATGGAAATATAGAAATTGTTCTAGCATTTGTTTCCTCTTCTTTATATAACGATACGCCTAAAATCATTTCTAAGGCAATAAAAAATAAAATAAAAGCACCTGCCACTGCAAAAGAATTTACATCAATTCCAATTAAGTTTAATATACTTTTTCCTAAAAACAAAAAAGCAATCATTATTACACCTGCAATAATTGAAGCTTTTCCAGATTGGATTTTACCAAATTTTGCACGTAAATCAATAATAATTGGAATATTTCCAATTACATCAATAACTGCAAATAATATCATTGTTGCCGTAAGTATTTCTTTAAAATTTACTAACATTCTAACTCTATTTAAATTAAGGTTGGCAAAAGTAGATAATCCTTTAATATTAACAACAAATTTAGCATAAAAAGTTTATTTTTGCCGTATGTTTCAATTAGGAAAAACCATAGTTTCAGAAGATATTATCGAAAAAGATTTTGTCTGTAATTTAAATGCCTGTAAAGGTAAATGTTGTATTGATGGCGAAGCTGGAGCGCCATTGGAAGAAAGCGAACTTCAAATTTTATTAGATATTTATCCAAAAGTAAAGCCTTTTTTGCGTGAAGAAGGTATAACAGCAATTGAAGATCAAGGGTTATTTATTACCACTGAAGGTGATTATGAAACACCTTTAATAGATGGTAAAGATTGTGCCTTTGTTACTTTCGATAATAATAATACCGCAAAATGTGGGATTGAAGAAGCTTATAACCAAGGATTAATTAAGTGGAAAAAACCGATATCTTGTCATTTATATCCTGTTAGAATTATGGATTACAGCGAATTTTCTGCTGTAAACTATCATAAATGGCCTATTTGTGATGATGCTTGTGTTTTGGGAAAGGAACTTCAAGTGCCTGTTTATAAATTTGTAAAAGAAGCATTAATTCGAAAATTTGGTAAAGATTGGTATGCCGAATTAGAAAAAGTGGCAGAAAATCATAAATTCTAAGCTGCTTATGTAACTTTAGTTTCATAAATGGGTTAGTCATTTTGTAAGTTTACGAAAGACTATTAAAGAGATTTTAAACAATGCTTAAAACCAACAACCTATTAAGTATTCTTATTGTAATTATCGGTATCCAAAGCGCCCTTGCCCAAGAATTAACCTCAAAAATAATTGATAGCACATTTATTGAATTAAAAGCAAAACCAAATTCTACTCAAAAAGTTGATGATTTAATTTCACTTTATAAAAAATCTTCAAGAAGTAAAATTCCAAACGAAATTATTATAGATGAAGCAATTGACGTTTCAGAAAAAATATTTTACATTGAAGGTCTCGCAAAAAGTTATGACCGAAAAGGTCTGAATGCTAGATATAATTTTGATTATGGAAACTCAATAACCTATCATAAAAGAGCATTAAATCTTTTAAATAAAACAACTGATACCTTTTCAAAAGTTAAATGTTTAAATAATCTAGGTGTAACTTATAGAAAGTTAAATTTAGAGAAGGAAGCTTTTAATGTATATTTTGAAGCCCTTGATTTATCAGAAAAACTTAAAAATAAAAGAAGCGTTGCTATAGCACTTCACGGAATAGGAAATGTATTTATTGATATTAAAGATTACACAAAAGCATTACATTATTTTAAAAAGGGATATCAATTAGAATTAGAAAGAGGAAACGAAAAAGGACAAGAGTATAGTTTATCGAATATAGGAGAGGTATTCTTATATAAATCTGAATATGATTCTGCGTTTGTAAATTTAAATAAAGCACTACATTTAACAAAAAAATATAAACGTAAAGAAAGTGAAGCTATTCAATACAACCTCTTAGGGTTGCTCTTTCAAAATAAAAAAAATTACAAAATATCTACAGATTATTATAAACTTGCCATTCCTATTTTTACAAATTCTAACAACCTTAGATATTTAAGTAATACCTTAATTAATATTGGTAAAAACCAATTGAATACTGGCGACTACAATGAAGCTTATGAAAACATTAATATTGGTTTAACTAGTGCAATTAATATTAAATCAAAAGAAAATATTATTTTAGGTTATGAAGCACTTGTAAGTTATTATACCCAAACCAAAAAATTTAAAAAAGCTTTAGAAGCACATAAATTAGCCACTACATTTCGCGATAGTATTGTAAATGAAGCTTCACAAAAAAGTATCATTAGCACTCAAATTGAGTTTGAAACAGCAAAAAAAGATACGCAAATACAAAAATTAGCTACGGAAAAGGAACAAAGCGAGAAAAATGCCAAATCAAATTTTAATCGACTCATAATTTTATCTATAGTTGGAGTTTTAGTATTAATGTTTTTGGGTTATTTATTGCATTTATTCAGGCGAAATTCAGATCTTGAAATTGAAAATCTAAATGCTGAACTTCAAAACTACTCACATCAAGTTAAGGAACTTAAAGATAAAGCTAATAACAAACACTTTGATAACTCTGATAATTTTGAAGAATATGGACTTTCTAAACGAGAAATTGAAGTTTTCTCTCATATTACTTCTGGCTTAAGTAACGAGGAAATTGCTAAAAAAATGTTTGTTTCTAAAAACACTATAAAAACACATATTAAAAATATTTACGCTAAACTAGATGTTAAAAATCGCATCCAGGCAATTAAAAAAATTAATACTATTTAGCTAAAAATAGTGCTCTTCTAATTTTTTATATTTTTAGTTACTTTTTTCTTAATAAAACGACTTTTTTAATAAAAACAAGGTGTTAAGCATCTATAATCACCCTAAAGGGTTACTTAAATCATACTTTTATATGAAGTAATTTTTTGCTTTTAGAACTAATTTAGCTTAAGAATTAATCAATAAGATTATTGCTAAAAATCTAAAAGTAAAAAATATGAAAACCCAACATTCTAAATTTAAAAGAAACATTCTATTAAAAACGCTACTTGTAATAGGAATGCTTTTTGTTTTCCCAACCCATGTAGAAGCTCAGTTTTTAAAAAAATTAAAACAAAAAGCTGAAAAGAAAATTGAACGTGAAGCTGAAAAACGTGCCGAACGACGAATGAATAAAAAAATTGATAAAGAATTTGATAAGGCCGAAGATGTATTAGATGGTAAAAAGAAAACGGATAAAAATTCAGGAAAAGGGAATACCAGCACCAACAAAAATACACAAGGAAACAATTCTAACAATCAAACTACTTCAAAAGAAAATACAGTTACTGAAAATATTCCAAATGTAGTTTGGAATAAGTTTGATTTTGTGCCAGGCGACACGGTTCTTTTTGAAGACGGACCAAGTGCCGACGAAGAAAATGGTGAGTTTCCAAGCCGTTGGGATTTGTATAGTGGAAATGCAGAAATTGGGAATGTTGATGGCGAAAATGTGATTATGTTTCTTAGTAACCAATCATACATTATACCCTACCTTAAAAATTCTAATGAAGATTATTTACCCGATGTTTTTACTATAGAATTGGATGTGTGGTTTGCAAAAGGACAAACAACTGCAAACAGATTGTGGATTTACTTATGTGACAAAAAAAACAATAGACAAAAGACAGAACGATTGGTTGTAATGCCTCACGGCTTAGAGTTTAAGGATTCAAGTAAGCCTTATCCGGGAACTGAAAGGTTAGGATGGTCAAATGAGACTGAAGGATCGTGGAAACACATCTCTATGGCTTATACCAAAGGAAAATTCAAAGCCTATTTTAACGATACACGTTTAATAAATGTTCCCCATTTAGAAGTTAATCCTTCTGGAATTACTATTGAAGCAGGTAATGACAATATGTATATCAAAAACATCCGCATTGCTAAAGGTGGTGTAAAATACTACGATCGCATACTTTCCGAAGGAAAAATTATTGTAAACGGTATTAAATTCGATGTAAACAAAGCGACATTGAAACCTGAAAGTATGGGTCCAATCAATGAAATTTATCAGTTAATGCAAAAACAATCTGATCTTAATTTTAGTGTTGAAGGACATACAGATGCTGATGGAGGCGACGATACAAATATGACACTTTCAAAAGCCAGAGGAAAATCTGTTATGAATAAATTAATTGAAATGGGAATTGCACCAAACAGACTAAAATCTGACGGTTTTGGAGAAAGCAAACCTATTGACAATAATAACACACCAGAAGGAAAAGCAAATAATAGACGTGTAGAGTTCGTGAAATTTACTGGAAATTCTAACACATCTTCAACAAGCTCAAATAACAGCGAAAGTTCGGCATTTGATCAACTTGATAAAAATACGATTGATACAAAATTTGATTCCTTACCAGATGAGCGTATCCAAATTTCAATCCCGTCTGGAGTACTTTTAGACGCTGGTACTATTATTTTTTATAAAACTTCAGAAGGATATTTAGGTAAAATGGAATTCTTGAATATTGACAAAAATGATAATTATAAACTAACCGTAAAATATGTAACCTATAACGCTGATGGTTCTATTCAAAGAAAGTCCAGTAATTTAGAAATAGAAGGAACTTACAATTGTGATTTAGATATGGGTAGTACTGATAATGTTTCTAATGATGATGCAGATTTTAGGTTAGGGAGAACAAATGAAACAAACACGGTATTATGGCAGGGGAAATCATCTCAGCTTAGAGTTTATACTAAATAAATTTAACCAAAATTTTAAATTATGAAAAATTTAATAAGTGCATTTATAATTATCCTTTGTGGTTTTTCCTTAATAGCTCAAGAATCTAAAATAACAGGAAATTGGAAATTAACTCAAGTTGAATCAAATGGAAAAACTGAAACAGATATAAAACTAGTATTTATTTTCGCAGAAAAAGGGGTTTTTAAATTAGCAGAAGATGCGAATTCTAGAACTATGGATGCAGGTACTTGGAAATACAATAAAAAAAAGAATGCTATTGAAATGACAAGTGACTTAGACAAGGATTTTAATGGAGATGCAGTAGTAATTAAATTAAATGATAAAGAGCTTGTTTATAAAAAAGAAGGAGCGACCTGGGCCTTTAGCAAATTAGCGAAACTAAATACTCCACCTAAAGTAGCCATGGAAAAGCCTATTCTTTCATTTGAATCAGAAGATTTTTATCAATCAGAAAATGGTTTTGATGAAAAAATAGAAGCTGAAAAACTACCATGGAAAATAGAAGCTGTTGTAAATTATCTAAAAGATAAAAAGGAAGTTGTCTTTCAGTATACAAGTTTTCCAGATGCTAGAGAAGCAGCTACTTGGGTGGTGAGCACCAAGTTTAATTATAATGAAGTTGACCAAACACTCGATGCAAGAGATTATTCATATGCTCAAAACGATTATATAGACATGACAGAACAAGCTATTTCTGTTGATTATTTTAAAGAAAAAAAAGAAGATTTTCGATTTTACCCAGAAGAGGAACTAGATTATTATAAGGTAGTTTCAACTAGTGAAATCTTAAAAACAGCTCTTGGAGAATTTGAATGTACCGTTGTTGAAGGATTGGGCGGGTTTAGTGAAAAATTTCGATATTGGATGGTAAATAATCAACCTGGAGTATTTGCAAAAATTGTAAAAGTTAAAGATCAAGAACCTCCTTTTGGTAGAACAACTGTACAAATTATAAAAGAAGAACCTATAAAAAACTCTGAATATTACAATCAAAAAGCAAAAATTGAACACCTTACGTTTGAAGAAGAAGATTTTTATACAGAAGATCTTGAATATTATAAATATAGCAACGAAAAAGATAAATTGCCTTGGCAAGACTTTCATTTGTTACTTGGACAACTTTCCGATATAAAACAACTGGTCTACTCATGCTATCAATTAAATGAAGAAGTAAATACATCCGAAACCAAAATACTTACGGCTGATGTATATGTTAAAGAAGAAAATCAAAGATTAAAAATAGATAACATTTTTAATGGTTACGACAGATATAACTCTGCTGAAGGTGATGTTTATCTTGGAGATTACGAAAGTGGAGACGCTCATTTATATCCGTTAGATGAACGTATGTTCCGAGTTCTGGGACAAGAAGAACTTACCCTTAGTCTAGGAACTTTTAATTGTACTGTTGTTGAAGCTCTTAATGATAATGAAAAACTAAAAATATGGCTTATGAATGACAAACCTGCTATCATAGCAAAGGTTATCAAAGAGCCTAGGGAAGAATCTAGCACCCACTATTCTATCTACGAATTACAAGAAATTAAAACTAAATAAACAATAAAAGTATATATCATGAAAAAAATAAACATATTACTTTCATTCCTTGTAGTACTTGCAAGTTGCAGCGGAAACAGTCAAAATAAATTAAAACGATACGAAGTAAAATCAGGAATAGTTAAATACACCTCTACTATTTCAGGTAAAGTGATAGGTAGTAAAATAGCAGGAAGTGGAACAGAAAATTTATATTTTAAAGATTGGGGCGCATTAGAATTAAAAGAAACCACCTCTGAACAAACCACTACCATGAAGTTTTTTGGGAAAGAAAAAGTAGAAACCACCTCAACTCACGTTATAAATAAATTAGATAATGGAGAAAGTTACTTAGCTAATTTTGACACTAAAATAATTACTGTAAGTAGAGATCCAATGATGGATATGATGAAACAATCGAATACAAATGCAACAGAAGCAGGTAAAAACATGCTTGAATCTATGGGAGGAAAAATAGTGGGAACCGAAAGTATTTTAGGTCACAGTTGTGAAGTTTGGGATGTAATGGGTGCTAAACAATGGCTTTATAAAGGTGTGATGTTGAAAATGGAGGTAACATTGTTAGGTATTAAAACAATAACACAGGCTACAAGTGCAAAATTTGATGTTTCAGTAGCCGATGCTAACTTTAAATTACCTGATTTTCCTATGCAAAAAATGGAAGGTTTTATGAATAATGATGAGTTTGATGATGAATTGGAAGATATGGACGCTAAAATGAATGAACTTAGTAAACTATCTTTTGAAGATTGGAAAAAAATGGCAACTAAAAATGATCCAGAAATGAGCGAAATGAGCGATGAAGAGTTACGTCAAACGTATGATATGATTCAGAAAATGATAAAAATGAGAAAGGGAAAATAATTACTAAAAAAATTGCTATGAAACGAGCTTGCTATGAAATTTTTTATTCAATAAAATGACTTATAGCGAACAGCATACTTGTACTGAGTGGAGTCGAAGTATGACCGTTTAAAACAAATAATTTAGACACATGAAAAAGTTATTCCTATTTCTGGTTTTAGGTTTCGTTATTTCAACAAATGCGCAAAATTTTAAACCTTACAAAGTAAAATCGGGGAAAATAGTCTATGAAAAATTAAGATATTCAACAGTTTCAGGTTATAAATGGGAAAACGGAAATGAAACAGGTTATAGTAAACAAGTTCCTTATGTAGCTAAACAAGTTGTTTATTATTGGGATGAATTTGGGGATATTGCTTTTGAAGAAATCTATAAAGTATCAAAATTTGGAGGAGAATTGCTATCCGAAAAAGTTAAAATTGCTGAACGTTTGTGGATTGATGAACATCGTTATTATTACAATTTTGAAGAAAATAAAGTTAGTGATGATCCATATCATTTAAGAATAAAATGTAAAGAACACTTTCAGTATTATCAAATAAAAGATTCTTGGATTGAAACCCTTTATATAGGAACTGAAAAATCGGGAACCAAAGAAATCCTAGGAAAACAAGCCGATTATTACAAAATAGATAAGTTTCAAGATTTATATGCTTGGAAAGGACTTGTTTTAAAAGATGAAAGTTTTTCTACACGAGGATCAAACCGCCCTAGATTTAATATCGAAAGAGCAAAAAATGCTATTGAAATAGATACAATTTCAAAAGTAAGTGACACTCTTTTTAATCCGATTTGGTTAAAACGAGAAAAACTATACACTAGTTTAGATGAAAACAAAATTGTAGAATTATTAGATGGTCGAAAAGAAGTTCTAGAGCAAGCAGACCATATTAATGGAATTCGAATTCAAAAAAATGACATTTTATTATTTGTAACGTCCAAACTAACAATTGGTAAAATGCAAGTTTTAGAAATTGACAAGGACAATAAGTTGATTGTAAAATACAGTCTTTATAGCTACAATAATGTAATAGATTGGGGAAACCCATTCAGAATTAAAAATAATGCTGTTGTAAATATTGACAGCCCACATGTAAAAGATGTAGCTGCTGAAGAACTAGATTTTCAATGGAGTGTAACTAACAAAGCTATATTATTTCCTCAAAATGCTGTCAGTCTCTTTTTATTAAAGCCAAGTAGAACAAATAATTTAAAACTAAAACTTTATGTTAGAAATTAATTTTACTAAAAAATACAGCCTCTTATGTATGCTTTTTTTTGGGGAATTTTAGAAATGTTCGACGTAATAAATGTCATAAAATAACTGGGTACATTATATAAAAAACAATAGGACAAGCCGCTACTTCATTTACAATATGAGCTGATGAAATTAATGAAAAATATAAAAATTACTTTAAAAAATAAGATGGATATATAATTGTTTGAATAAAATTTTAAAATAGTAGTCGTATTATTTTAAGTATATCCTCGAAAAAAGAACACAAAATTTGTGTTCTTTTTTTGTTTTAGCATTTTTTTGATTAAACCCCAATAAAACATACTATGGAGCAACTATTATAATATGTATATTGTTGATTTTCAGCTTTAAGGACTAATTAATCGTTTATTGCAAAATAGTTAAAATGTTAAAAACTTATTGACAAATGTGAATAAGTACTCCTTTCTTTTTCACTAATTTTTTCCAATCTTTGTTTTTCTCGTTTCGTAGAAAACTACAACTATTAAAACTAAAAAAATAAGAACTAAAATGTCGTTTATTGAACCTATTTTGCAAGAAAATAAAGATCGCTTTGTAATTTTTCCTATTCAACACCAAGATATTTGGGAATGGTACAAAAAACAAGAAGCGAGTATTTGGACTGCTGAAGAAATTGATTTACACCAAGATGTAATAGATTGGGAAAATAAATTAAACGACGACGAGCGTTATTTTATAAAACACATTTTAGCATTTTTTGCTGCTTCCGATGGAATTGTAAACGAAAATTTAGCAGAAAACTTTGTAAGTGAAGTGCAATATTCTGAAGCAAAATTCTTTTATGGTTTTCAAATAATGATGGAAAACATTCATTCTGAAGTATATTCATTATTAATTGATACGTATGTTAAAAATGAAGCTGAAAAAGATGAATTGTTTAGAGCAATTGAAGTTTTTCCAGCTATAAAATTAAAAGCAGATTGGGCATTAAAATGGATTGATAGTCCAAGTTTTGCAGAACGTTTAATTGCTTTTGCGGCAGTTGAAGGCATCTTTTTCTCAGGTAGTTTTTGTTCTATCTTCTGGTTAAAAAAACGTGGATTGTTACCAGGTTTAACCTTTTCTAACGAGTTAATTTCTAGAGACGAAGGCTTACATTGCGATTTTGCCGTGCATTTACACAACAATCATATTGTGCAAAAAGTTCCAAAAGAACGTATTACAGCAATTTTAGTTGATGCACTTGATATTGAACGTAAATTTATTACAGAATCTCTTCCGGTTAGTTTAATTGGAATGAATGCAAAACTAATGACACAATATTTAGAATTTGTAACCGATAGATTGCTTATGGAGTTTGGTTGCGATAAAGTATACAATGCCTCAAACCCGTTTGATTTTATGGAAATGATTTCTTTAGAAGGTAAAACAAACTTCTTTGAAAAACGCGTTTCAGAATACCAAAAAGCAGGTGTAAAATCTGGAGGAACTGGAAGTATTAGTTTCGATGCCGATTTTTAGGTAATTAGGAATTACGATTACACAACGTATGTTCGGAGCCTAAAATATTAAAGACCAAACGTTAAAACACTTTAAGTTTATTGGAGTTATTAAACACTGTCATTCCCGCAAAAGCAGGAATCCATAAACCTAAATAAATAGATTCCTGTTTTCACAGGAATACCAAAATAAAAAATAACAAGAATTTACACTACGAAGCAATTCGTAAATCAAAATTCGTAAATCAAAAACTAAAATATGTTTGTACTAAAAAGAGACGGAAGAAAAGAACCTGTGATGTTCGACAAAATTACATCTAGAGTAAGAAAAATGTGTTATGGCTTAAATAATTTAGTTGATCCTGTAAAGGTTGCAATGCGCGTTATTGAAGGATTATACGATGGTGTCACTACTTCCGAACTCGATAATTTAGCCGCAGAAACCGCAGCTACAATGACAGTACAACATCCAGATTATGCACGTTTAGCGGCACGAATTGCTGTTTCTAATCTTCATAAAAATACCAAAAAAACATTCTCTGATGTTATGACGGATTTATACACCTATGTAAATCCGAGAACTGGAAAGAAAGCACCGTTATTATCAGATGAAACCTATAAGGTAATAATGGACAACGCTGCAAAATTAGATTCAACTATAATTTATAATCGAGATTTTGGGTACGATTACTTCGGATTTAAAACATTAGAACGTTCGTACTTATTGAAATTAAACGGAGAAATTGCTGAGCGTCCGCAACATATGCTAATGCGTGTTGCTATTGGAATTCATCAGAATGATATTGACGAAGCCATAGAAACGTACGAGTTAATGTCTAAAAGAATATTTACACACGCAACTCCTACCCTTTTCAACTCTGGAACACCAAAACCTCAAATGTCGTCGTGTTTTTTATTACAAATTCAAGATGACAGTATAGATGGAATTTACGATACCTTAAAACAAACCGCTAAAATTTCACAATCTGCTGGCGGAATTGGCTTGTCTATTCACAATGTGCGCGCAACAGGTTCATATATTAGAGGAACCAACGGAACTTCTAACGGAATTGTACCAATGTTAAAAGTGTATAACGATACGGCTCGTTATGTAGATCAAGGTGGAGGAAAAAGAAAAGGTTCTTTTGCAATTTATATGGAACCTTGGCACGCCGATGTTTTCGACTTTTTAGACCTGCGTAAAAATACTGGAGCCGAAGAAAACAGAGCGAGAGATTTATTTTACGCTATGTGGATTCCGGATTTATTTATGAAACGTGTTGAAGAAAACGGCGAATGGACTTTAATGTGTCCAAATGAATGCCCACATTTATTTGATACCTATGGAGATGAATTTGAAAAACTATACACAGGGTACGAAAAAGTAGGAAAAGGACGCAAAACAATTAAAGCACGAGAACTTTGGGAAAAGATTTTAGAAGCTCAAATTGAAACTGGAAATCCGTATATGTTGTATAAAGATGCAGCAAACAGAAAATCGAATCAAAAGAATTTAGGAACCATTCGATCTTCCAATTTATGTACCGAAATAATGGAATATACCGCAAATGATGAAGTTGCTGTATGTAACTTGGCATCTATTGCAATTCCAATGTTTGTTGAAGAAAATAAAGAAGGTGAGCAGTTTTTCAACCATCAAAAACTTTATAAAGTCACAAAAAAAATTACCAAAAACTTAGATACAGTAATTGATAGAAATTATTATCCTGTAAAAGAAGCAGAGAATTCTAACTTCCGTCACAGACCAATTGGTTTGGGAATTCAAGGATTGGCAGATGCTTTTATTATGTTACGTATGCCTTTTACAAGTGATGAAGCTAAAAAATTAAACGAAGAAATTTTTGAAACTATTTACTTTGCAGCTGTAACTTCTTCTATGGAAATTGCAAAAGCAAAAGAACCCTATTCTACGTATAAAGGTTCACCAATGTCGCAAGGAGAATTTCAATTTAATATGTGGAATGTTTCAGAAGATGATTTAAGCGGACGCTGGGATTGGAAAGCGCTTAGAAAACAAGTATTGAAAAATGGAGTTAGAAACTCACTTTTAGTAGCACCAATGCCAACAGCATCCACTTCGCAAATATTAGGAAATAATGAAGCTTTTGAACCTTATACATCTAATATTTATACCCGAAGAGTATTAAGTGGTGAGTACATTGTAGTAAACAAACATTTACTAGAAGATTTGGTAGAATTAGGCTTGTGGAATAATGAAATGAAAGAAAATATTATGCGTGCCAACGGATCTATTCAACATATAGATGTAATTCCTCAAGAATTAAAAGAGTTATATAAAACTGTTTGGGAAATGAGTATGAAAGATATTATAGATATGTCTCGCCAAAGAGGTTATTTTATCGATCAATCGCAGTCGTTAAACTTATTTATGCAAGACGCTAATTACTCTAAATTAACATCTATGCATTTTTATGCCTGGAAAAGTGGTTTAAAAACTGGAATGTATTATTTACGAACAAAAAGCGCCGTAAATGCAACGCAATTTACAGTATCTAAAGAAAAGAAAACAGAGGAAACTCCACTAACACCAGAAGAGCTAAAAGCTATGCTAATTGCATCACAAAACAATCCAGACGATTGCGATATGTGTGGATCATAAAACAAACACATACCAAATGTTAATATCTTGTGAATAAGAAATTTCTGTAAAAAAATATTCATTTGTATTTTTTATGATATTTGAACAATTAATATTTTGTTCTTAAATAAGCTATTTACGATGGTTAGTAAAACGATTAAATAGTCAACCCGATAATTGAGTCTCATTTTTTTTAAATGAGGCTCTTTTTTTGTTTGTTATACTACTGCCATTTAAATTTCGAGGGTAAAAAATACTTTCTTGACAATTATCATACGATCAACACATTACATTATCTATTTTTACAAAAAAAACTTTAAAAATTGCTTCTCCCTAAAAATAGTTGAATTAAATAATATACCTTTTCTACAGTTGGAATTTTAAGTATAAAAGTTGTTTTGTTAATGGTATAAGAAGTTAGCAAAAATAATAATTGACCACAATGAAATATATATTACTGATTTTGTTGATCCTTGTCTCATTTGAAAATTACTCGCAAATTTTAAAAGAAAAAGAATTAAATAAAATAGCAACTTTTGGAATTGAATTAACAAATTACAATCTGAATGAAAAACGAGTAATTAATGATTGGAATTTGATAATTGACAAAGACAGAAAACGAAAAATAACAAAAACAACAGCGATTATTTTTACATCACTTTCAATTTTGAGCACAACTTTTGGAGCAAAATTAATTTCCGACAATAAAAATTCCGAAGAAGGAGTTGGACAATCAATCGGAACAATTTTTATAGCAGGAGGGGTTGCAAGTGCTGGAATTTCAATTCATTTGTTTAATTTTACAAGTAAAAGGAAAAAAGAACGAAATAAACTAATAGAACTCTATAAATGAGAAATATCCAGATTCATAACTTTTGCTAAGATCTCATAAAATTTAAATAGTGTCTTATTTTAAATAATTTGCACAACAAACAATTTACAGTTAAAATAATGACACATAGAATTATAATTTATTTTACTTTAATTATCTCTTTTAGCACACTCCTTTTAGCTTGTAAAAATAATACTAAAAGTAGTAAGGAAACTTTAAAAATTGATTTTTTCAGTCCAGATCAATATCAATTTGTTCAAGTTGATGATGGAATTAATATGGCATATTTAGATCTGGGAAATAGTAGCCATCCAACTATTCTATTGTTACACGGTGAACCCAACAGTTCTTTTATTTATAGAAATATAGCACCAAATTTAGTTAAACAAAATTTTAGAGTAATTATTCCGGATCTAGTGGGTTTTGGTTATTCAGATAAACCAAAAAACGCTGCTATTATAACGTATTCAAATCATACAAAATGGTTAAATAACTTTATAGACACTCTAAAATTAACAAACATAAATTTGTTTGCACACGATTGGGGAGGAATGATTTCATTAAGAATTATTGCCGAAAAACCAAAATTTTTCAATAAAGTTGCCGTTTCATATAGTTATTTATTTGAAGGGAATGAAGAAATTCCAAAAAGCTTTATCGGGTTTGTAAATTACGCCAAAAACGATGCTACATTCTCTCCTGGAAATATTATGGATTGGGGAACAAATACAAAATTACCAGATACTATAAAAGCAGTTTATGATAGCCCTTTTAAAATTGAATCTGATTACCACGCTGTTCGTAAATTTCCTTCTTTAATTCCTGATAAAATAAGTGATCTAGAAGCTATTATAAATAAAAATCTGAATAAAAAACTGAAATTATTTTCAAAACCTTTTATTACAATTTGGGGAAATAACCAAGATTTAATGTGGAAAGGAAAAGATAGCATCTTACAACAAAACATTGTTGGAGCAAAAAATCAAATACATTATATTTTAGATTCCAACCATTTTATACAAGAAGACAAACCTGAAGAACTCACTAATATTCTAATTGCGTTTTTTAAGAAAAATACGAAATAAAGTTTATTACTGCGGTAAGTCAAGTTCATTTCAACTACAATATTTTATAGTATCCGTTGTACCCACAAAATTAGAATGCTAAAAACTTCACTTTTAAGTCAATCTAATCAAAAAAAGTTAGTAAATTTAAAGTATTAAATTGATTTTAAAATTCTTACACAAAAACTTAAAATTGTTCTTAACGTTAAGTTAACATTAAATTAACATTGGTAACATTAATTTAATATTTGCTGTATTAATTGAAAGTATTTTTGCAACGTTAAAAAAAAAACACAATGGGAGATATTTATATTTTAATGCTCGTAGCACTTACTATATTAGCTATAATAGATTTAGTTGTAGGTGTAAGTAATGATGCGGTGAATTTTTTGAACTCAGCTATTGGTTCTAAAGCAGTTAATATAAAAACTATTTTAATTATCGCTAGTGTTGGTGTTGCTCTGGGGGCAATTACCTCCAGTGGTATGATGGAAGTAGCAAGAAAAGGGATTTTCAATCCTTCTCAATTCTATTTTAATGAAATTATGTTCATTTTTATGGCAGTTATGATTACCGATATCTTATTATTAGATGTCTTTAATTCATTAGGAATGCCAACTTCAACCACAGTTTCAATTGTTTTTGAATTGTTAGGTGCTGCTGTTGCAATGGCTTTAATTAAAATATCGAATAACGGAGAAGACCTTTCAGAGGTTGGAAAATACATAAATTCTGCTACTGCTCTGTTAATTATTTCGGGAATATTATTATCTGTTTTTATAGCATTTTCTGTAGGAGCAATTGTCCAATTTTTATCTCGTTTATTGTACTCATTTCAATTTGATAAAAAAAGAAGTTATATAAATGCCATTTTTGGTGGATTTGCAATTACCGCAATCACCTATTTTATATTTGTAAAAGGAATGAAAGGAACTCCTTTTTACGATGATGTAAAACATTTAATTGAAGGTCGCACATTTGAAATTATTTTGTATGGTTTTGTGTTTTGGACGATATTGTCTCAATTATTAATAATGGTTTTTAAAGTAAATATTTTAAAATTTATTGTTATAATTGGAACGTTCTCTTTAGCAATGGCATTTGCTGGAAACGATTTAGTGAATTTTATTGGTGTACCAATTGCAGCCCTAAATTCTTGGCAAGAATGGAGTAGCCAAGATCCAGCTAATTTTTTAGCAGCTAACGAATTTTCAATGGGAATTTTAGCTAAAAAAGTACCTTCAAACCCTTGGTTGTTGTTATTAGCAGGTGGAATTATGGTGGTAACGCTTTGGTTTTCTAAAAAAGCAAAAACGGTAATTGAAACAGGAATTAATTTATCAAGACAAGGTGAAGGACATGAAAAATTTCAACCAAATGCAGTATCTAGAACTGTAGTACGTGGTGCAATTTTGTTTAGTGCTGGATTAGCAAAAGTAATTCCTCATAAAACATTAAAATGGGTAGATTCTAAATTTCAAAAACCAGTAATTGAATTACCTAAAGATAAATCTTACGAATTACCAGCATTTGATATGGTAAGAGCGTCGGTAAATTTATTTGTTGCCGGAATTTTAATTTCTATAGGAACCTCATTAAAACTTCCATTATCTACAACTTATGTAACTTTTATGGTGGCAATGGGTACTTCTTTAGCAGATAGAGCTTGGGGAAGAGAAAGCGCTGTTTATAGAGTAGCTGGAGTTTTTAACGTAATTGGCGGATGGTTTTTAACGGCATTTTCTGCTTTTATGGTTTCCGCAATATTTTTATATATTATTTATTTAGGAGAAATTGTTTCCGTTGCTGTTTTACTTATAGTAGTGCTGTTTTTACTTGGAAGAAGTTCTGTAAGACACACAAAGAGAGCAAAAGAAAAAAAGGAAAAAAGATATATGGAACGTGCTGAATTAATTACAATTAATGAAGTTGTAAATGAAAGTTCAGACCATATTTCGGAAGTTGTAAAACGTGTAAATAAATTATATACAAACGTTGTAATTGACCTATCACTGCATGATTTAGACAAACTTTCTAAAACTGAAAAACACGTACGAAAATTAAATAAAGAGGTAAATGAACTAAGAGAAGATGTATTCTACTTTATTAAATCTTTAGACGATTCTTCAGTAAAAGCAAGTAGATTTTATATTTTAATTTTAGGTTATTTACAAGATATAACGCAATCTATTGAATATATTTCTACCACAAGTTACAAACATGTAAATAACAATCATAAGAAACTTAAACCTTCATCTATAAAAGATTTAAGTGCAATTAATGATAAGTTAAAAGTGCTTTTTGATAAAATTGAATTAGATTTTACTGAAAAAGATTTTGATGATTTATCTAATATTATTGATGCAAAACAGGAAATATTCGATTATGTATCTGAATCTATTGATAAACAAATTGCCAGAATTAGAACGGAAGAAAGCAGTCCGAAAAACTCATCGTTATATTTCGGTATTTTACTAGAAACTAAAGATTTAATTTCCGCATTAATGAGTTTGTTACAACTATTTCACGATTTTCATATTCAAGAAAAAGCAGTAAAATAATTATTAATATTTTTAATATTCTAAAGCCTTCAAATTTTGAAGGCTTTTTTTTATAAATTATTTACAGTATGTTTACAGTTAAACAGATTAAAACTATTTTTTCTATTTATGATTAAAAGACTTTTGTTTATTCTCATATTATTAGCACTTGGAATAATACTATATTTCAATCCAAATTTTGAAACAATAGCTGCAGGTGTAGCTATTTTACTTTTTGGAATGATAATGCTAGAGGAAGGCTTTAAAGTTTTTACCAAGGGTCCGTTAAAAGATTTTCTTAAAAATACAACTAATAAACTTTACAAGAGTATTACAGCTGGAGCTTTAGTTACAGCTTTAATACAGTCTAGCTCTCTTGTTTCAGTAATTACAATCTCATTTATAAGTGCTGGATTAATAAGCTTATCTGGTGGGCTTGGTTTAATTTTTGGAGCAAATATTGGTACAACTGCTACGGCTTGGTTAGTTGCGGGATTTGGATTAAAAATAAAAATTTCTGCATTGGCAATGCCTATGTTAATTTTTGGACTCATTTTTTCATTTCAAAAAAAGACAGCTTTAAAAGGGATTGGAAATGTATTAGCAGGTCTTGGGTTCTTTTTTCTTGGAATTCATTATATGAAAGAAGGGTTTGATGTATTTAAAGAATACATAGATTTAACTCAATATGCAATCTCTGGATTTTTAGGCGCTATCATATATGCTGGGCTTGGTATTATTATCACTACTATATTACAATCTAGCAGTGCAACATTGGCTTTAATCTTAACCGCTTTAGCTGCAGGTCAAATTGAATATGAAAATGCCCTGGCTTTAGCAATTGGAGCAAATGTAGGAACAACTATTACAGCAGTATTAGGTTCTTTAAAATCTAACATTGCAGGAAAAAGACTGGCTGGTGCGCATTTTATATTTAACATAACAACTGGTTTAGTTGCTCTAACATTTATATATCCGCTCGCTAGATTTGTAGATTATTTTTCTGATATAGTGAATATTGCATCTACAGATTATACCTTAAAACTGGCTTTATTTCATACAATATTTAATATAATTGGTGTATTACTAATGATTCCTTTTATTAGTAAACTAGAGCAGTTTTTAATAAAATTCTTCAAAGAAAAAATTGTTAAAGATATTGATGAACCAAAATATTTAAATGAAGCTGTTTTAAAATTTCCAGATTCAACAATTTCTGCATTGGTAAATGAAACCAAATATTTATATAAAAATGCTGTTTTTGAAATTGTATCACACGCATTAAATATTCATAGAGAAGATGTGATTTCAGATATAAAAATTAAAAAAATTATTAAGAAATCAACAACAAATTTTAATATTAATGTTGATGACCTTTATTATAAAAAATTTAA
The DNA here is from genome assembly GCA_965367745.1 of uncultured Flavobacteriaceae bacterium. Classification (GTDB taxonomy): domain Bacteria; phylum Bacteroidota; class Bacteroidia; order Flavobacteriales; family Flavobacteriaceae; genus Lutibacter. The sequence continues at coordinate 53,892 of CBDUKG010000001.1, read as the reverse complement.
ATCTATTTATGGAGAAATATTAAGATTTGCAACAACAGCACAAAACGACTTAAAATTAACTAAAAAGCACAATAAATCTATTACAGATATTAAAATTGCCAACCGAAAAATGGTTGAAATAATAAAAGATGTTAGAGAGTTAAATAAAAATTTAACCATGTCTTTAACATTAGACAACAAATATTTACTTAATGAGTATAACAATTTTAGAAAAAAAATGACACAAGTTTTACGTGTAATTTATTTGTTTAGAACCGAAGAAGATACAGAAAAATATGCTGAAAAATTAGAAGACTTAAAGAGAAAGGCTAAAGAAAATATAAGAAAAAGTAATAAATCTATAGATAAGTTAATTAGAAAAGATTTAATTTCTGCTGAAATGGCATCATCATTATTTAATGATAATACAAATGTAAATGATATGATTAAAAAACTGATTGAAGTCGCAGAATTACTCTATGGAAATAAAGATTCGTTGTTTGAAAAAAATGAAGATGTAAAAAACAATAACTAACTTCTAAAACCTTATCACGTTTCAAAAAAATTAAATTTACTTAATAATTATTTTTTTAGTTCCTTGAGCAGATTCAGCAGTTAACCTTAAAATATATACACCTGAAGCCAATCCTCTAGTTATAATATTTTCTTTATTACCACTACTTAAATTTAGGTTGTTTTTAAAAACGCTCTGTCCGTTTATATTAAATATTTCGATAGTTGTTTTCCCTAAAGAAGTATTGGAGATAATTGAAAACTCTCCGTTAGAAATCGTTGGAAATACAGCTGTTTTTGTTTTTTCAAAAAACTGATTGTCAACACTTAAAGACGTTGCATCTATATTAATATTTAGTTGTTCATTTGGTAAAAAACCATTTGTTGCATTTGTAATATCAATTTTAAAAGCATCGGTTGTACTTACGCCACTTGCACTTAAATAACTAACGAATCCACTATTTATAGCCTCTTGCGTAAAAGTATCTCCAATGTTTAATAGAGTTCCATTTAATTTTAAATCGCCTTTAGTTGGTAAATCAGTTAACATATAAATTTGTTCAGCATCTGAAGAACCAACACTTGTAGCGTTTAAATCTGTTTGAAGTAAAGTATATTCAATAGTACTATTTACAGTAATTGGGTCCGCTTTTGTTAAATTTGAGTTTGTAATTGACTGATTTTCACATATCTCAATTGACCAACTATTTAGTGTACCTGTATCTTCATTATAATAATCTAAAACTCTTAATGTCCAATCTCCCTGAGAGTTTTCGGTAATGGAATTAAAACTAGATAAAGGGGTTGAAGGTATTGCTACACCAGAAACAGGGCTTGCGCAAGTTATTGTTGCTGAAGCATTATCATTATAAACAACATCCATATCATCTTCACTGTTACATTCTCTATCAAATAAAAAAACTTCTGTAATATTATCTGGTGATATAATAGAAATAACTAAATCTTGTATATAAGTATGTGAAATATTTATAGCAATATTTACATCACTTACAGCAAAACTATTTGGTATGTTTATACTGGTTTCTATGGCGAGCCCTGCAATATTTGCATCAGTTCCATCTGGAATAGCCGCATTTGGAGAACTACTGCTCGTAAAACACTGAAATGTGCTTGTTTGAAACTTTTGAGTCTCAGAATAGTCCGCAACAATACATTCATTTTTAGAACGTACTCTCCAATAATAAACAGTACTTGAGTTTAACACTGAAGTAATTGTATATGAATTATTTTGAGTATTTGTTGTTTCAATAATTGTGTTAAAACCAGCATCTATAGCAATATCAAAATCGTAAGAAGTTGCTTCAATATCTGTATCCCATGAAAAAGTTGTTCCAAAATACGCGATATCTGTAGCTTCATTTATTGGTGAAGTAGGGTTTACAATATTAATTACAGTATCATCAACTTTTAAAATAACATCGAGTGTATTTGATTGATTTCCAGTACCAATTATGGTAAAAGGGTATTCTCCTACTGCTAAAGAACTTATATTACCAACTGTTAAAGTAAAAGTTCCAGCAGTACTTAACACAGTTGGACTAAAATTAATTGTAACCCCTGCAGGCTCTCCAGATGTTGAAAAGGTTGTTAAAGTATTGTAAGTATCGTTTGTATTAAAATTTAAATTAAAAACTGCAGTATCCGTACAAGTTGTAACTAAATTATTATCAGCAGTAATATTAAAGTCGGTATTAGAAAACTTCCCTGTAAAAACACCTCTTCCAAAAGTAGTGGCAAGTATATTATTATCACTTCGTAAATCTAAATCTACCACTTTTACGTCGCGCATCCCATTGTATGAAGAAGTCCAATTAGGAGATGCATCATTAAAGTTTGTTGTAGCCCAAACCCCAAGTTCCGTTCCTACAATAACTTCATTAGGCGTTAACGAATTTTGTAAAATACATTTTACAGGCATATCTGGTAAATCACCTTCTTTATTCAGCCAATTTGTACCGCCATTTAATGTGTACCATATACTAGATACCCCATAATTATGAAAAGTAACAAATATTTCATCTTCTGTTGCACCAAATTCAATATCAGAAATACTCCCAATAAAAGAACCTCCGCCAATATCTTCCCAACCAATATTGCTTGTATTTACTCTTTGGGCGTTGGTTAATTTTAATAATTTACTATCTGCCGTTCCCACCAATAATGTTGTGCTTGCAGTTGTATAAGGAGAAACTTTAAAAGCAGTTGGTGCATTAGTTAATAATGCATTTGAAAATTGACTTTTTGTAGCACTTGAAGCTCCTAAAATATATCTGTTAATTTGATAACTTCCATCTGTTCCATTCGAAAACATAATATCCAAATTATGATCTAAACCCGCTTGATTTATAAAATCACCTTCAGAATTAGCTCCGTTATCTATTGTATATCCAGTTGTATAGTTAGGAAGATTAAGGTAGGTATGATCATTATATACGTAGGAAACAATCATATAATCTTCGTCTTTATCAATGGTACTATAGGCACCATCTCCAGAACTTGCCCAAACGCTCGAGTTAATCCCAGCTGAAGCTCCATTTATAAATTGGGAACCATTGTCTTGTGCGCCTGCAATAATTAATTCATTAACAGCATTTGGACCATAACCACCATAATAAAATTGTGTTACGTTGTAATTATTATTTCTTACGGAAAAAGCATTACTTGTTCCAGCTGAAGTACTTAAACCATTAGCGAAATAAACACCACCATCGTTCCCAATAACAGCTTGATTGGTGTTGCCTGGTCTAAAAGTAAAAGCGTGCTGATCTGCATGAACTAAAGAACAAGTTAATGCACTTAAACCAGGATTATTAGACCATTTAGAAATTTGAGACCAACTTGTTCCTGAATTGGTTGATCTAAATAAATCAATTCCACCAACATAAACAATATTATCATTGGTTGGATCTACTTCAATTACTAAATTATAAAAATCTTGACCTCGGGTAAAATCATTTGCAGGAATTCCTGTATCAGCATCACTGGGTTTTGCTAATTCATATGTTTCAGGTGATGGATCATCTAAAGGTTTTGTAAATGCATCTGTAGTTGCATAAATATGAGGACCAGCATTTGTTGTTCCTTCTGTAAGCGCATACATTTTAGAAGTAGTTGTATTTGAAACTGCTAATTCTACTCTGTTTGAATTCGGTAACGGAGAAACCCCCGCTTCAGTCCAAGTTGATCCATCTGTTGAACTAAAAATTTTACCTCCACCACTATTGGTTCCTGGAGTTCCAATAGAACCCATCCATAATGTAGTATTTCCTGTATTAATGTCAGTAGAAATTTCAAAATCGTTAGGAAGAATAAAATAACCGTTCCAACCAGCTAATTCAAAGTTTGAGCTTTCAATTCTCGACCAATTCGCTCCATCATTTACAGATCTATATAAACCTGCATTTTGAAAACCCAAATAATTATCTGGATTAGCATCTCGATAACGATGTGTACCAACACCTATAAAAATTTCTGTTCTATCATTTCCTAATCCATCCCAGTCTAAATGATTCCAAGCAATAATATCATTTATAAAAAACAAGCCGGCAAAATCTGTTCCTACTGTATCTCCTCCAGCTAGATTTACGTTAATAAGGTTCCAAGTTTCTCCGCCATCTTCCGTTTTATAAACACCATTTCCTACCGCCGCCCCTGCGGTATATTGTTCTCCAGTTCCAATATACCAAACAAAAGAATTATTTGGGTCAACAGTTATACAAGAAATATTCATGTTACCAGGAACATCAGGGATTAAAGTCCAAGAAGAATTTGGATCTGTTATGTCTTCATTTTTCCATAAGCCCCCACTTACGCCACCTGCAAAAACTCTACTATAATCTTTTACATCAACTCCAACATCATTAGGGTCAAATAAAACCACTCTTGTTCTACCTCCTACGTTATTTGGCCCTCGTTCTTCCCAACTATTACTAACCGCATCTCCCGGGTTTCTATTTGATAGACCTTTGTTCTTTTTGTTTCTTTTTTGTTGAAGTTCTAAAACCTTATAGGGTTCTGGTTTCCCCGTTGCAGGATTCATAGTTAATTCCCACATCCGTTCATAATATTTATTAGGAGGTAACCCTGTTGCTTTACGTTCCTTCTTTGAAAGCTTTAAGGTTTTTTTAAAAGGACTATTATTTAAAAAAGCAGTATGTTTTTCTCTTAACGTCGAAACATGAGAATTACTTTTCAAATATTTTTTATTAGTTATATTAAAATAGTAACTAAGAAACAATATTGAAGAAAAAACCAATACTAATAGGGTTAGTTGTTTTTTCATTTTGGGGTTTAAATAAAGTAAAAAAAGGGTTTATTTTTTATGCAAAGTTAACCATTTATTTTTTTATACAATTGCAATGCAAAACCATCTGTTAAACTTGCTACAAATCCACAGGTATTTAAAACTCTAATATACAGTATTTTGCTAGGTTTTTGTAGGTGTTCTGGCAATAAGTTTAATATGAGTTTATCGTAATTAGAAAGTGTATTTTCAAATTTATTATTAGAGGCTGTTAAAAATACATCTAACAATTTAGAAATTATAGAATAACCCATCAATTCTTTTTCGATAACTTCTCTACTTCTATAAATTTTCTCTACACTTATTTTAATAATGTCGTTTATTTGCGCTTCGTATTTGCATTTTTCTAAAAGCGAATGAGGGTATTCTCCATTTAAAATTGCTGCTTCATTTTCTACAAAAACTTTTGTGGCTTCTGTAATTAGGGTTCCAATTGCTAAAGCACGCAAATAACTTAATCGGTCTTTTTTATGTTTTAATTGATAGTATTTTTCAGAATTGATGGTGTCTTTTACTAATTTTATTAGGTATTCTAGCGCAAATTCTTCTTCAATTAAACCCAAATTAATACCATCTTCAAAATCGATAATTGTATAACAAATATCATCAGCGGCTTCAACCAAATAAGCTAAAGGATGTCTTTTAAAAGCAATATTACCATTGTTACCTGTTGAAATTAACCCCAAATCTTTAGCGACATCATTAAAGGCTTCTAGCTCAGCCTGAAATATTCCATATTTTTTATCTGCAATATGCGTTGTTGGTTTTTTAGGTAAAGATTCTTTCGGATATTTTATAAAAGCACCCAATGTTGCATAAGACAATCGCAGACCTCCTTCAATTCCTTCTTTTGTTTCAGTTAAAATTCTAAATCCATTGGCATTTCCTTCAAAGTCTATTAAATCTTGCCATTGTTTATCTGTAAGTTGTTCTTTAAATTTTTGTCCATTTCCGTTTATAAAGTATTCTCCAATTGCTTTTTCACCACTATGTCCAAAAGGTGGATTTCCAATATCGTGTGCCAAAGCAGCTGTTGCCACAATAGCTCCAAAATCGTTCATTTTATAATCAAGTTCAATAAGTTCCGGATGTTTTTTCAGCACTTGTTCTCCAACAGTTCTGCCTAAAGAACGGGCAACTACACTTACTTCTAGACTGTGTGTTAGACGCGTATGTACAAAATCGGTTTTAGATAACGGAATAACCTGAGTTTTATCTTGCAAACTTCTAAATGAATCTGAAAAAATTATACGATCATAATCCACTTCAAAACCAAGGCGGGTTTCGTCTTGATCGCTTCTTAACCTTTGCTCTGTATCACCATATCTTTTTAAGGATAACAACTGATTCCAATTCATTTTCATTATTTAAAATTTAATGCAATATAGGTAATAATTTGTTTTTAATACAATTGAAATAAACCCATAAATTTAGATTTATTGCATTAAATCATTCACTTTTTTTAAAATAATAGTCTTAAAATAACATACGATTAACATTAAGTTAACAATTGTGTATTTTATTTGCAGGGACAAAAAACAACATACATTATGTACATTATGAAAAATCAATTACTATGTTTAGGAATATTCCTACTCTCAATTACTGCATTTTCTCAAAATTCTAATGAAGAATTTAAACCAAGTGGCGATGTTCAATTTAAAGTGTTTTGGAACTACCATACAGATTTATCAGAAAACACAACACAAAACAGTGCTTTTGAATTAAAACGTGCTTATTTGGGTTACCAATATGCTTTTAGTGATGCTATAGCCGCTAAAGTAACATTAGATGTTGGTGACAACTCTGAAGGAAGTGCATACACAGCATACCTGAAAACAGCACAATTAGATTGGAAAGTAGCATCAAGTGTTAAACTTAGTATGGGTTTAATTGGAATGAAACAATTTAATGATCAAGAGAAATTTTGGGGATACCGTTATATTTTTAAATCTTTTCAAGATCAAAATGGATATGGAAGCAGTGCAGATTTAGGTATAAATGCTGAATTTAAATTGAGTAACAATTTAAAAGCAAATTTCTTAATTGCAAATGGTGAAGGCTATAAAAAACTGCAAGATGAAGATGGAAAACATAAAATAGGTGGTAGTTTAATTTTTACTCCTGTTAAAGGTTTAACAACAAAAATTTATGCAGATTCACAACCTTCAATAGATGCTGATGCAATTACAACATTATCATTATTTGCAGGGTACAAAGCTAGCAATTGGAGATTTGGTGCAGAATACAATAAATTAAATAACGGTAAAAAATATTCAAGTCCAGCACAAGACCATGATTTAGATGGTTTATCTTTCTATTCTACTTATCAAATTAATAACAAAGTAGAAATATTTGGACGTTTTGATCAATTAAGTTCAAATACATTATCTGGAGAATCTGAAGCCTGGAATCTATCAAAAGATGGAAGTCAAATTATTGGAGGTGTTCAATATGTACCTGTTAAAGGATTAAGCTTTTCTCTAAATTATCAAGGGTTTAGTTTTGACAATACCTCTCTAGATACCAAATCTTTAGTGTTTTTAAATGCTGAATTTAAATTATAATAAATTAACTTTAAATAATTAATTTTCAGTTAACATAAACTTAACAACTGAATTAGTTCTTTACAAAAAAAATAAACACAATAAAAATGAAAAAATTAGTATTTATAATCTCTTTAGCAATTGTAGCAATTTCTTGTGGAGAAAAAAAAGAAAAAAAATCAGAATTAACAGGATCAATTTCTATTGATGGTTCTGGAACAGTTTTTCCAGTTTCAGAAGCTGTTGCTGAAGAATTCTTAAAAGTAGAGCCTAAAGTTAGAGTAACTGTTGGAGAATCTGGTACAGGTGGTGGTTTTAAAAAATTTGGAACAGGGGTTACGGATGTAAGCGCTGCTTCAAGAGAAATTAAAGGTAGAGAGATTGATTTATGTAAGGAAAATGGCATTGAATATATCCAATTAACAGTTGCTCTAGATGGATTAACTGTAGTTGTAAATAAAGAAAATACTTGGGCAAAAACAATGACAACTGAAGAACTTAAAAAACTTTGGGAACCAAATAGTGCTATAGCAAAATGGAGTGATATTAGAGCTGAGTGGCCAAATGAAGAGATTAATTTATATGGACCAAACACTTCACATGGTACATACGATTTCTTTACAGAAGTAATTATGGGTGAATCAGGAGCTAGTAGAACAGATTACAATGCAGTTGCAGATTATAACGTTGCAGTTCAGGGTATTGAAAAAGATGTAAATGCTTTAGGTTATTTTGGATTATCATATTATGAAGAAAATAAAGATAAATTAGGTGTTGTTGGAATTGACAATGGTGCTGGTGCAGTTATACCAAGTATTGAAACTGTTGCAAGTAATGAATATGCTCCTTTATCAAGATCATTATTTATTTTTGTAAACAAAAAATCAGCACAAAGACCTGAAGTTGAGAAGTTTATAAACTTCTATTTAGCTAATGCTCCTCAATTATCAAAAGAAGTTGGTTATGTGCCAATGCTACCAAGTGGTTACGATGCACAAAAAGCTGCTTTTAGTAAAATATTGGTTAAATAATAATTACTATAACTAATTTTAGTTGCCGGTAAGTTTTTCTTATCGGCAATTAATAGCATTATATGAAATGGCATTTTAAAAAGTTTAACACTAAATGAAATGACAAATAGCGAACAGCTTGTGACCGTTAAAAAAAATACTCTAGACTCATGAAATATAAAGAAAAACTAATTGAAATTAGTTTAAAGTTTTGTGCTTCAATTACCATTTTTACAACAATTGGTATTATTGCGGTATTACTCTTTGAAAGTATTTCATTTTTTAGAGAAGTTTCAATTTTTGAGTTTTTGACCGATACCCAATGGACACCATTATTTACCGAAAAACATTTTGGTATTCTTGCACTTGTTTCTGGTACATTTTTAACTGCTGCAATTGCAATAGCAGTTGCTTTACCTATAGGATTATCAATTGCTATTTATCTAAATATGTATGCTCCTAAAAGTTTTAGAAAAACATTAAAACCATTTCTTGAAATTTTAGCAGCAATTCCTACAGTAGTATATGGCTTCTTTGCTTTAACAATTGTAACTCCTTTTTTGCAAACAATATATCCTGATTTAGAAACATTTAATTCATTATCAGCTGGTGTTGTAATGGGCATTATGATTATTCCTTTTATATCATCTTTAAGCGAAGATGCTTTATATGCAGTTCCAAAATCATTAAAATTAGCCGCATTTGGAATGGGTTCTACCCGTTTTCAAACAGCTTTTAAAGTTATGGTTCCTGCTGCTTCCTCTGGAATAATTGTATCTGTTATACTTGCTATTTCAAGAGCTATTGGAGAAACTATGATTGTTGCAATTGCCGCAGGTCAACAACCACAATTTACACTAGATCCTACAGTTCCTGTTCAAACTATTACATCGTATATTGTTCAGGTTAGCTCTGGAGATGCTCCTCAAGGCTCATTAGAATACAAAACAATTTTCGCGGCCGGTTTAACACTGTTTTTATTTACTTTTACCTTGAACAGTATTAGTTTTTGGATTAAGAAAAAATACCAAGAAAAATATGAATAATTTTCGAAAAAATAAATTGATAGATCATGGTTTTAAAATAATGGGAATGCTATTTACATTTCTGGGTATTTTAATTTTAATCATTTTAATTTATAATATTGTAAGAGTTGGATATACGAGAATTAATTGGACTTTTTTAACAAGTTTACCTTCAAGAAAACCCGAAAGTGCAGGAATTTATACAGCTATTATTGGAACATTAGATTTAATGTTGTTAACAGTTTTGTTTGCAATTCCGGTTGGAGTTGGAGCGGGTATATACCTAGAAGAATATGCTAAAAAATCCAGACTATCCTCCTTATTAGAGATTAATATTTCTAATTTAGCAGGTGTACCTTCAATAATTTATGGGCTGTTAGGATTGGGGATTTTTGTTCGATTTTTTAATTTTGGTGGAAGTATATTATCAGGAAGTTTAACATTGTCACTTTTAATATTACCAATAATTATTGTAGCTACTAGAGAAGCAATAAAAGCGGTTCCACATTCATTAAAAGAGGCATCGTTTGCTTTGGGAGCTTCTAAATGGCAAACTATAAAGGATGTTGTTTTACCTTCATCTTTTGGAGGAATATTAACAGGTATTATTCTTTCTTTATCCAGAGCAATTGGTGAGACAGCACCATTAATTGTAGTAGGTGCTATGGCTTATGTACCTTTTGTGCCTCAGTCAATTTTTGATACATTTTCAGTGCTTCCTATGCAAATTTTTAACTGGACCACAAGACCACAACAAGGATTTGCGATTGCTGCATCTGGAGCAATAATAGTATTATTATTAATTACATTTATAATGAATGGAATAGCCGTGTATTTTAGAAATAGATGGCAAAAGAAACTGCAATAACAATGACAAAAATAAAAGAAAAAAATAGTGATTCAGAAAAAATAAAAGATACTTCTTCAAAAGATGGAGCTAAAATAGTAATAAAAGATGTAAAAGTTTGGTATGATGATTTTATGGCAATCAAAGGGATTGACATGAATATAAAGCCAAATACTGTTACTGCATTTATTGGCCCATCTGGTTGTGGTAAATCTACATTCCTTCGTTTATTTAATAGAATGAATGATTATGTGGATGGCTTTAAAATGGAAGGGAAAATTAAGCTGAATGGAACTAATATTTATAAGGATAAGATAAATGTTGAAGAATTGAGAAAAGAAGTTGGAATGGTTTTTCAAAAACCAAACCCTTTTCCTAAATCAATTTTTGAAAATGTTGCTTATGGACTTAAAATACAAGGGATAAAAGATAAAAAAATATTAAATGAACGTGTAGAAAAGGCGTTAAAACAAGCTGATCTTTGGACAGAAGTAAAGGACGATTTAAAAAAATCGGCACTAGCTTTATCAGGAGGTCAGCAACAACGTTTATGCATTGCTAGAACTTTAGCCGTTGAACCTTCTATTCTATTAATGGACGAACCAACATCTGCATTAGATCCAATTTCTACTTCAAAAATTGAAGATCTTATTTTTGAACTTAAGGAAAAGTATACAATAATTATTGTTACACATAATATGCAACAAGCCAGTAGAATAAGCGATTATACAGCTTTTTTCTATTTAGGTGAATTGATAGAATTCAATAAAACTAAAGCAATTTTTACAAACCCAGAAAAAAAACAAACCGAAAACTACATTACTGGTAGATTTGGGTAAAAATATAATATTATGGTACAAAATGCAGAACATCATAGAAACTTATTAAATGAATCAGGTCTTGAAATGCTTAATTTATGTATTTCACAAATAGAGAAAGCTACTGAAGCTCTATTAAATAATGATGGCGATTTAGCTGAAGAGGTAATGAATACCGAAACACGTATAAATGCGTTAGATTTAAAAATTGAAAATGATTGTGAAAAGTTTATAGCACTTTACACTCCCGTTGCTATTGATTTGCGATTTATAATGGCAATTTTAAAAATTAACTTTGATTTAGAGCGTATAGGTGATCATGCTTATGATATATCTAAATATATTGTTGATTTTGATAAACAAATAGAACCACATCTTTTTAAAACTTTGAAATTTGAAAAAATGTATGATACTATTATTTCAATGTTCGAAAATATTACAGTTGCTTATGAAGAAAAAGATGTGAAATCGGCTAGAAAAGTGTTTAAAAAAGATAAAATTTTGGACAAAATAAATGCAGAATCTTTTTCTATTATAGAAAAAGAAATAAAGAAAGATAATGCAATAATTGATCAAACATTATTAATGTTTGCTATAATTAAAAAGTTTGAACGCGTTGGAGATTTAATTAAAAATATTGCTGAAGAAATTATTTTTCATATTGATGCAGAGGTTATAAAACATAAAAGAAAAAAGTAATTTTCAACTATTTTTCAATCCCAAAAGGCTTTCAAAAGTATTATTTAATCTGCTGAAAAATTCACTTTTCTTAATACTCTTATGGCTTCTTTGTATTTTATATAACTGGTTTTATCTTCTAAATTTTTTATGAAATTCTTAGATTCTTTTAATTTTATATACGCTGTTGGAATTTCGTTTAATGCACAAATCATATAATTGGTTGGCAATTCTACTAAATCAATTTGTTGTTGGGCGTTTAAAGGAAGGTTCTTTTTTAAATTACTTAAAATAGTATTACAATTATTAAATATATGATGTAATTCTTTCTTATTAAAACGTGGTGGTTTAAAGAGTAGTTCTGATACAATATCGTGTTTTCCATTTTCTTTAAAATGAATTACGGTCTTTTCTAAGGGATAAAAATCAAACTCCTCTTTAATTCTTAAAAAAACATATTCTGTTATAATAAAAGATTGCTTATTGTATTCTATTTTTACCTCATCTAAAGCAGAATAAAATAAACGAACTTGTTCATTTATCAACTCAATATCAACTCTAGAATAAAAAACTTTATTACCAACAACTTTTTTTTCTCCAGCCCAACAGAGTACAAACTGTTCATTAAAAACTTTATAGGTTGGATTGTAGGCTTCTTTATGTCTTTCAAAAAAATCGAAAACGCCATCTAATGTCAGTTCAATATTGTTACTTGCGTTTTTTTCTATAGCCTCAACAACTTCTTTATTGGTGCTTTTTAACTGAAACTTTCCCAAAGTGGACATAGAATTACTGCCTCTTCTATAAAAAATGCGTCCTCTTACATATTTCCATATATTTTTTTTTAAATAGGTTACTTTATTAATAGGATGAATGGTAACTAAACCAATAACTTTAAAGCGTGGTAGACTTGGAAATGGAATATTTTCGTATTGAATTATTGGAGGGTTTTCGAAATAAGAATTAATTAAATTTTGAATTTTACTGTCATCAAAAAAATCGACACCTTCTATTTTATTTAATTGATCTTCAACACCGATTACTATATAAGAGTTGTTCTCTGGATTCGAATTAGACAATGCACAAACGTGTTTTAAAAACTTGGCTTTTCCTTCTTTAGTATCTAACGAAATTTTTTGCTTTTTATCATAAAAGCTATTCTCATCGTTATGAGCCAATAAATTTTTTATTAATAACCGCTTGTTAATCATGCTACTTTAATTATTCTTTATTTAAAATTGTAGCACTGGCTTGTGCAGTTGGATATACAATTAAATCTTCAATATTTACATGTGCTGGTCTAGTTACTACAAAATAAATAATCTCTGCAATATCGGTTGCTTGCAGTGCTTTGTAACCTGCATATACATTTTTAGCTTTTTCTGTATCACCTTTAAAGCGAACTTCAGAAAATTCTGTTTCAACCGCTCCTGGATGAATAGCCGCAACTCTAATATTATGTTTGTTTAAATCTATTCGCATTGCTTTATTTAAGGCATTTACGGCATATTTAGAAGCGCAATATACATTTCCGTTTGGATACACTTCTTTTCCTGCAATTGAACCTATATTTACTATAAAGCCATCGTTTCTATTTACCATTTGCGGCATAATTGCTTTTGAAACATACAACAATCCTTTTACATTAATATCCAACATAGCGTCCCAATCCTCCAGACTTCCGTCTTGAATACTACTTAATCCGTGTGCGTTTCCTGCATTATTAATTAAAATATCAATGTTTTTAAAAGCTGGTGGTAACGATGCTATTGCTTTAAATACTGCGTTTTTGTCACTTACATCAAATTGTAAGGTAGTTACATTCGTTTGTTTACCTAACGATTCTTTTAATTTGGATAGGCGTTCGCCCCTTCTTCCACAAAGAATTAAGTTTATATTATTTTTTGCAAAAATTTCTGCTGTTGCTTTTCCAATGCCTGAAGTTGCTCCTGTTATAAGTGCTGTTTTTAATTTCATTTCAAAAAAAAGTTTTTAGAAATATAAAGATACAAAAAAACCGCTCCGAGAAGGAGCGGTTTCGCTGGTTGGTTATTAAAAAACAACCAACCAAAAATCAACTAACCAAACTTTATTTTAAATTTCTTCTAATTTTTGTTTCTCTTTGTACTTTAGTTCGTTTTCTACCGTCATTACTTACACTTTCTTTCGTGTTTTTTGCCGAACTGTTTTTTAAATATTGAATGTACCCTCTTCCGTTAAACTCATACGTTGTTCCAGAGTCTATGTGATACAAGCTAATCTTTCCATCATTAATAACGCTTAACTCAAACTCTTCAGTACCATACGAATCATAATTTAATGTTAAAATTTTTAAATTATCGTATCCTTGAACATCATATACTGAATAGCCACCTACATAATCCCAATATATATTAGCAATTTGTGTGCCAATTTCATCTTGTGAAGAATAAAATGTTGTTAAATTTTCTGGCGTAAAAGCTAAAAAATTTTCGTTATCAAATTCATTCAAACTACCGCTTACACTTGTGTATGTTTTTGCCCAAGTATTGTACTCTTGTAAAAAATATTCAATGTTATCATAAAATATTTGATCGTAATCAAAGCTATTTTTTTGATACCCTTCTAAATAATAAGTTACATTATTATAATTATCTTTTAATTTAATTCTATCACTTGATATTTGAATAACATCAAAATCATAATATCCATCTAATTTATGATTCACTTCTAAAAAACCATTATACGTATCATAATTTCCAATTTGAATTCCATAGCCATTTCCAGAAGCGCCAATTCCAACTAAATTGTTATTGGCAAAAACTCTTCCATTTCTAAATGAAATAGTAAACGCTTTAGATAAAAACGCAACATCGCCTGATCCGGTTGTTTTATTATAATCTATATACCATAAATCGTAATTTGTAACAACATCTTCTAAAGTTTCATAATAATCATAATCGTTATCATCTATTATAACACTACAAGAAGAAAATGATGCTCCTATAATAAGGGTTGCAAAAAGTAATTTTAAAGTTTTCATAATCTTTTGTTTTTAGGTTATACTATTGAATTTTCAAATTCTATGCCAAAAAATTATAGATGTATTTTTAATTTCTTAAATACCTAATAAATAGATTGTTAACTTTAAATAAAAATCTAGAATTTTTGAGGTTTTGTTAGTTCCACAACATGGGTAACTTTATAATATTGAGTTGTATTATCAACTATATACGAGATTACTGCCTCGTTAGAGTTTAATTGAAAAGGTATTTTTTCTGAATTATCTGGAAGTTCATTTCCAAATTCTTTTTTAGGATCTTTATGTAAAATATGATTCTTAAGTCTGTTTGGCAGTATAAAAACACCTAAATATATATTTTTAGATGAAGACGTATCTCTTTCTAACTTGACAGACATATTTCTATAGTATACGGAGTCTAACTCTATGTTCTTAGTATCAATTTCAAAATGAATGATATATCCTTTTACTCCTGGTTGTCCACCAACCCAAGTATTATAGAATGCCTTGCTTATTTTAAACGGAGGATGCTGTTCTAATTTATTCTCGTTATTTAATTTTGAGACTCGACAACAAGAAAATGCTAAAACAAGTATTATAGAAATAGTTATGTATGTTATTTTGTCCATTTTACTAGCATTTAGAATACTATAACAAAATATATACCAAGTTGTATAAAAAGAGCTTATCAAAAAATGATAAGCTCTTTTATATTTTAATATTTATTTAGTCTAATTATTCAAAGCTTCCGCTCTTTTGAGAAATTTGATTTCACTTCATTACACCTAATTATTCACAGCTTCGCAATTTTGAAAATTTGACTTCACTGAGTTTCGTCTAATTATTCAAAGCTTCCGCTCCTCCAACAATTTCTAAGATTTCGTTTGTAATAGCTGCTTGACGTGCTTTATTGTATGTTAATAATAAATCGTCACGTAATTCTGTAGCGTTATCTGTTGCTTTATGCATCGCTGTCATACGGGCTCCATGTTCCGATGCAAAAGAATCTCTAATTGCTTTGTATAATTGTGTTTTTAATGATTTAGGAATCAACTCTAACACAATTTCGGGTTTGGTTGGCTCAAATATATAATCTGCATTTGAAGCTACGGCTCCTTCCATTGGTGCAATTGGTAAAAATTGTTCTATGGTAGTAATTTGTGTAGCTGCATTTTTAAATCTGTTGTATACTAATTCAACCTTATCATAATTACCTTCAGCAAACATTTCCATTATTTTGTTAGCAATAACAGCAACATTATCAAATGTTAACTCATCAAAAATTTCATTATTATTTTGGACAACAGTAAGTTTTTTTGATAAAAGATCATTCCCTTTTTTACCAATTGTTAACAAATCTACTTGTTTATCACTATAAGTATCTTTAATATGTTTTACAGTTCCTTTAATTACAGATGAATTAAAACCGCCACATAAACCTCTATTTGAAGTAACTACTACTAACAATACTTTTGAAACTTCTCTTTGTTCAGAATAAACTCCACCCACTTCCCCATCTAATGTTGCACTTAAGCTTTGTAAAAGTTCCGTAAGTTTTTCGGCATACGGACGCATTTGTGTAATTGCATCTTGTGCTTTTTTCAACTTTGCAGCAGATACCATTTTCATGGCACTGGTAATTTGCATTGTTGAACCAATGGATGTAATTCTGTTACGTATTTCTTTTAAGTTTGCCATTTTTCTGGTATCTAGTAACTGGTATCTAGTATTTGGTAGCTAGTATTAAAAAATCTCAATACTAGTAGCTACCAGATACTAAAATCTTAATTATGCGTATTTTGCTGAAACTTCTTTTGCTGCACTCGTTAAAGTGTCAATAACCTCATCAGTTAATTTACCGGCTTTCAAAGTATCTAATGTATCTCTATGTTTAGCGTTTAAATATTGAATATAATCGCTTTCAAATTCTTTAATTTTATCAACAGGAACAGCTCTTAACAAGTTTTTAGATCCTGCATAAATAATTGCAATTTGATCTTCCACTTTAAAAGGATCTGCTTGATTTTGTTTTAAAATTTCAACGTTACGTTGTCCTTTCGAAATTACATTCATTGTAGCTGCATCTAAATCTGAACCAAACTTAGCAAACGCTTCTAATTCGCGGTATTGTGCTTGATCTAATTTTAAAGTACCTGCTACTTTTTTCATTGATTTAATCTGTGCATTACCACCAACACGAGATACAGAAATACCTACGTTAATTGCTGGACGAACTCCTGAATTGAATAAATCTCCATCTAAGAAAATTTGCCCATCTGTAATAGAAATTACGTTTGTTGGAATATATGCCGAAACGTCACCTGCTTGTGTTTCAATAATTGGTAAAGCTGTTAAAGAACCTCCACCTTTAATCATTCCTTGTAAAGAATCAGGTACATCATTCATTTGAGCAGCAATAGTATCATCGTTAATTACTTTTGCAGCACGTTCTAATAAACGAGAGTGTAAGTAAAAAACATCTCCAGGATACGCCTCACGTCCTGGTGGACGACGTAACAATAATGAAATTTCACGGTATGCAACTGCTTGTTTAGATAAATCATCATAAACAATTAAAGCTGGCCTACCAGTATCTCTAAAATATTCTCCAATTGCAGCACCACCCATTGGAGCATAAACTTGCATTGCAGCAGGATCCGATGCATTTGCAGCAACAATTGTTGTATATGCCATTGCTCCTTTTTCTTCTAATAAATTTGCAATTCCAGCAACCGTAGATGCTTTTTGACCAATTGCAACATATATACAATATACTGGAACACCAGCATCGTAAAATTCTTTTTGATTGATAATAGTATCAATAGCAACTGTAGATTTACCAGTTTGACGGTCACCAATAATAAGTTCACGTTGACCTCTACCAATTGGAATCATAGCATCAACTGCTTTAATTCCTGTTTGTAATGGTTCAGTTACTGGCTCACGGAAAATAACACCCGGCGCTTTACGCTCTAACGGCATTTCAAAAGTTTCACCTTGAATAGCACCTTTACCATCAATTGGAAAACCTAATGTATTAACAACACGTCCAACAATTCCTTCACCTACTTGTAATGAAGCAATTCTTTCGGTACGTTTTACAGTAGAACCTTCCTTAACTGCGGTAGAATGACCTAATAAAACAACACCTACATTGTCTTCTTCCAAGTTTAGTACAATTCCTTCTAATCCATCTTGAAACTCAACTAGCTCACCATATTGAACGTTTGCTAAACCGTATACACGTGCAATACCATCACCTACTTGTAATACTGTTCCTACTTCGTCTAGTGAAGCCGATGCTTCAAATCCTGCTAATTGTTGTTTTAAAATCGCTGATACTTCAGCTGGTTTTATTGATGCCATTTTATATATTTTTTAAAACTAAAATCTTTTATTTATAAATTTGGAATTCTAGTTGTAAAACTAGTTTTCAAATTGTCTTTTTAATACTTGTAATTTATTTGAAATACTTGCATCGTATTGAACATCGCCAATACGAAGTATAAATCCACCAATAATATCGGGATTTACACTATTTTCTATAGTTGCTTCTTTGCCTGTAATTTCTTTTACTTTGGCAAGCACTTGTTTGTTTAATGCATCCGTTAATGGAACAGCTGTAGTTACTTTTGCTACTTCAATTCCTTTTAACTCATCAAAAATAACGGTGTACTTTTTTGCTACATCCGTTAAAATTGCTAATCTTTTATTTTCAACTAAAAGATCTATTAAGCCAATAGTTAAACCAGATACTTTTGAAGAAAAAACTTCTTTTAAAGCTGCCTTTTTTAAATCCGATTTTAAAACTGGACTACTTAAAACTAACTGTAATTCTTTACTTTCTTCAATAGTAGTAACAACCATCAACATATCGTTGTTCACTTCAACCTCCTTAGATTGTTCAAGTGCAAAACTTAATATTGCTTTTGCATACCGCACTGCTGCTCTAGATCCACTCATTTTAATAATTTAGCTAATAGTTACTTCTTTTAATAGCTCTTCAACAAGTTTAATTTGCTTGTTTTTGTCTGCCAACTCACCTCTAACAACTTTTTCTGCAATACCCACTGATAATTCTGCAACTTGATTTTTTAAATCTGTAATTGCTGCTTGCTTTTCAGCTTGAATAGTTTCTTGAGCTTGGGCTACTATTTTAGTCGCTTGTGCTTGAGCTTCATTTTTTGCTTCTGAAATAATACCTTCTTTCATTTCACGTGCTTCTTTTAAAAGTGTGTCACGTTGTGCACGTGCTTCTTTTAAAATACGCTCGTTATCTGCATTTAGGTTTTGCATTTCTTTACGCGCATTTTCAGCTTCTTCTAAAGCGTTTTTTATGCCATCTTCTCTTTCATTAACTGAATTTAAAATAGGTTTCCAAGCAAATTTATTTAAGAAAAACACTAGGATAACAAATAAAATTAACATCCAGAAAAATAATCCCAAAGAAAACTGTTCTATAAGTTTGTCCATATTATATATGTTGTTATTTTTTAATTAATTGTTTAAACAATAGCTACAACCAACCGTTGTAGCTATTTGTTTGTTTTTTTAAGCTGCAAATAAAGCAGCAAATCCAATACCTTCAATCAAAGCTGCTGCAATAAGCATAGCAGTTTGAATTTTTCCTGAAGCTTCTGGTTGACGTGCAATAGCTTCCATCGCTTGTCCTCCAATTCTACCAATACCAATTCCAGCACCGATAACAATTAAACCAGCTCCAATGTAATTTAGACCTTCCATATTATATATATTAATTAATTAAACATTCAATTTTAATGATCATCATGTTCTTCAACTGCCATACCAAAGTATAGTGCAGATAACATAGTGAAAATATATGCTTGTAGCGTTGCTACTAATAATTCTAATAAAGCTAAAACAAATGCCAATCCAAATGATAATGGACTTCCAATCCAGCTTTTAAAAATAAACATTAAACCTATAATACTCATTAATACAATGTGACCTGCTGTAATGTTTGCATACAAACGAATCATTAATGAAAATGGTTTAATAATAGTTCCTAACAATTCAATTGGTGCCAAAATTATTTTCATAGGCCATGGCACACCTGGCATCCAAAAAATATGCTTCCAGTAATTTTTGTTCCCTGTAAATGTTGTTAGTAAGTAGGTTAATAATGCCAAAGCGAAAGTAACAGCAATATTATTTGTTACGTTAACTCCAAGTGGTGTTAAACCCATTAAGTTAATAATCCAAACAAAGAAAAACACTGTTAACAAGTAACCCATATATTTTCTGTAATGTTTTTCACCAATATTTGCAATTGCAATATCATCTCTAATGTATAATACAACTGGCTCTAACAAACGTCCAATACCTTTTGGCATTAGATTTCCTTTGTAAGATTTAGCCATTCTAGTAAACAAAAAGAACATTAATACCGCCACTAACATAATAAAAACTACATTTTTAGTGATAGAAAAATCTAAGGGTTTTACGTTTGTTGGGTGCTGCTCATCATCATAATTAATAGTTCCCTCAGCATCAGTTTTATATATTTTATTGTGATATAACTTGTAGTGATTACCATTAACTTGTGCTAATGTTTTTCCGTGATTAAATTTTGAAGAAGAAAACACTTTTAAACCACCATCGTAAAGAATTACTGGCAGTGGGGCTCCAACATACTTCTTTTTTCCAGTATCTGTAGTATAAGAAAACAATGAAAAATCGTATGAATCTAGCAAGTGATGTGCTATGTATTCTTTAATTTCAGTTTTAATATCTTTCTCTTTATGAGATGATTCTCCATGTGCTTCTTTAGAGGCATCATCTTGTGCATTTGCTGAAATTGTTACTGTTAAAAGTAGTAACGTAAGTATTTTTATCAAGTTAATTCTGTGCATATCACTTTATTAATAGTGTTCTCTAAAAATATTTTGCAAATGTACGGTTTTATATTAGAAACCAAAAAATATTTTTTGGATGTTTCCCTATATGCAAAAAGGACTATTTCAACCTTTTTACAGTTTATTATTCAATAATTTGGAAACATAAATTGTTTCTAGCAATAGACACGTTACATAAGGCACTAAAAACGACGCTGATTCTAACCCATCTATGTTGCCATTTTGCTTAAAAGTTGGAAAGAAAAAAAGAAAAAAAACAGCAAACTTTAACATACTTCCTCCCATAAAAATAAAACCAAGTAAGTCTAAATATTTTTTTCTTAGCTTATATAAAGCAACAAAAATAATAATTGCAAGTATAAAATTTACAATGTAAGAAGCTATAATTAAATTATTAAAAAGAGGTGTATTTAAATAGTTTAAAACAACTAAATGAATTCCAAAAACAACAGTTAATAAAATAATTAATTTTAAGAAAAAGGTAAGTATTGGGTTAATCGTATTTGTCATTTATATTTTTTAACTGTGCCAAAACGCTCCAAATTGCCGCAACCAAAGAAAGTAATGTTAGAATAATTGTATAGGTTTTACCATTGGTTTCAAAATAAGAATCGAGCCACTTTCCAAAATAGACACCTAAATAAATGGTAATTCCCATTTGAATTGCCACACCGGTTAATTGCAGGTATTTATTAAGCTGTTTTTTCTTTTTTTGATTGTCCATTTTTTAGTTCCTTAACTGCACCTTTCATAGCGCAAGTTGCATTAAATTCAGCTCCAGGTTCTACAGATAATTTACCAATAATTACATCTCCAGAAATTTTTGCTGTTGCTTTTAAAGATAAAACACTATGCACTATTAATTCTCCTGCAAATTTACCTTCAATATCAGCATTACTACATTCAACTTTTCCGCTTACAGATCCAGAACCACCAATTATAACTCTTCCGTTTGTTTTTATAGTTCCTTTAACGCTACCTTCTATTCTAAAATCTCCTTCAGAAATTACATCTCCAACTATTGAAGTGTTTTTTCCAATTACATTTCGTTCTGAAACTCCGGCTTGCTTTTCTTTTTTTTCTGAAAACATGATGATTAATTATAGGGGTTATTATATTTTTGATTTTATAGTTTCTAAGACTTCCAATGCTTTTTTTCCTTCTTCGGTATTTGGGTAATTTGTTGCTACAACTTTTAAAGCAATTTCGAAAGCTTCAATACCTTCTTTTTTCCCAATTGTATAGGCTTTCAGTAATTCAAATTTTGGAACAATTTCATGGCCTTCGTATTTTGTTATTGCTAAGTTTGCTTTTTCTAAAACAGCATCGAACTTATTGTCTTTATAGTCGTAAAAAACCAAGGCATATTCACTTTCAGGTGAACTACCTTTGTCTTGCAACACAGAATTTGGGTTTAAAATAATTTTGGCATACAAAGATTCTGGGTAATTAGCTGTAATATCTTCTTTTAAAATGTTTGCTCTAATATTATTCTGAATTTCATACATTTTATACAAATGATATTTTGCAGGAATTTCTATTTTTTCATCCGGATTAAACAACAATACACTTTCTAGTTTATCAATTGCCAATTCAAATTCGTTAAATTGCTCTTTATAAATAACCCCCAATTTGTAATAGGCATTATTTCTTTCTTGTTTTAAACTATCTATTTTAGCTGCTTCCGAGGGAATTCTTTCTAAATAATAATTAAGCTCGTACTTTTTAGAAGCATCAATTTTTGTAATATCTTGTAATGGGTTTGGATTATTTCCTTGAAAATTTAGTTGGGTTTTATCACTTAATCTCCAATTTTCTTCTAACGGACGATTTCCCCAGATACGTCTAAACTCTTGCTCTCCAAAACCTAGAGTTTGTGTATTGTAAAAATACCATTTCCCTGTGCTTTTATTTTTTTTATTACCTGAACCTAAACTATTTAAAAATCCACTTCCCGAAGTGGTTACTTTTTGTTGTTTTTCATCTTCAGTCTTAATTTTTTCTATATATGAAGTAAAAAAAGCAGTTTGCTCATCTAAACTCATTGCTGAAATAGTTAAGATACTGTCGTTAACTTTTGCAATGCTTTCATATAAAATAACATCGTTTAAGTTGGTTCGTTTTCTCGCTAAGCTTCTAATTCTTTTAGAATTTTCTGAGGTAGTTATGCCTAAAATACTATCGTAATACGCTCCTGCAATGGCAAATTTGGCTTTATCAAAATAATAATTCCCGGCAGCTTCATAAGACAATTCTTTTTGAAGATTTGGCATTGCACTTTCCTCTAAAGATTTCTTAAAATAGGCAATTGCTTCTTCAGAATTGTTAGCATTTTCAATAACACCCAATTGATAATAAATCTCATCTAAATAAGGTTTATTATAACTGTTTTTTGTCATTTTTTGAAGTGCTTCTATTGCAGAAGATGCATCTTCTCTTGAAATGAAATTTTTAGCTTTTTCTATTTGTGCTCGAACGCTATATTTCCGAGGTGCTTTATTAAATTTTATAATATTGGTGAATGCAATGTTTGAAGAATCTATCAGCCCTTTTTCTTTATAAATTTGACCAATAATGTATAAGTTTCTAGCAGTTTGTTCTGCATTTTTAGTAGATAAGACCGGCTTGATTACATTTTTTTTGTTTTTAGTAATCATTGCTTTTGCAATAACTTTATTTTTATTGGTTATTAGAACGCCTTTATTTAGATGGTATAATGTGTTGTCTAAACTATCTAAACTTCTATAAGCCATTGCCAAAGCTGTATGTGCATCTTCAAAAATTTTCTGCTTTAAAGAGTCGTCTTCTAGCAATCTTTTTAAGTTTATAATTGCCTGTTCTTCGTTTCTTAATCTAATTTGAGTTTTTGCATGCCAAATTTTTGTTTCGTTGATTAGATTTGCTCTTGGATAATTATTAATCACATAGGTAAACGCCTCTAAAGCTGGTACAAATCTTTTAGAATAATACCTCGATTTTCCCAATAATAAATACGCATCGTCTATTTGTTTATTTCGTTCTTGACGTGCAATAAGCATAGAGTGTTTTTGAATAGCTTTTACCGCTTTTTCTTCTGCTCTTTCAAATTCTTTTGGAGAACTATCAGTATCTGGCGCTAATCCTGGCATTGCCAATTCATCAACCTTAAGAGGTTCAATTGGTAGCTGTTCCCAAAAATTATCTTCGTAATTAGCATTTAATTGCTCTAAACCAATTCTTAGCGCTTCATGTCCATTAAAAAGAATGTTGTATTTTGTATTAACAGCATGAAAATTTCTATTTAGAAATGCGTCTTTTTTTGTTGAGCAACCAACAACAATAAGCATTACAATTATGCTAACAAATATTTTATGAGTGTTATTCAAAAGAGTTCTGTTTTACGTTTCCTTTAACTTAATACCTTGTTTATTATTGTTAAAGGAAATGTAAAAATACAAAAAACAATGTATTTAATTTAATTACACCGAAAAATAAGCTTCTAACTCTTTTAAAGTTTCTTCTGAAGTTTTAATGTCTTTTACCACAACACCTTTATCTAAAACTACAATACGCTCACAAACTTCGGTAATATGGCCTAAATCGTGACTAGATATTAAAACAGTTGCATTGCTATTTACTGTTAAATCTTTTAATAATTTTTTAAGTCTAATTTGTGTAGTTGGATCTAAATTTGCAAAAGGTTCATCTAAAATTATTACTTCTGGATCACCGATTAATGCGGCTACAATTCCTGCTTTTTTCTGATTCCCTTTAGATAAATCTCTTAAATACTTTTTTCCGCCTAAAATTTCATCATTAAAAATTTCTTCAAATTGAGCTAAAAAAACATCAACATCTGCTTTGTTTAAACCCCTAAGCTCACCAATAAAGTAAAAGTATTCTTCAGGTGATAAAAAATCTATTAAAAAACTTTCATCTATAAAAGAGCCTGTAAATGGCTTCCAATCTTCGCTTTTGTTTACTTGAATGTTATTGTTTATAACCGATCCTGTTGTTGGTTTAATTAAATCTAATAGCAAATTAAAAAATGTGGTTTTCCCTGCTCCATTATTTCCAACCAAACCGAAATTTTGTCCTTTTGGAATTTCTAATAATTCTATATTCAAAACGGTGTTTCCACTATATTTTTTTGAAAGTTGAGTTGCTTGTATCATAATTATATATTTTTGTGACTTAGCGTAAAATTGTTATGCTTTTTGATTAAATGCGTGAATAGCCTTATACTTATCTTTGATATATTTTTTTTCTATTAAATTCATAAAATAACTCTTAAAAACAAGTCCAAGAATTCCCGCTATGGCAATGGCAAGAACACCTGCGTTAAAGTTAATAAGTACTTTAAAACCCCAAAACAATAGCATTGGAAAACCCATTACAGGAATCATAATTAAAAATTGTGTTGCGCCTGTTCCTTGTGTGTTTGTAAAACCACCTTTATTTAAATCTATTCTTTTTCTATTAAAAGAGCCTGCATACAATAAGAACAGTGAATTAAAACCAATGTTAAAAACAGCCCCAGCACTAATCATTAAAAAAATATCAATTCCGAAGTACGTATATGGAATACTTAACAAGTATAAAACGGCCGTGATTACCACCATTAAATACCATTTACTTTCTAAAAATAGACGATAGCGTAAATTTTGTGTCATTAACATTTTATAAAAAGAACTTTCCCAGGCGGGAATAAATTGACCATAGTTTAAAACAAACCCTCCAGTAACAAAAATAGATGCAAAGATTAAAAATGTAGGCATTTTTTCTTCAAATACAGGATTTGGATAAAAGAACAATCCATATAAAACAAAGGCAAAAGACATTAAAAAGACTGTTTTTGTACGTTTGTTTCTCCAAATTAAGCGAATATCATTTTTAAGAAATGGCGCTACACTACCAAACCTATCTGCCCAAGATAAATCTGCTGCGTTTACTTCTTCTACTTTTTCAGAAACAGCACTGTCTAAATATACTTGGTTTTTTAATTGTTTAAAATTTAAAATGTATAAACCTATTAAAATTACTAACGGAATTAGTACTAATATTGGATTTGCAAAAACACCATCAAAAATTGGCTGACTAATTGTGTTTATATCAAAAATTTCAAAATATTTTAAACCAAAACCAGCAACTAAAACCGTTACCAAACTCCAAAAAGCTATATTATTTTTATTGACTAAAAAATTTAAAAAATTTACACATTGTACTACTAAAATTAGTGAAAATAACCAACCTAAAACACCTGTTGTGTTATAGCCTTCTTTTATTAAAACAATTGCAAAAGGAATGTAAAAAAACAAACTCATAAAGTTGAAAAATGAAAATGCTGATTTCCCTAACACATAATGTACTAATTTGCTCTTTTTTATATCTAAAATTAGCATTGGCTTAATGTTCATTACTGGAAGTTTTTGCATTAGGTAGCGAAAAATTAAATCGCCAATAATAGCAAATAGCAGGTACGAATTTACCATTTGTAACGGGTCTGCTTCTGGAAACATTTTTTTTATAATAAAAAAAGCGCCAATTCCTAGAGCCAAAAATGACACTAAAAAATAAAGTGCAAAAAACACCATAATTATTTTAATTGCAATTCCTTTTTGCCAAAACATTGAGCGGAAATACTGTTTCCATTCAAAATTTATAAAATGTTTAATCATTTGAAAAGTTGTTTTTTTATTGGTAGCTAATTTTTTGATTTGTTACAGTAAAAGTTATACTAATTTGTATTCTGGGTAAGTTTCTATTAGTAATTCTTCAGCTTTTTTTGGTAAAACTTCGACACTAATATAAACATAAACAACCATTATTGTAAAAATTGCCGCATAAAAAATTGCCCAAAACATATTATAAACCTCAGGACTTGAAATATTTATAATATTAAACAAGTTTATTCCTATCATTCCTCCTCCTAAAAATAAACCTTTAAAGATAATATCTTCTAATAACCATTTTTTACCACTTAATTTTTGTCGCTTTTTAACTTTTCTAAGTAATAGAATATGTTTTACTAAACCAAATACAATTACAACAGCTATAACTGATAGCGCGAACGTATCTCCGTATTCAATTAACCCTGTGTAGAAAAAATAGAAAAAAGCAATAGTTGCTATAATTTTTGGTAATTTAAACCAAGCTTTTGCGTGTTGCCACAATATTTTCATATACTTTTTTTGCAATGCACCTTGTCTCGCTCCATAGACATCCATAAAACCAAAAACACCAAATTTTTTGAAAGAAATTGTTCTAGCATCATCAAAAGAAAGATTGGGTTTTTCTTGCCAAATTTGTTCAATATCGTTAGCTAAATGATCTACCAATTCGGTTTGCATATCGTAATGCTCCACATAATGTTGGCGGGTGAATTTGTATAATTGTTGTATTTGTTCTGGAGTTAGCTTCATAGTTGTTGAAGTTTTTTAAACAAATTATTATATTTCTTTATTGAAGATAAATACATTTTAATTCCTCCATAACAAAGCAATAAATTTAGTAAAGAAATAACCGAAAATATAATATTTTTATTTATTGAAATTTCTTCATGTAAACCAGTAAAATTACCTAGCTGAAAAAACCCATTTAACACTAAAAATGAAAAAGTTGCGTAAAAACCAGTATATTCTAAATGAAGAGACTTATTCCTTTTAAAATTTTGAATAACCATAATTGTTATGATTAATATTGCTGGAATTAGAAACAACATTAAATTAAATCTTTTAAAATTTAGACTAGATAAAGAATTGAATAAAACATATTCAATAAAAATTAAGAGAATAATTCCAATTATAGATTTAATTGAAGTAAACAATCTGAAAAATTCTTTAAAATAGACGTTTCTATATTGTTTATTTATCTGCTCTCTTTTTGTTTGTACTAAATCTTTATAACCATCACTATTCGCAAAAATTCCATATTCTACTCCCGAATTCCAAAACATCTTCATAGAATTCCCAAAACTTTTATGAACTTCAATCATAGCATCATCAAAAGAAATTCCTTTAGTTAGTTTTTCTTCAACTGTGGTTACAATATGGTCTAACAATTCAATACGAATATCCCAATATTTCACCTTGTGATGTTTTAAATAATCGTCTATATACGTTATTTGTTCTTTGGTTAGTTTTATGTCTTTTTCCATAAAAAACAATCTTATTCTAAACTAAATTTAGGATTCACAATTGTTTGCATAGTTCTTAAAAAATCTTCCATTTCGGCTAACCGACTTACGGTTTCTTTTGTGCCATTTTCGGTTAATTTATAGTATTTTCGTAAACGGTTATCTACTTTGGCAACCTCAACATCTAACAAACCTTCGGCCTCTAATTTATGCAACGCTGGGTACAAAGCACCTTCGGTAATTGTTAATTCTCCTTTGGTTAATTCCTTTACTTTCTGAGTAATTTCGTAGCCATACATTTTATCTGTTTCTTCTAACAACTTTAAAATAATAGTTTGTAAAGAGCCTTTGTATAATTTTTGATTTCCCATTGTCTATTGTTAATTAGTACAATTCATAAGTCAAATATATACATAATTTTCTTATGCATAACATTCTTAAGTACTAATTTTAACAAAAATTTGTATTTAGATTAACTACTTTTGTAAGCTTAAATAAATTATTATGTCGAAATTTCACTTACTTACCATAAAAGAAATCAAAAAAGAAACCCAAAATGCTGTTTCTATAGTATTTGATATACCAACCGAACTAAAAAAGGAATTTACTTTTACTGCTGGGCAGTATATTAATATAAAAAAGGAATTGGCTGGCACAGAGTTACGAAGAGCCTACTCCATTTGTTCTGCACCAAATAGTAACGAATTAAGAGTTGCTGTAAAAGCAGTTGATAACGGTACATTCTCGGTTTTTGCAAACACTATTTTAAAAGAAGGTGATACGTTAGAAGTTCAAAAACCTGAAGGGAAATTTGTATTAGAAACATCAAAAAACAATTCAAAAAACTATTTAGCAATTGCTGCTGGAAGCGGAATTACACCAATTATGGCAATGCTAAAAGCTACTTTAACTGAAGAGCCAATTAGTACTTTTACACTTATTTACGGAAATAAAACAGCCGCTGACACTATTTTTAAAGATGAAATAGACACACTGCAAAACAGCTTTCCAAATAACTTAAATGTACAATATGTTTATAGCCAAGAAGAACAAGAAAATGCATTATTTGGCAGAATAGACAAATCAAATATTAATTATGTTGTTAAAAATAAATTAAAACATATAACTTTTGATAGTACATTTTTATGTGGACCAGAAGCTATGATTCATTTAGCAATTGATGTATTAGTTGAAAATAATATTGATAAAAATAATATCTTTTTTGAATTATTTTCAACACCAACTTCTTCAAAAGAAAAAGCAACACAAAATTTTGAAGGAACTTCTGAAATTACAGTAATTGTTGATGATGAAGAAACAACGTTTAAAATGGATGCCAAAACCACAATTTTAAGCGCTGCATTAAAACAAGGTTTAGACGCTCCATATTCTTGTCAAGGTGGTATTTGCAGCAGTTGCTTAGCAAAAGTAACCGAAGGAACTGCCAAAATGGAGAAAAATGCCATTTTATCGGATAGTGAAATTGCAGACGGTTTAATTTTAACCTGTCAGGCGCATCCAACTTCACAAAAAATTACTGTTGATTATGATGATGTTTAATAAATATAGTATTTTCACAAAATAGTAAACAATTTATGGCATTTAACGAACTTAAAGACGCGGTATTAATTGGATTTTTCCTAGCATTTATGATAGGTCCTGTCTTTTTTATGCTAATTCAAACAAGTATTATTAAAGGTGCCAGAGCTGCCATAGTTTTTGACTTAGGTGTTATGCTAGGTGATGTTGTTTTTATTTTAATGGCTTATTACGGAAGTAAAAGTTTATTAGAAAAAATAAAAGACGACCCTAAAATGTTTTTAATTGGTGGACTTATTTTATTGGTTTATGGTTTAATTACTTATTTAGATAAAAGTCAAAAAAGAGCTATACAAGATGAAACCCTTGTTTTAGCAGAAAAATCTAATTACACAAAGTTATTTATTAAAGGATTTTTATTGAATTTTATAAATGTTGGTGTGTTGGCTTTTTGGTTGGGAATGATTGTAGTTGTTGGTCCAAATTTAGAAATGAATCCCGGAAAAATATTTAACTACTTTGCACTAATTTTAGTAAGTTACTTTATTACTGATATAGGAAAAATAGTACTCGCAAAACAACTTAAAAGAAAACTAACTCCCACAGTTATTTACAAAATAAAACGCACTATGGGTATTTTATTAATGATTTTTGGAGTAGCATTATTACTTAAAGGAATTATTCCTAAAGAAAAACTAAACCTAAAAAATGTAATTGATAAAGTTGAAAAAACGAATTAAAAAACAAATTAACTTTTGAAGAAATTGAACTCCAGGCAAACACAAGCAAAAATTTTAAGAATATTTAGAAAAGTACATCGCGCTACTGGAGCTTCACTTTTTATATTCTTTTTTATAATAGCCATAACAGGTATTCTTTTAGGTTGGAAAAGTCATAGTACTAATTTAATTATACCACAATCTTACAAAGGATCTTCAGTTGATTTACAAAATTGGTTACCAATAGATAGTTTGCATAAAAAAGCATTACTTATATTAAAAGATAGTATCTCATCAGATTTATCTGCAGACCTAGACAGAATTGATATTCGTAAAAATAAAGGAATGGTAAAATTTATTTTCGAAAACCATACTTGGGAAATTCAATTAGATGGTGCCACTGGGAACGTTCTAAATATTGGTAAAAGACATTCAGATTTTATTGAAGATCTGCATGATGGTACCATCTTAGACACATGGTTTAATACTTCATCAAAGCCATTTCGAGTAATTTATACCTCAATAATGGGATTGGCTTTGTTACTATTTACAATAACAGGTTTTTGGTTATGGTATGGACCAAAAAGACTGAAAAAACATAGAAAGAAATAATTAAATACCAATGTATAATTATTCAGTCCTTTTAAACAAATATCAATGAAACAAGAAAAAATTAGTGGTAGTATTAGAAATAATATAAAAATAGGCAGCGAAGTTGAAGTTGTACAAAAAAACCACCAACGCAGTGGAGAATTAACAACTGGTATTGTAAAAAGAATATTGACTAATTCTCAAAATCATCCACATGGAATAAAAGTTATGCTTGCAACAGGTGAAGTTGGAAGAGTTAAATGGGTTTTAACCTAACTTAAATTGGTTTTATTAGGAAGTCTCTTAGTATTATATTATTTTAAAGCCTCTAAAAAATGTATTAACTTATAATGGATGACGAACTAATTCAAGAACTAATTTTAATAAGAAAAAAACTACATGCAAATCCTGAATTATCAGGTAAAGAAACAAATACTTCAAAAGTTATTTATACATTTTTAAAAACATGTAATCCAACTCAAATAATAACAAAGGTTGGTGGTTGTGGAGTTTTGGCAATTTTCGATAGTAAAAACCCAGGTGAAAATATTCTTTTTAGAGCTGATATTGATGCATTACCAATTACAGAAATAAATACCTTTAAACACAGCTCTTTAAATGTAGGAATTTCTCATAAATGTGGTCACGACGGGCATACTTGTACTTTGTTAGGTTTTGCAAAATTACTTTCTAAAAACCCACCAAAAAAAGGGAAAATAATCTTGTTATTTCAACCAGCTGAAGAAACTGGAGAAGGCGCCTATAAAGTTATAAACGATCCTAAATTTGAGCATATAAAACCCAATTTTGTTTTTGCTTATCACAATATTCCTGGAGCACCCTTAAATCAAATAATTCTAAAGAATAACTCATTTACTGCGGCTGTAAAAAGTATTATTATTAAAATTCATGGTAAAAATGCCCATGCAGCAGAACCAGAAAAAGGAATAAATCCTGCCTTAGCAATTGCTGAAATTATTCAAAAATTTGAAGCACTTTCTAATAACAAATCCGAAAGTGAAAATTTTTCATTAATAACGCCCATTCACATTAACATGGGAGAAATTGCTTACGGTACATCCGCAGGATATGGCGAACTCAGATTTACTTTAAGAACTTGGACACAGGAAAAAATTGACGCATTATCTTTAACGATACTAAATACCTTACAAGAAATCTCAACCAAACACAAGGTGAAAATTGAATCTAAATGGACAGAAGAATTTAGTGCAACTAAAAACAATAATGAAGCTATTAATACTATAATAGTAGCTGCAAAGCATCAAAATTTAGAAACAATATTTAAAAAGGAACCTTTTAAATTTGGAGAAGATTTTGGATTGTTTACGCAACAATTTAAAGGGGCTATGTTTGGAATAGGAGCTGGAATTAAATGCAAACCATTACATAACCCTGAATACGATTTTCCAGACAAAATTTTGCCAACAGCTATTAAATTATTTCATCAAATAAGTTTACAACTATTAAATTAATATATGTTTTATACCTCATACATAGAAATTAGTAAATCAGCGTTACAACATAATTTAAATTTTTTAAAAAAACATATTCATAAGGATGTACAAATATCTTCTGTAGTGAAAGGAAACGCTTACGGACATGGAATTGAATTTTACATACCGCTAGCAGAATCATGCGGTATAAATCATTTCTCGGTTTTTAGTGCAGATGAAGCCTATAGTGTTCTAAAAGCTTCAATAAATAAAAATACCATTATGATTATGGGGTTGGTTGAAGACGACCAATTGGCATGGGCTATTGAAAATGAAATTGAATTTTATGTTTTTGAATTTGATAGATTAGAAAAAGCTACTGAGTTAGCAAAACAAATGAAGAAAAAGGCAACCATTCATATCGAACTAGAAACAGGTATGAATAGAACTGGTTTTGATCAAAAGGATATTGGTAAAATCACTCAATTTATTACTAAAAACAGCGCTTATATAAATTTTAAAGGGCTTTGCACCCATTACGCTGGTGCTGAAAGTATTACAAATTATTATAGAATAAAAAAACAGCAAAAAAGCTTTCAAAAATCTATACAAAAATTCACAGACAAAAATGTAATTCCAAAACAAATACATACTGCTTGTTCTGCTGCTGCACTGCGTTATCCCAAAAGCCAAATGGATATGGTAAGGTTAGGGATCGTTCAATATGGGTTTTTCCCAAATAAAGAAATATATATTGAATATTTAACAAAAAAGAAAATAACTGAAGACCCTTTAAGAAGACTGATTTCTTGGAAAAGTAAAGTTATGGATGTTAAAACGGTTAAAGCCGGTGAGTTTGTAGGCTATGGAACCTCATATTTAGCAAATTCCAATATAAAAATTGCAACAATTCCTGTTGGTTATAGTCACGGATTTAGCAGAAGCCTAAGCAACCAAGGACGTGTTTTAATTCATGGGCAAAGGGTAAGTGTTATAGGGATTGTTAATATGAATATGATTACAGTTGATGTTACAAAAATTGAACATGTTAAAAAAGGTGATGAGGTTGTATTGATTGGAAAACAAGGCGATTTAGAAATTAGTGTTTCCTCTTTTAGTGAATTTAGTGATCAAGTAAATTATGAATTGTTAACAAGGCTGCCTCAAAAAATACCAAGGTTTATTGTTGATTAAAAGTTATGAGCATAAAAAAACCCGTTACATAAAGCGTAACGAGTTTTTAAAGTAATTAATTAAAAAATTATGGCATAACCACAGTGTCAATTGCATGAATTACACCGTTAGACGCCTCAACATCTGTCAAAATTATTTTTGAAGAATTTCCTTTTTCGTCAGTTAACATAACGTTTCCATCTTTAATTGAAGCTGTAAGTTTCCCTCCTTGTACAGTAGGTATTACAAAACTTCCATTATTTTCTTTTATCGCTGCAACTACTGCTGCTGCTTTAAATTCTCCTGCTACTACGTGATACGTTAAAATAGCTGTTAAAGTTTTTACATTTTCTGGTTTTAACAAACTTTCTACGGTACCTGCTGGCAACTTGTCAAATGCTGCATTAATTGGAGCAAATACAGTGAAAGGTCCTGCACTGTTTAAAGTTTCGACTAAATTTGCTGCTTTTACAGCGGCTACTAAAGTTGTAAAATTATCATTACTTGCAGCTACTCCAACAATGGTAGGTGTCTGTTCTTCTGTTTCAAAATATGGCAATCTTTCTATTTCATTTATATGAATCGCTGATACAGAAGTAATCACAAATCCAAAGATTAACAAGGCGGAAAAAAATTTTTTAGTTTTCATAATATCTATTTTATTTGTTTAATGTTATGCAAATATAGTTAAACATTTGGATATTTGTTTAGTTTTTTAATATTTTTATTAAACAAAATGTTAAATTTTTAATTTCAATTGTTATTTGAAACAAAAAATCCCTTTAAAATATTGCTTTAAAGAGCTTCTTAACATTAATAATTAAAATACGAATCTGATACTTTTTTTATAAAGTAAGGCCGTTTGAGTTGTTTTATTCCTTAAAAGACATAAAATTAGTACTTTAAAATGTTCCGTAAAACTTTAGTAATTTAAATTTCATTAACTTTATAAGTAATTATGACATATTTATAAAATGGAAATCTCGAGTTTAATTGCAAAAATTATTGGTATTGTTTATGTTTCATTTGGAATAGGGCTTCTTGCTAATAAAGCTTTTTATAAAGAAGCTATTTCAAACTTATTTAAAAATTCAGGGTATCTGATAATTGGTGGTTTTATAGCTATTGTTTTTGGTGTTTTAATTATTGAAAATCATAATATCTGGGAAGCAAATTGGACCGTAATTATCACTATAATAGGTTGGATTGCCATGCTTAAAGGTATTCTATTATTGGCTTTTCCAACTAAATTAGATTTTTTTAAATCAAAGCTTTCAAATGATTCGTTTTTAAAACTATTAACACCTTTAGTCTTGGTGTTCGGACTTATATTTTTGTATTTAGGATTTATGAGTTGAACATATTAAATAACAATCACAAATGAATATAAATCCTAAAAGTTATTTTTATAAACTAGGGACATAGATAATAATATTTTAGACAGCACCTATATTACTGCATCGTTTTTAAAATTGAAAAAAATCACTTCTTCCAAAAATTAATCTGCTATAAATACATTATTTCCTCTATTAATATCTGCCATTAAACCAGAAGAGTCAATTTCAACTTTTTTAATTTCTTTTGGAGTTGAAAATGTATAAAATTGATTGGACCATGCCCAATCTTTTTCTAAGGTTGCGGTAGTGGGTTTTTCTCCTTTCATCATTTTTAAAGGAATGTAAAAATCTTGAAAACTTTCATCTGAATATGTCACTCTAACATCAATAGGCATAGGAATTTGACCAACTCTTACAAGTGTTATGTTATTTTCTTCAACTTTAGCAATAGCATAATCAATGGTATGTATTGTTTCAATCCATTCATTTAAATACCAATCTAATTGAATTCCTGAAACTTTTTCTGCTACACGCTGAAAATCGTTTGGCGTTGGATGTTTAAACTTAAAATCTTCATAGTATTTTTTTAGTGATTTTCTTACATTTTCTTCACCAATAATATAATTTAACTGTGTTAAAAACATACTTCCTTTAGTATAACTTGCCGCACCAAATGCCGTATTAGTATTAAATCGATCTGCATGAGTAGTAAGCGGTTCTTCTATTTCAGCATTTACCAAATTAAAATACCCACTATAATTAGCTGATGTTGGTTTATCTCCTTTGTTTTTTAAAATTTTATTAGATGCTAATGTTGAAATATAAGTTGTAAACCCTTCATCCATCCAAGAATGCTTGCTCTCGTTATTTGCTAATAACTGTTGAAACCACGCATGGGCCAACTCATGAAAAACAGTTCCAATAATGCTACCTAAAGTTTCTCCTCCAGAAATTAAGGTGCACATGGCATATTCCATACCTCCATCGCCACCTTGTATAACTGAGTATTGTTTCCAAGGATATGGGCCTATAGTTTCATTAAAATAATCGAGTGCTTTTTCGGTAAGTGGCTGAAGTTCTCTCCAAGCTTTTGCGTATTTTTTATTGTTTTTGTACAAAAAGTGAAGCTGAGTACCACTTTTTGTTTTTAAAATATCGTGCTTAAAATCAGGATCTGCAGCCCAAGTGAAATCGTGCACATTTGGAGCAACAAAATGCCAAGAAAGCTTTTTTCCTTTTTTAATAGTTAATGGCTTTGTTTTATCTTCATAACCATGTCCAATTTCTTGTGGATTTTGAAGATATCCAGATCCGCCAACGGTATATTTTTTATCTAAATGAAGAGTTACATCAAAATTTCCCCAAACGCCATGAAATTCACGAGCAATATAAGCTTCAGCATGCCACCCTTCAAAATCGTATTCGGCCATTTTAGGATACCATTGTGCCATTGATAAAGCCACTCCATCTTTATTATTTCTTCCAGCTCTTCTAATCATTACAGGAACTTGTCCTTCAAAAGTCATATCAAAAGTTACTTTTTCACCTGGCTGAATTGTTTTATTTAATTTCACTTCCAAAACAGTTCCCTCGGTTTTATAACTTACTTCAATTCCATTTTGTTGCAGTCTCACCACATTTAAATAACCTATTTCGCTGGGTTTTAGTTTGGCTATTCTGCTTTGATACAAAGGATTATATTTAGTTCCTTTATTTACAACCATTCTTTTATCTGGATCTATTATGGATTGTACACGGGCATCCATTTCACTTCCTGGTTGAAAAGCATTAAAATATAAATGATAAAATACTTTATCTAATACATCTGGCGAATTATTTGTATAAACTAACTTCTGTGTTCCTTTATATTTATAATTATCAACATCTATATCCACATCCATTGTATAATCAACATGTTGTTGCCAATAAGTTGTATTGTTTTGTGCGGTAATTGAAACTGCGGCAAACAACATAATTAGCTGTAAAAATCTTTTCATTTATTAGTTTTAATAATTAAAATGGCAATATAAACATAAGTCTATAAAACAAAAAAGCACATTCTAATTGAATGTGCTTTTTAACAGAATATTATAATTCTACTACTTTCCGTTTACCATTTTATCGGCTAAAACTAAAGCATTGTAAGCATTTGCTACTTTACCTGAAATAGATAATGTAGAGAAATTAACTTTTTCGTCTTTTTTCCCAGGAACTAATACTTCTAGATCTAATTTAATTCCAGAATTCATAATAATATGTTTTACCTGACTTGCAGATAATTGTGGATAATAAGATCTTACCAATGTTGCAACACCTGCAACCTCTGGAGACGCCATTGATGTTCCACTAAATTTTGCATATTCGTTTTTAGGAACTGTAGAATAAATTTGAACTCCAGGAGCAAATACATCAACATTTTTTTGACCGTAATTTGTAAATGAAGCTGGTAATTTTTCATTATTATTTACACTCATTGCTCCAATAGTTAATACATTATCAGCAACTTCGTTTATTTTATCAAAAGAATCGTTTGGCCAGTTATCACTTACATCAATATCTTCACTAGAGTTTCCGGCAGCGTGCACTAATAAAACATCATGTTTTTCAGCATACTTAATAGCGTCAATTACCCAATGACGGTTTGGAGAATAACTTTTTCCAAAACTCATATTTACCACTTTTGCACCATTATCTACTGCATATCTAATTGCTAGAGCAACATCTTTATCACGTTCATCTCCATCTGGCACAGCTCTTACTGACATTAATTTTGCATTGTGTGCAACTCCACGCATACCAAGACCATTGTTGCGAGAAGCTAAAATAATACCCGCAACATGAGTTCCGTGAGATTCAACATCTTTTGAACCAATGACAAATCCGTTACCATAGTTAACATCTGTAATATCTTCTGGATTGTCTCCTACAATTGCTCTACCATCAAAATCGAAATCGTAATTTTTATTTCTTTTTTGATTCTCATAATAATCGTTAAAAGCTTTTTCATCAAAACCATTACTAAACATGCCAATTAAGCCATTTGCCTGACCTTGAATTGCTACATCATCTGTTTTAATAGCTTTAAGGTCTTCAATTGTAAGCGTTTCTTTTCCTACAAATTCTTTTACAGAATTCATAACTCCCTCTATTTGAGCTAAACGCTCTATAGTACTAAAATGCCTTTTAGATGCATTTGTATAAGCTTCTAAATACTCTTGGTATTTTTCAAAATCTGCTTTTTCCTCTTCAGAAATATTTTCAGCAGTTTTTCCTTCAAAACGACCGTTTAACTTTGCTACTATACGTGTAATTTCTAATTGTTCTGGTGCATCAACGCCGTTTCCTCCTAAAAAGTTCCACCCATAAACGTCATCTACATATCCGTTTTTATCATCATCAATATTGTTACCTGCAATTTCCTTTGGGTTTGTCCAAAGTTCATCTTTTAAGTCTTCATGTTCAATGTCAATTCCAGAATCTATAACCGCTACAATTACTGTTTCGCCTGTTTTCCCTTCTAAAAATTGGTATGCTTTATCTAAACTCATACCAGGAATTGTGTCTGTTACCAAATCAGCATGTGCCCAATGTTTAAATTGTTCATCACTAACAGTTCCTTGTTTCACAGCCATTGAAACAGCTGTATCCATAGTTGGTACTGCCATATTTTTTACAGAACTACAACTAGTTAATGTAGCAACCGCAATTGCCACTACGTACATTGATTTTAATATTCTCATTTCTATTTACTATTTAATTAAATACTTGGTTAAATTTATATGTTTGGTCTAATCGCACTCCTTTTTCGGTATGTTTAACGGTACATAATTCATTTGTTGCATCATGTTCTAAAAACAAAAAGTAATTATTGTCCGCCGCTTGATTTAAAAATTTGGCTTTTTCGTCCATAGTTAATAGTGGACGTGTATCGTAACCCATTACATAAGGCAACGGAATATGACCAACTGTTGGCAGTAAATCCGCCATAAAAACAAGTGTTTTTCCTTTGTATTGAATGTGTGGAATCATTTGTTTTTCTGTATGTCCATCTGCAAATAAAATATCGAAACCAAGTGCGGTATTTGTTGCAAAATCACCTGAAGGTAAATTCACAAAATTTAATTGCCCACTAGTTTCAATTGGATTGATATTCTCTTTTAAAAATGAAGCTTTTTCTCTAACATTTGGCTCAACTGCCCATTGCCAGTGATTTTTGTTAGACCAAAATTTAGCATTTTTAAAAGCTGGCTCGTAACCCGTTCTGTCTTTATTCCATTGAATGGCGCCTCCACAATGATCGAAATGTAAATGTGTTAAAAATACATCGGTAATATCGTCTCTATGAAAACCGTATTTTTCTAAGGAAGTGTCTAAAGTATAATCGCCAAAAGGGTAATAATAACCAAAAAACTTATCGGATTGTTTGTTACCACAACCAGTGTCAATTAATATAAGTCTGTTTCCGTCTTGAATAAGCATGCTTCGCATACTCATATCTATTAAATTATTACTATCTGCAGGATTTGTGCGTTGCCAAAGTGTTTTTGGGACTACTCCAAACATAGCGCCACCGTCCAACTTAAAGTTTCCTGTTTCAATAGGGTAAATTGTCATTCTTGTATAAAATTTTCAACTGTACAATAACAACTTAAACCTTAATAAGGCAAACTTTCTAAGTTGTACTATATAAGTTTCACAAATATACGTGATTTTCTATGTAACTATATGTTAAATAAATCAAAAAAACCTAAGCAAATTGCTTAGGTTTTTGTAGAGGCGTCGAGCGGATTCGAACCGCTGTAGGAGCTTTTGCAGAGCCCAGCCTAGCCACTCGGCCACGACGCCTTATTTGGATTGCAAATTTAACCATTTTTAATAAGTTGGCAACATTTTTTTTAAATTATTGTATCGCTGTTTAATTATTAAGCTTATTTCTGGTCTTACTCATTTCTATAGTAACCATTGCAACATTACCTCCAATTGGTGGATTTAATTTAGAAACTTCAACTTTAGCAGATTTTACAATGGCAATTTCAGCTAAAATACGGTCTAAAATACGTTTTGCAACCTCTTCTAAAAGCTTAGATCTAATTGCCATTTCTTCTTTTACAATTTTGTTTAAATGCACATAATCTACAGTATCTGCAAGATTATCTGATTTAGCCGATTTAGATAAATCTGCCTTTACGGTTACATCTACTCTATAATCTGAACCTATTTTCCCTTCTTCAACCAAACAACCGTGATAGGCATATACACGTATATTTTTTACTTTAATAACTCCCATATTTTGAATTACGAATTATGAATTACAAATTTAGAATTATGAATTTAGAATTACGTCTTTTTAAAAATAATTTACGGTTTCTAACAAACTTGAAGCTGTCTTAGGGATTGAACGGAGTGTTTGAGGTCTGTTTCAGTTGCCTTTTGCAACCAAAAAAAGCGAGCAGTAAT
Source organism: uncultured Flavobacteriaceae bacterium (assembly GCA_965367745.1). Taxonomy (GTDB): domain Bacteria; phylum Bacteroidota; class Bacteroidia; order Flavobacteriales; family Flavobacteriaceae; genus Lutibacter. The sequence goes on along the minus strand of CBDUKG010000001.1, from coordinate 13,891 downwards.
AGCCCACCCTGAAACTGAGCGTCGAAATTATTCCGCTAGAATTTGAAATTTTAACTTTAATACAAGCTTTTGAATCCGCCAAACACTTGTACTCTTATTTATTAATAGCTAATGCCAAAAAAAATCGATAATTTTGCAGCTTATTATTTTACAATTATGAGTGAAGAAAAAAAGTCGCTAAATTTTATTGAACAAATTATTGAAGAAGATTTAGCAAACGGATTATCAAAAGATAAATTACGATTTAGATTTCCGCCTGAACCAAATGGTTATTTACATATTGGACACGCGGCTTCTATTTGTTTAAATTTTGGATTGGGATTGCGTTATAACGCACCTGTAAATTTGCGTTTTGACGATACAAACCCTGCAAAAGAAGAACAAGAATATGTAGATGCTATAAAACATGATATTGAATGGCTTGGCTTTACTTGGGATAAAGAATTGTATTCTTCAGACTATTTTCAACAATTATTTGATTGGACAATTACGCTAATAAAAGAAGGAAAAGCGTATGTTGATAATCAATCTTCGGAACAAATGGCAATCCAAAAAGGAACGCCAACAGAACCTGGAACTGAAAGTCCAAACAGAAATAGATCGGTTGAAGAAAACTTAGAACTTTTCTTGAAAATGAAAAATGGAGCATTAGAAGAAGGTTCTCATGTTTTGCGTGCTAAAATTGATATGGAGCATGTAAATATGCACATGCGCGATCCAATTATGTATCGTATTTTAAAGAAACATCACCATAGAACGGGTGACGATTGGTGTATTTACCCAATGTATGACTGGACGCACGGTGAATCGGATTATTTAGAACAAATTTCTCATTCGATTTGTACGTTAGAATTTAAATCACATAGAGATTTATACGATTGGTATGTAGATCAAGTTTTTGACGCTTCTAAATTAGATTTAAGACCAAAACAGCGAGAATTTGCACGTAGAAATTTAAGTTATACTGTAATGAGTAAACGTAAATTATTGCAGTTGGTTGAAGAAAAAATTGTTACTGGTTGGGATGATCCTCGTATGCCAACAATTTCTGGATTGCGAAGACGCGGTTATACGCCAGATGCTATTAGAAAATTTAGCGATACAGCAGGTATTTCAAAAAGAGATAATGTTACTGATGTTGCCTTATTAGAACATTGCATAAAAGACGATTTAAATAAAACTGCACCACGCGTTATGGCGGTGTTGGATCCTGTTAAAGTAATAATTACTAATTATCCAGAGGATAAAGAAGAATTTTTAGACGCCAATTATAATGATTATGCAGAAGGTTTTGGTAGCAGAGCGGTACCTTTTAGTCGTGAAATATATATTGAAAAAGAAGATTTTAGAGAAGAAGCAAATAAAAAGTTTTTCCGTTTAAAATTAGGAAAAGAAGTGCGTTTGAAAAACGCCTATATTATTAAAGCCGAAAGCTGTGTAAAAGATGCAAATGGTGAGGTTACTGAAATACATTGTACGTATGATGAAGATTCTTTAAGTGGAAGCGGAACAGAAGCCAGTAAGCGCAAAGTGAAAGGAACGTTGCATTGGGTTTCTATTAAACATGCCGAAAAAGCAGAAGTGAGAGTATACGATCGTTTGTTTACAGATGAAGCTCCTGATGGACATAAAGACAAAGATTTTAAAGAGTTTATAAATCCAGATTCTTTAAATATTATTGAAGCTTTTATAGAACCTAGTTTAAAAAATTCTAAAGTATTAGATAGATTTCAATTTCAACGTTTAGGTTATTTTTGTGTTGATAAAGATACCTCTGAAAACAAGTTAGTTTTTAACAGAACAGTTCCATTACGTGACAGTTGGACTAAAATGGGGGAATAGTAATAAATGAAATAATAGTTTTAGAAAAAGGCTGTATAAAATATTTTATACAGCCTTTTTCTGTTTAACTCACTTTATAAAAGTGTAAAAAGTTTATAGTATCTTTATTAAACTTAGTAATATTTGAAACGCGTTATTTTGGCTTTGAATCTTACTATTTAAAAATAAAAAAATGGCTATACATAATGAATTAGGTAAAAAAGGAGAAGAACTCGCTGTTGAATATCTAGAAAAAAATGGCTACAAAATACTAGAAAAAAATTGGTATTATAAAAAAGCTGAAGTAGATATTATTGCTTTAAAAGCTGAAATTTTAGCTGTTGTGGAAGTTAAAACACGTTCGAGCGACTATTTTGGAAATCCACAAGATTTTGTGAATCAGAAAAAAATTAAATTATTAGTTGACGCTATTAACCAATATGTTACTGTAAAAGATTTAGATGTTGAAGTTCGGTTTGATATTATTGCAATTCTAAAAAATCAATATACATTTAAAATTGAACATCTTGAAGATGCTTTCTTGCATTTTTAAGCCGCTTTTTAAATACGAATTGGTTTATTATTTTTATCAATTGCTGCACAGGTAAAAGTACCCTGTATTGATTTTTGTTTGATTTCTGAATCCAATTGCTCCTTAAACATTTCAACCTGAATGGTAATTTTAGCCAAACCTACTTTTGCAACACTTCCTACCAATTTAATAATTTCACCTGATGTTACTGGTTTTAAAAATTTATTTTTATCTATTGAAACGGTCACCATTTTCTTTCTCGTAAAACCAATTGCAGTGATATAGTCAACCTCGAAAATCCATTGCATTACAATACCTCCAAACAGCATGTTTTGATCCTTTAACATCTTAGAAAAAACTACTTTATATTCTGTAGTTACTAAATTATTAATCTTTGTATTCATTCTTATAAAATATTTTAAATATAACAAATAATTTTAGTGTTATGAACCTAGGTTCATTATATTTGTATATTAATTTTAAACTTCAGATATATAGATGGCAAGACCTGAGAAAAACAGAAGAGTTTGTAAACCTCCAAAAATGAAGGGTTTTAAGCCATTTGGAATTCCAAAATGTGAACTAGAAATTGTACAATTAACTATTGAAGAATATGAAAGTATTCGATTGGTTAATTACGAAATGCTTCAACAAAAAGAAGCAGCTGTTTTAATGAATGTTTCTAGACCAACACTTACCAGAATCTATAATAAAGCTTTAAAAAATATAACAAAAGCCTTTGTTGAAGGAAAGGCAATTGTAATTGATGGCGGAAACTACAAATTTGAAAAAGAATGGTACCGATGCAAAAGGTGTTTTAAACTGGTTGAAGAAGAGCAAAACCATACAAAATGTGTGAAAATTAGCAATAAAAACTTTGAAGAACTGATACAATTAGATAAAAAATAAGTCATTTAAAATTAAATAAAAATGAAAGTAATTGCAATACCGGTTAAAGAAAATAACCAAATAGAAGACCATTTTGGTCAATGTGATTTTTATGAAATTTATACTGTTTCAGAAGAAAACAATATAATTGATACTAAAATATTAGAATCCGAACAAGGTTGCGGATGTAAATCTAATATTGCACAAGTTTTATCTGAACATGGAGTTACCATTATGTTGGCTGGCGGAATAGGTCAAGGTGCAATAAATGTATTAAACAAATTTAATATTGAAGTAATACGCGGCTGTACTGGAAATACTAAAAAAATTGTAACTAACTTTTTAAAAGGTGAAATCTTAGATAATGGTATTACGTGTTCTCATAACCATGAGCATGAACACAATCACCAATGTAATCACTAAATTAATTTGGAAAAGTAAGCTGTCTAGATAATTTTCAAAGTCGTCATTCTAAGCTTGTTTTAGGATGACGAAAAATTTATTTTCTAGATAGCTTTTTTGTTTACCCTAATCTTTTTTAAAGTAATTTTTAACGGCCTCTATATCATAAGGCTTAGAAATTATTTTTTTATTTTCATCTAATACAAAATAATTAGGTGTTGAAGAAATTTTATAGTTACGTGCAATAGAATTTTGCCATTTATCTAACCCTAAAATATTTGTCCATGTATCAAACTTTTCTGTATGGTGATTAAACCCTAGTTCATCATTTTCTAAAGCGATTGCAATTACATGAACTGCTTCATTATCTTTCACAAACTCGTACAATTGCGGAATTTCAACCAAACAATGAGAGCAGGTTGTACTCCAAAAAACCACTATATAAGTTGCCGCTTTATCTATTTTATATAAACTGTTTTCGCTTCCATTTTCTTCCCAAGAAAAATCTGGCGCAATTTTTCCAATTGCTAATTTTACTAAATCTTGAATCTGTGCTATATCAGATGATTTTTGATATTCTATAGGAAGTTTACTGTAAAGGTTTTCAATAATATAATCTATAAGTAGTGTGTTTTCTAATTGGGCAAAATTGTACATTAATGTTGTTAAAATTTCACTTTTTAGAGCAAAATTTTCATCTATTTTCTCCACAACTTCATTAATAGCATTTATATATAACTTATTTTGCACCTCTACTTCATCAGATTGGTTTAAATAGAATACATAATCTACTATTTTTTCAGTATAAAAAATTGAATTTTGCAATACTGTATCTTCAAAATCTATTGCGTCAAAATAATGTAATTTTTCACTATTTAGATATAATTGTGGAGACGAAAAAACTTCTGAAGCATAATATTTTTGACTCGCTTTAATAAAATTATTTGCTATCTTATTTTTAGATTTTTCTTCAAATTTAGTTTGTGTTTCTAAATAATTCTGTCGTGTTTTTTTATAATATTGATTCGTGAATTTAAGCGCTGTAGTATCTTTTAATCTGAAATAAGATAATTGAAGAGAATCTAGCTTTTGCTTTAAATTATCTGTTTGTAGTTTATAATTAGCATATAATTTATTTTCTTCTGAAGTTGAAAATTGTAATGTTCCTGAAGGAAAAGTTGGATCGAATTTTAATTCAATAGATTCATTTGTAAATAACACATCTACAAAACCCCCATTGTTCATATCGTAAACTAAACGGTACATTCCTTTAGGTGAATTTTCTGGAAAATCTACTTTAAACTCCCCGTTATTTATCTCAACATTTGCAATATACAATTGTTTTGCGCCTTTTAATTGGTATAAAATTACATATTCTAAATCGCTAATTTCAGGACTCATTGTTCCCTTTACAAAAGTTTGACTTTGGATTGTTGCACTTATTAAAAAAAGTAAGAGTAGTAGTTTTTTTGTCATTTTATTTTTTGTTAATGTATTCAATAATCGAACCAAATGTAAGTATTTTTATTATTTTGCAATAAATCACATTTTATGAATTTTATTAACAAAGTAGTTTGGATAACAGGCGCATCTTCTGGAATAGGAAAATCTTTGGCTTTAGAGCTTTCAAGACAAGAAGCCAAACTCATTATTTCTTCAAGAAATGAAACTGCATTATTAAAAGTGAAAAATGAATGTAAAAATCCTGAATACGTCAAAATTATTCCCCTTGATTTAGAAGATTACACCAATTTTAATTTGAAAGTAAAGGAAGCTATAAGTTTGTTTGGCAGTATAGATGTACTAATAAACAATGCAGGTATTAGCCAAAGATCTTTTGTAAAAGACACTTTAATTACTGTTGACAAACGTATTATGGATATTAATTATTTAGGAACAATTGCACTTACAAAAGCTTTACTCCCCTATTTTATGACTAAAAACAGTGGTCATTTTGTTGTAATAACAAGTATTGTTGGTAAAATTGGAACTCCCTTACGCTCCTCTTATGCAGCATCTAAACACGCTTTGCATGGTTTTTTTGATAGTTTAAGAGCTGAAGTTTATCAAAATAACATTAAAGTAACACTTGCTTGTCCTGGTTTTGTGCAAACAAACGTTTCTTTAAATGCTTTAACAGGTAATGGAACCGCACAAAACAAAATGGATAACGCAACAAAAAATGGTTTAACTAGTGGTAAGTTTTCAAAACTTCTTTTAAAAGCCATTGAACAAGAAAAACAAGAGGTTTATATTGGTGGTTTTAAAGAAAAATTAGCGGTGTATGTAAAACGTTTCTTTCCAAAATTACTTTCAAAAATGATTAGAAAACTAGCTGTAACCTAAATTATTCCAGTAAATTTTAAACTATTTTAATAATTAGCTTGGTATTAATTCTTGCGCTTTAAAATACAACACAATAGCTTCTTTTATAAGCACCGTTTGTTCACCCGATTTTAAGGGTGGCAATTCTTCTAAAACTTTATAATGTGGCCAACCATCATCATCAAAAAATTCAAACTCGTAATAACCAAATGGTTCTAATAACCTGCAAATTGCAATATGCATTAAATTAACTTTATCGTCTTTTTTAAATTCTATGGCTCCTTTTCCTAATTCTTGGACTCCAATTAAATAAATAATGGCATCTAAATTAAGTTGCTCCCCTTCACCAAATCTGGTTGCTAAAATCTCGAGAATTTGCTCGTAATCTTCCTTTAATTTTTGATCTCTAGACATTTGATATTTTTAGTTTGGTTGCAAATATACAAATCCATTCATGTATACACCCAAAACACTTAGATTTTCGATTTTTTACGCTTTCTTTTTCCCTTTTTCGTCTTTAAAATTTTAAACCATAACAACGGCTATGTTTGAAAATTTTGCCTTGGTAAAGAAAAAAATAAATTTGTAAAATTTCTCAAAAACCTAAATGTGTTGAGTATATTTACAAAAACATTATTATGAATACTTTTGACATTATAATTGCGGCACTCTTACTTTTTGGTTTTATTAGGGGTTTATTTAAAGGTTTATTTGTTGAAGTGGCTTCGCTAATCGCTTTAATTGCGGGTGTTTATGGAGCTATTCACTTCTCTTATTTTGTTGGTAATTTTTTAGCAGACCGCGTTTCTTGGGAAGAAAGATATATTACAATTATTTCCTTTGCAATTACCTTCGCAATTATAGTTTTAACAATTGGATTGTTAGGTAAATTACTTACTAAAATTGCCGATTTTGCTTCGCTTGGGTTGTTAAATAAAATACTTGGTGGTGGTTTTGGAGCTTTAAAAATAGGAATTATTTTAAGCATTTTATTATCTGTATTTACTAAACTTAATAATACCATTCCGTTTATTTCTGAAGAACAAAAAGAAACTTCTATTTTATATGAACCCGTAAAAAATTTAGCGACTACTATATTTCCGAAATTTTTTACAGTAGTTAAAGATGAAACGAATTTAGATATTTCGTAATAATTTTGTTAGTTAAAACATAGGTTTACGTCAAAGAAATTAAACTTTTAATTAATGAAACTATATAGAAACCTCTATTTCTTAAGCATCACATTTTTAGTATTAATTTTTAACGGTTGTTTTACTAAAAACAACAATTCATTTATTATTTCAGGGAGTATTTCTAATTTAGAAACAAATTATATTATACTCTCACAAATAGAAAATATTCAAACTAAAAAAACAATTCTAGTTGACACCCTAAAAGTTAACAAACGAGGGAAATTTAATGCTGTTTATTTTTTAGAACCAGCTATTTATACCTTAACTTTTGATAACAAAAAAACACTTCAACTTGCAATTGATAAAGGTCAACATATAATAATTGAAGGAAATTCAACCGAAGATTTAATAGTTTCAGGATCTAGTGATACCGAATTATTAACCGCTTATGAAACCTTTAGAAAAGCATCTTTAAAAAGATTGGTTACAAGTGTTCGAGACAGTATAAAAAAGTTAAAAGCTCAGCAATTTGACGAGCAAAAAATTACTGAATTAAGAACTCTTGAAGTTGAAAATTACAAAATTCATTTAAATGAGTTGATGCAATTTGTAAAAGAAAACATGGGAACTTCTATTGCCATTTATCCAACTTCTAACCGTTGGAATAATGAAAATTTAGCAGTTTTAGACGAAATAGTAACTAATTTTGAAGAAGCACATCCAAATTTAGAAATTACAAAAAAACTACTTGAAAAAGTTCAGCTTCTTAAAAAAACAAGTATTGGAAATACTATCATAACTATTAATATGCCCAATCAATTTAATAACTTTATTGAATTAGATTCCATAAAAGGGACATACACTTTAATAGATTTTTGGGCAAGTTGGTGTCCACCATGTAGAACAGAAAGCACATTGCTAAATAACCTCTATACGCGATACAATTCTAAAGGATTCAATATTTATGGTATATCTTTAGACTCTAATAAAGAACGTTGGTTAAAAGCGCTTAAAACAGACAATAGAGTTTGGACAAATGTTTCAACAGTTGAAGGTTTTAAAACAGCTATTGCTATTGAATATGGAATAACTTCATTACCAACAAATTTTTTGATTGACGCTAATGGAAAAATTATTGCAAGCAACCTTCATGGGGGGAAGTTAAAAGCGTTTATAGAACAATTATATAATTAGTCTATTACTTGATTTTCAATTTCAAACTCAATTTCCCTATCTTATTGATGCTTCTTATCTAAAGGTATTTATCCCAATTAAAATAAATTGAATTTGAATTATTTCTTATTATTTTTCGGAATGCAATAAAAGATTATTGATTTTACAGCTCATGAAAGTTTTATATTGAAAAAACCACATCTTATCGCTTGGTTTTAGAACTAAAAAAAAGAAACATCTTTAAATACAAAATGCCACAATTTGTGGCATTTTGTATTTAAAAAATAAATTAATTATTGATTTACCGCTTCAGGATTTACAATTATAAATTCTGTTCTTCTGTTTAATTGGTGCTCTGCTTCAGAACATTTAACACCATCGGAACATTTATTAACAAGTTGCGTTTCTCCATAGCCTTTTCCAGTTATTCTAGAAGGGTCTATTCCTTTTGAAATAATCCACTCTATAGATGATTTCGCTCTGCGATCTGATAATTTCATATTATAACTATCCGTTGCTCGGCTATCTGTATGAGATCCAGATGCTATCTTTATATTAGGATATTTCTGCATTACCCTTACAACCTTTTCTAATTCTATAGCTGCATCTTTTCTTATAAATGATTTATCCAAATCAAAGTAAATTGGGTTTATATTTACCATTAGTTTGCCTCGAACAGCAATAAATTCACTAGGTTCAATTGTTAATCCAATAGCCAATTCTAAGTCGCGAATATTTGAAGTTACGAATTCTTCGCTATCCTCAGAATAATTTTCTTTAGAACCAACAACTTTATAAGGTGTTTTACAATCTACTTTAAAACTAAATGATGCATATTTATCAGCAATTACACTTTCTATTTTCTCACCATCTTCACCATATAAAACTACTAATGCTCCTGGCAATAAGGCTCCTGATTCTTTTTCTCTAACCACACCTTCAACCAATTGATTACAGTCAAGTTCATCTTTCTCTAGTTCTTCAAAGTAATAAATATCATCATCTCCTTTTCCTAATTCTCTATTAGAAGAAAAATGGCCCCAATTTGCACCTGATTTTTTAACAAAAGCAAAATCATCACTTTTACTATTAATTGGATATCCTAAATTAGTTGCAGGTTCAATTGCTTCTTTTCCAATTATTTTTGTTGTATAAACATCTAATTGCCCTAATCCATCTCGATATCCGTTTGAAGAAAAATAAAGTATATTGTTTTCATCAATAAATGGAAACATTTCTTTTCTTCTAGTATTTACATTCGGCCCTAAATTAACTGGCTCTCCATAGGTGCCATCTGAATTAAGATCAACAACAAAAATATCTGTAGATCCTAGAGAACCAGGCATATCTGAAGTAAAATATAATTTGTTTTCTTGCGCATTGAGCACAGGATGACCTGTTTGGTAATTATCACTGTTAAATGGCATTGGCTCTATATTAGTCCACTCTCCATCATCTCCTATTGAAGCTTTGTATAATTGAATTAATACCCAACCCTCTTCATCTTTTTCGATTTTTTTGTTAATATAGTTATTTCTAGAAAAATAAACTGTTTGTAAATCTTTTGTAAAAGTTACATTAGACTCATGGTACTTTGTATTTATAATTTCTGAAAACCGTTCTACATCATTTATTTCCCCATCAGCACCTATTGTACCTTTAAATAATTCTAAATAAGGTTGTTTATTTAAATACCATTTTCTATTTCTAATAGATTTATCCTTTCTAGATGAAGCAAATACAGCCTCATTTTCTCCATAATAAGTAACTCCAAAATCAGCTAATTTAGTGTTTTCAGAAATGTTTTTTATTTTATAATTAACATCTTGTGCATTTATGTATCCTGCACAAAACAATAGTATAATTAGTGTAATTTTTTTCATATTTCTATTGTTTTTAATTAAAAGAATCTTGGACTCTTAACATTTTTTCTATTAAAGTCAAATAATAACATTATTTCATGAGATCCTGAATTAAAATCTCCAAATCTTGTGGTTGTATAATCGTATGCATATCCCACTCTAAAATCTTCATTTACTTGAAAGCCAATCATTCCACTTATAGAATCATCAAATCTATGAGACAATCCAAGTTCAACTCTTTCATCTACTAAAAGATTTAAAGATAAATCAACAGATAAAGGTGCACCAGCGGTAGCTTTTATCATAGTTGAAGGTTTTAATTTTAGATTATCTGCAATATCAAATACATAACCAGATGTTAAAAAGTAGTGCATTTTTTCTGAAGCAGTACTAACCACTCCTCCTGTTTTTTCAAGATGCTTTGTTTCTAAAAAATTAGGAGCTGATAATCCAGCATAAAATTTATCTGTATAGTAATATACACCTGCTCCAAAATTTGGAGAGGTTTGATGTATTGGAATGTTTAATGGATCTGGATCTACCATTCTTAGTTCTCTAACATCCATAAAGGTAACACCTGCCTTTAAACCGAAAGCTAATCTTCCAGTACTAGATGTAAAAATCGTATAAGAAAAATCTGCATAAACATTATCTTCTTTTACGGGACCTATTTCATCGTGAATTACAGATAGACCTAGACCTACAGCTCTTCCTATAGGTGAGTGCATTGCTAATGTTACTGTTTTAGGTGCTCCTTCAACTCCAACCCATTGCGTTCTACCTAATAAACCAATACTTCCAACACCTTTTGAACCTGCATAAGCGGGATTCAAAATATTCATATTATACATATACTGTGTATATTGAGGGTCTTGTTGACCAAAAACGGTTGTTAATGACATTAAGGCTAAAACCCCTAAAATTAATCTAAATTTTTTCATAAACGTTGTTTAAAAAATATTAAAGGAAAGAGAGTTCTAAAGATACTCTCTTTCCAGAAATTAGTGTTTTTATTTTCTTAAATATATCCAACCTGTTTGTGGTTTTCTTTCATCATTATTAAAGTAGATCGTATAGAAATATGTACCTGCAGGAAGTTGGTCACTAGAGAAGTTCCATCTTCCAGTTGAGTATCCGTCCCACCATTGTGGTGTTTGGTATGGATTTCCATTATGTTTATATTCATATACTTTATTACCATATCTATTTACAATTTCCATTGCAAAATTAGGGTACAATACTTCTAAGAATTCGACCTCAAATACATCATTTATTCCATCTCCATTTGGAGTAAATCCTTCAGGAATTGTTAATGGTACAATTGGCTCCGTAGCTATTTGATCCATATCATCTTCAAAAATATCTCCATTATTTGGCGTAGAATCTATATCAAGTTCATTTGCTGCAATTACTTCTGCAACATTTAACCAATCTCCTAATGGATTAACATATGCTCTTATTATCATAGTTTCAGATGCACCATTTAAGACAGTTCCAATATTCCAGATTCCTGAGCCATCATCATAAGTACCTGTTGATACTGATGCATTTACAAAATTGTAACCATTTGGTAATAAATCTGCTACTAACACTCCAGTCGCATCACTAGGTCCATTATTACTTACAGTAATAGTAAAGTCTACATTTGTTTCAGCATATGGCTGTAAAACTCCTGTTGTACTAACTGGTCCCTCATTTCCTGGAGTTAATGCTACTACTTTAGTTAACTCTAAATCAATAACTTTAATTGGATTTGTAGCAATACAACTTGTATTGTTGGACAAATCAGTATCGGTTTGATGCATTTCAGTAATTGTTGCACAGTTTAAATAATCTCCTGTTGCATTTACTATTGCGTCTATAACTAACACTTCTGTTTCACTAGCTACTATTGTACCTACTATCCATTGTCCATTACCATCATCATAAGTACCCCTTGTAGAACTATAATTTAAGAATGTATAACCTGTTGGTAATAAATCAGTAACAACAATTTCTGTTCCTTCAATACTTCCATCGTTAATCAATCTAATTTCAAATGAAACTTCTGTTCCAACCATTGGGGTTAGATTATCAGCAATTACTGTTTTTACAACTTTTAAATCTAGTTCTTGAATTGGAGGCGCAGATGCACAATCATAATCATCTTCACCAGCATCAGAGTTATTAGGTATAGAATCTATATCCAATTCATTGGCAGCAGTAATTTCTGCACAATTCATATAATCTCCACTATCCATAACAATTACATCAACAAGTAACACAGCTGTATTACCAATTTCTATAAAGCCAATATTCCATAATCCTGTAATAGGATTATAAGTACCTATTGAAGAACTATAATTAACAAAGTCATATCCTGACGGAATCAAGTCTGTTACTTGAACTCCTGTAGCTTCTGTTGGTCCTTCATTATCAACTCTAATTTCAAATGTAATCATATCACCTACTTCAGGTGCAACTACGTCATCTACTACTGATTTAGTTAGGCTTAAATCAATATACGCTGTAGGAACAATAGATACAGTTCCAACATTATTAGTTGTGTCTGAATCTGATTGATCTGCAATTACTTCACTTGTAGTATTGGTAATTGTTTGTCCTAAAGTTCCATCATCAACTGTTACTGTAATACTCAGCATTGCTGTTGCTCCATTTGCTAAATCTCCAATAGTCCATAAACCAGAACCATTATTATATGTTCCTTCCGCTGTTGCATGACTTACAAATGTTACACCAACTGGTAAATTATCAATTAAGCTAACATTAGTTGCTCCACTTGGTCCATTATTAGTTACTGCTATTGTATAAGTAATGGTGTCTCCTTCATTTGGAGTTGCATTACTTACTGTTTTAACAATTTCTAAATCTGAACTTGTTACTACAATGGTTTCTGAAGCATCATCATCTGTTAAATCACTATCTACCTGATCTTGACTGTTACTAACTGTATTTGTTAATGTTTGACCGTCTTGATCCATTCCTACAATAGCTTCTATTACTATTGTTTCTTCTTCTCCTGATTCTAATAAATCAATGCTCCAATTTGGTGCTGTCCAAGTTCCATCACTTGGTGAAACTATACCATACGTTAATCCTGTTGGTAAAGCATCTGTTACAACCAATCCTGTAACTTTTGAAGGTCCGTTATTTCTAACTGTTACCGTATATGTTACGGTATCTCCAACATTCGGTGTCGCATTGTCTACTACTTTCGTTAAAACGATGTCTGCAAAATTCTCTACATCGATAGTAGCTTCTAAGATATCTCCATCCGTAGTAGGATCTGACTGATCTCCTGTTGCAGCGGTAGTCGCATTGGTAATAGAACTTCCAGCGGTTCCTACATCAACTGTTGCTGTTATATTCAACGTTGCTGTGGCGCTACTAGAAATAGCTCCTATTGTCCATATTCCTGATCCACTATTGTATGCTCCGCTTTGGTCATCACTTACATAAGTTACGCCCGCTGGTAATAAATCTGTTAAACTTACTCCTGTTGCATCACTTGGTCCATTATTAGTTACCGCTATTGAATAGGTAATGGTATCTCCTTCATTTGGAATTGCATTACTTACTGTTTTTACTGTTACTAAATCTGAACTTGTTACTACAATTGTTTCCTCAGCATCATCAGTTGTTAAATCACTATCAACCTGATCTTGACTGTTACTAATTGTATTTGTTAATGTTTGTCCGCCTTGATCCATTCCTACAATAGCTTCTATTACTATTGTTTCTTCTTCTCCTGATTC